>CAZGEF010000089.1:0-12165 GCA_964525005.1 uncultured Rhabdothermincola sp.
CAGAGGCTGGTAAACCAACCAACCGAGTCTCCACCAGACCCAGGGCGGTTCAGTCGACGACGTGGAGGGCGTTGCGGGCACGGTTTTGGCGATGAGGCCGTCGAGGATGTGGAGGATGGCGTCGCGGTCGTCGGGGTCGAGGTTGGCGAGGTCGTTGATGCGGTCGGCGAGTTCGTGGTCGGGGCCGGTGAGGGGTCGTCGGGGTGCGGTTTCGATGCCCCGGCTTCGTCGACGCCTCGGTCATCACCGTGGCCGAACATCTCAAGATCGCCACCGCGTCGAACGGATCGCCACGCTCGACCACCGCCACTTCGGAGTCGTGCGCCCAGCACACGTCGACGCCTTCACCGTCGTGCCCTGACCTGGGCCGACCTCCAGGCGTAAAGCCCGGCACCGCCCAACGCCCGGTGCGAGACTGACCCCGTGACCCCGTGACCCCGTGACCCCGTGACCCCGCTCGCCATCGGCGAGATCCATCGCGGCCACACCACCGCTGGCCAGGAGCACGCGTTCGCGCGTCCGGTCCGCTGCTCGGCACGGCGTCGCGCCGATCGCCCCGCGTTCCCGCTGGTCACCTCGGGTACCGGGCCGGTTCGGCCCGAAGCATCGTCAGGTCGTCGAGTTTCTACGACCCCGCCACCGCCACCGTCCTCACCCGAGACCCCCTCGTGTCCATGACGAGGGGAGTGCGAGCCCGGGGTGCGGCTTCGGTGACGAGGTAGTCGAGGGCTTCGGCGAGGCGGATGAGGGCGTCGATGCCGAGTGATGCGTTCGCTTTCGTAGCGGCTGACGCGTTGGCTGTCGGCGCCGATGCATTCGCCGAGCTCGGCTTGGGACCAGCTGTGTTCGGTGCGGAAGTGCTTCGGCTCTCCTGTGACGGGTGTGCTGTCCGGGGCGGGCCTTCGGCCTGGGTTCTTCGGCGAGCGAGTCGGGTCTTCGTCGCGGGGACCGGGGTGCTAGAACCGGTTCCAGTTCGAGCTGGCCGGCCATCCGGCCGAGGGGAGTGACCATGGCGAACGACACCCGCACCGATGTCGCGTCCGATGACACCGTGGCACCCGACCGTGACCTTGCGGCGGCAAAGGGCGGCAGTCACGGCCAGAACGTCATCGCCGAGGCCTACGGGCGGATGCAGCGCACGGTGCTGCCCGACCTCGCGGCTGTGCGGGGGACGTCGGTCCCGTCGCCCACCGCGCGCGAGCGCAACCGCCGCGTCGTGTCCGACCTGCCCGCCCGCGACCACGTGCTCCCGGCACCCAACGGCTGGTTCGCGCTGCTGCGCAGCGACGAGGTCGCGCCCGGCGACATCGTCACGATCAAGGCGACCGATCAGGACCTCGTGGCCTACCGCGACGACGACGGCGCGATGCACGTGATCGACCCGCACTGCCCCCACATGGGGGCACACCTCGGTGGGGGCAAGGTGCTCGGCACCCACCTGCAGTGCCCGTACCACGGCTGGGAGTACGGTTCTGACGGCCAGTGCGTGAACATCCCGTACTCCGACGCCCGCATCCCCGCCAAGGCCCGGGTCGACACCCACCCCGTCCGGGAGCAGGACGGATTCGTCTACCTCTGGCACCACGCCGGCGGTGCCGAACCGAACTTCGAGATCCCCCGCGTCCCCGAGCACGACGATCCGTCGTGGAGCGCGCCGCACACCTACGAGAAGGAGCTCGTGGCCGCCCTGCAGGAGATGGCCGAGAACAACGTCGACTTCGCCCACTTCAAGTACGTCCACGGTCGCGAGGTCGTCCCCAAGGAGACGTCGACGCACCAGTTCGACGGCCCGATCTCCTTCGTCACCGAGGAGCTGGGCGACGGGCTCAGCTTCACCCGCCAGTCCTTCGGCCCGGGCGTGGCCATCCTGCGGTTCACCGACCTGATGACGATCGTCGCCAACTCCACCCCCATCGACCGGGGCAACGTGCGGCTGCTCTGGCACTTCTACTTCCCGTTCGCGGTCGAACCGGCTGCCGGCGACCTGATCGAGTCCGTCGTCGGGCAGTTCGGCATCGAGGCCGACGTCCCCATCTGGCGCGACATGAAGTTCCAGGAGCATCCCGTGCTGGTGAAGGGCGATGGTCCCATCCCCGAGTACCGGCGCTGGTACAGCCAGTTCTACGAGGGCAACCAACCGAACTCCGAGGCCACCTGATCACCACGCCAGTCGGGCGAGATCGGCGACACGGGTGACAAGGCGGCGGGATTGCCCTAGAACAGAGACATATGAACCAAGATGTCTCACCCCGGTTCGTGCCGTGCAGTGGAGAGACCTGGCGGTCGCCGTGGGCGATGTACGCCGAGCTGCGCGACCACGACCCGGTCCACCACGTGGAGGACGGGCCCGGCCCGCACGGCTACTGGGTGCTGTCCCGCTTCGGCGACGTCTTCGCGGCGGCACGTGACACGTCGACCTTCTCGTCGGCGCGCGGCCTCACCTTCGAGGAGGACGAGCTCGCCAAGGCAGGTCTGACCGACGCCCGGCCCCTGGTGATGCTCGACCCCCCGGAGCACACGGCGTTCCGGCGGCTGGTGGGGCGGGGGTTCACGCCGCGCCACGTCACCGAGATCGAGCCGGCGGTGCGCGCCTTCGTCGTCGACCGCCTGGAGCGGCTGCGCGCGGAGGGCGCGGGCGACCTCGTCACCGAGCTGTTCAAGCCGCTCCCCAGCTTCGTCGTCGCCCACTACCTCGGGGTGCCGACCGACGACTGGCCCCGGTTCGATCGCTGGACCGAGGGCATCGTGGCCGCCAACGCCGCGGGCAACGTGCTCGACGCCGGCGAGACCGTGGGCGAGCTCTTCGCCTACTTCGGCGAGCTGATCGAGCAGAAGCGGGCGAACCCGGGAGACGACACGATCTCCCAGCTCGTCGATGCGGAGGCGAGCGATGTCGAGGTCCTCCAGATCCTGGGGTTCGCGTTCACCATGGTCACCGGCGGCAACGACACGACCACGGGACTGCTCGGGGTCGCGGCCGAGCTGCTGACCGCGCAGCCCGACCAGCGGGCGTCGCTGATCGACGATCCGGCGCGCATCCCGGGTGCGGTGGAGGAGCTCCTCCGCCTCGCCGCCCCGGTCCAGGGGTTGGCCCGCACGACCACCCGATCCGTCGAGCTGCACGGACGCGAGATCCCCGAGGGTGTCAAGGTCCTCCTCCTCTACGGGTCGGCCAACCGCGACCCCCGCGAGTTCGGCCCCGACGCCGACGACCTCGACATCGCCCGGCAGTTCAAGGCGCAGCTCTCGTTCAGCTACGGCGCCCACCACTGCCTCGGTGCGGCCGCCGCCCGGCTCCAGGGCCGGGTCGCGCTGGAGGAGCTCCTGGCCCGCTGTCCCGACTTCGCCGTGGATGCGGCGGCCGGCACCTTCGCACCGGGGCACTTCGTGCGGCGCTACGCGACCCTGCCGTTCGTCGCGGCCGGAGGTCTCCCATGAGCGACCTCTCCGACCCCCACCTGGGCCAGACGGCCGGCGAGATGGCGGGCCGGACGACCAGCTCGAGCTGGCTCGCGCCCGAGCGCGAGTCCCTGGCCGTCGACCGGATCCTCGACGCCGCGGGCGTCCTGTTCGCCGAGCGCGGCGTCCATCGCGTCGGCATGAACGAGGTGGCGAGGGCGGCGGGCTGCAGCCGGGCCACGCTCTACCGCTACGTCCCCAACCGCGAGGCCCTGCGGCTCGCGTTCGTGCACCGCGAAGCCCGCCGGATCGGGCGTGCCGTGCACGCGGAGACGGCCGATGTCACCGATGCGCGCCAGCGGCTGGTGCTCGCCGTCGAGGCGGCGCTCCGCGGCGTGCGGTCCCAGCCGGTGCTCGCCGTGTGGTTCACCGAGGTGAACGTCGGCGCCGCTTCCGAGCTCGCGATGCGGTCCGAGGTCATCGAGGCCTTCGTCGCGGCGTTCCTCGGAGACGTCGCCGACCCCGAGATCCGCGACCGCGCCCGATGGGTCGTGCGGGTGGTGCTGTCGCTGCTCACGCTCCCGGCCCCGTCACCCGAGGACGAGCGCGCCATGATCGAGCGCTACGTCGTCCCGGTGGTGATCGACGGGGCGTAGCCCGCGCTCGTCGGCCGGCTCCTCGGCACGGATCTCTCCGGGGTCCGGTTCCCTGGCGTCGTGGCCCCTCAGCGGTCGGCGTCGACGAGCACGCAGCGGGTGCCGGAGTAGATCGTCGGCATGCACTTGTTGCAGTGCACGCACAGGCCACTCGACGCCTGCCCCTCGCGGAGCTTGTTGACGAGGTCCGGATCCCGCAGCAGGGCGCGGGCCATGGCGACGAACTCGAAGCCCTCGTCGTCGAGGGCGTGCTCGATCGTCGACAGCTCGTTGATGCCGCCGAGCAGGACGAGCGGCATCGACAGCTCGTCCCGGAACTGGCGGGCGAAGGGGAGGAAGAAGGCCTCCTCGAACGGGTAGTAGGGGAAGATCCGACGGCCGATGGTGCGGATGCCGAGTCCGACGAGCGGCTTCTGGGACTCGGCCATCTCCCGCAGCGGTACGTCGCCGCGGAAGAAGTACATGCCGTTGAGCACCGAGCTCCCCCCGGTCAGCTCGAGGGCGTCGAGGTGCCCGTCGTCCTCCAACAGCTTCGCCATCGGCAGGCTCTCGTCGAGCCACAGGCCCTTGTCGACCCCGTCGGCCATGTTGAACTTCGCCAGCACGGCGACGTCGTCCGGCACGGCGCGTCGCACCGCCTCGACCACCCGCCGGGGGAAGCGGATGCGGTTCTCGATGCTGCCGCCGAGCTCGTCCTTGCGCTTGTTGAGGTTCGGGCTCAGGAACGAGCTCAGGAGGTAGTTGTGCCCGAGGTGGATCTCGACGGCGTCGAACCCGGCCGACACCGCGACCCGGGCCGCCCGTTCGTACTGGGCGACGACCTCGTCGAGCTGGATGGGCGTCGCCGCCCTGACGATCCCCTTCGCCGGAGCGCTGAAACGCGTCGAGGGCGCCATCGACGGGTACTTCTTCGACTGGGCCTGGGCAACGAGGCCGGCGTGGCCGATCTGGGCCGAGATGCGCGTGTCGTGCTCGTGCACGGCGTCGGTGAGGCGCACGAGGTCGGGAACGAGCTCGTCGGTGAACACCATCGTGTCGCGGCTCACCCGGCCGTTCATCGACACCGCGCAGTAGGCCACGGTGGTCATGGCGGCGCCGCCCCGGGCGACGCGCGTGTGGAAGTCGATGAGCTCCTGGCTCACCGCGCCGCGCGGCATGGCACCTTCGAAGGTCGCCGCCTTGATGATGCGGTTCTTGAGGTGGAGCGGGCCGAGCCGTGCCGGTTCGAAGGGCCGGCGGCGGGCGGGCGGATCGGCGGCGGTGGTGGTGGACCGACGAGTCGGAGTGGGCAGGTGGTCTGGAGCATCGGTCACGGGTGTGGTCCTTCGGTCAGGCAGCGGTTCAGGGGAGCGGGTTCAGGGGAGCGGGTTCAGGGGTCGGTTCAGGGCGTGGCCTCGGCGGGCGGTCGGGTGGCGATGCGGTCGAGGCGCGCCGCGATGCCGTCGACCACGAGGGCGAGGTCGAACGCGAGCGCATCGTGGTCGGTGGAGCTGAGGGCACGTCGCACGGCGTCGGTGGCGGGGAAGCGGTTGTCGGGATCGGCATCGAGGACCGTCGCGGTCTCGCGGACGTGCACGTCGAACATCCGGTTCGCCGGCGTGCCGCTGGTGAGCGCCAGGCGGTACACGTGCCAGATCGTGGCGCCCGCCTCCTCGGCCGTGAGGCCCTCCGCGATGAGCAGCTGGAGGCCACGCTCGGCCACGCCGACGCGACCAACGGGATCGCCGTCGTCCTGGCCGGCGAGGACCGTGACCGCTGACGGGGCGAGCTGGGCGTGCACCAGGTGAGCGAAGGCGCGCAGCCAGACGCGCCAGTCGTCGGTGTCGGCGGCGAACTCCCGGACACGGTGGCGGAGGGCCTGGGCGACGAGGTCGACGACCTCGTCGCGCCCCGACACGTGGGTGTAGAGCGCGGGGGTGGTGACGCCGAGCCGGGTGGCCAGCGCCTGCATGGTGAGGTTGTCGATGCCGAGCTCGACGGCGGCGTCGACGATGAGCTCGGGGGAGATGCGCGGCGGCCGGCCACGACGGCGGGCCGCGGGAGCCGTGGTCGAGTTGGTGGTGATGGTCGGCGCGCGTCCGGAGGTAGCCACCCCGTCAGATTAACTGAATCTCACATAAAGAAACGTGCCGTCGAGCTACGTGGCGGAAATAGGCGGCAGCATCCGCCGGTTGGACCTCCCGACGTGCCCACCGCTCCTGAGGTCTGCCGCTGATGTCCGTACCGAGCCGAATCCCGTTGTCGATCCTCGACCTGGCGATCATCAGCAAGGGCCACACCGCGGCCGACGCCTTCGCCAACAGCGTCCGCACGGCGCGCCTCGCCGAGGCGCTCGGCTACTCCCGAGTCTGGTACGCCGAGCACCACAACATGGCCACGATCGCGTCGTCGGCCACCAGCGTGCTCATCGCCCACGTCGCGGCGCACACCGAATCCATCCGCCTGGGCAGTGGCGGGATCATGCTGCCCAACCACTCGCCGCTGGTCATCGCCGAGCAGTTCGGCACCCTGGCCACCCTGCACCCCGGCCGCATCGACCTCGGCCTCGGTCGGGCCCCGGGCACCGATCAGCCGACGATGAGGGCCATGCGACGAGACCACAGCTCGGCCGACACGTTCCCCCAGGACGTCCAGGAGGTCCTCGGCTACCTCTCGGGGAACAGCCGTGTCCCCGGCGTCCAGGCGGTACCGGGTGCGGGCACCGATGTGCCTGTCCACATCCTCGGCTCCTCGCTGTTCGGGGCGACGCTCGCCGCCGCCCTCGGACTGCCGTACGGCTTCGCATCCCACTTCGCTCCCGACGCGCTCCGGGATGCGGTGGCGACCTACCGCGATCGCTTCACGCCCTCGGGCCAGCTCGACGGCCCCCGGGTCATGGCCGGGCTCAACGTGCTGGTCGCCGAAACCGAGGACGAGGCGCGGGCCCAGCTGCTCGCATCGACGCGCGCCCGGGCGTCGCTCTTCTTCGGGCGCGGTCGGACCCTCACCGACGACGAGGCCGACCGTGCGCTGGCATCGCCGCAGGGCCGCGGCCTGGCATCGATGATGCGCTACACCGCCGTGGGCACGGCCGCGCAGGTGTCGGCCTACCTCGACGACTTCGTCGTCGAGGCCGACGCCGACGAGCTCATCGTGGTGCCGTCGGCACCGGGCATCGACGCTCGGCTGCGGTCGCTCGAGCTGCTGGCTGACGCATGGGGCCTGCCGTCGGACGTACCGGCGCTGTCGGTCTGATCCTGCGCCCGTCCTTCGCCTGGTCCTTCGCCTGGTCCTTCGCCGGGGCCGTGGCTGATCAGGCGGCCGTGCCGCACTCGTAGCTGGGGCACGAGCGCGCACGATCGTCGGCGGGGCCGGCATGGGCGGGTTCGTGGCCGAAGGGCGGATCGTGTGGCCGAAGGGAACCGACCGGGCAGCGCCGGCACCGATCCATCGGGGCATGCCTGGGTGAGCGGTGTCGGTCTCGACCCGACCGGCCCCCCGGGCGTTGACCGCGCTCGTCGGGCAGGCCGCCCGGGTGGTGCTCGGAAACCCGGGAGCGGTGGCCACCGCGGCAGCAGCCTTCGCCGCCGGCGGCCACGTGCTGTTCGAGGACAGCCCCGGGGCCCGCCACGCGGCGGCCGCTAGGCGGTCGTGAGCATCCTCGTCGTGAGGTTCGGATCGGCCGTGATGGCCTCGGGGGTGAACAGGAACGGGCGCCAGCTCTTGTCGGAGAACCGCTGGGTCTGCACCACGAACAGCGGTGAGCTGCGGTCGCCGGTGTCACCGTAGGTCACCAGGCCCTCGGCCACGGGACCATCGGCCGTGAGCTGCACCGCCATCAGGAAGCTCGTGCCGGTGTTGATCCAGTAGCCCTCGGGCGTGAGGTTCGAGTCGGGCGCGACGGGGTCGGGACGGTGGGGGAACGGCTCAGTGGAGCCGGTGGTGCCGGAGTACCCGACGACGTTCGTGACGCCGTCGGCGTTGGTGCCGCCGTGGATCGGCACCATGGTCTGGTCGCGGTTGGCCACCTGCATCTCACCCAGGGGCGTGTGCACGCCGAACCCGGCCTTGTCGAGGATCTGCACGGCCCGGCCGAGGTTCACCAGCACGGGGTCGGCCTCGCCTGCCGGCGGTGCCGCGAGGCCCGAGGGCGTGTTGACGGGATCGGCGGGGTCGAACGGCACGGCCCACAGCGCGCCGGCATCGGTGAGCTCGTCGAAGCTGTAGCGCGAGACGAGCTCACGCCACAGGGCGGCGCCGACGCGGTCCAGGTCGTAGATCGAGTCCCACGCGGCGAGCACCTGGCACGCGTCGGTCAGGTCGACGGTCGCGGCGGCAAGCGCGACGGCACCGTCGTCGTCGAGGAGCGCGGGCACCTCGACGGTGGGCGCTGTCTGGCACCGGGTGACGACCTCGTCCTTGAGCTGTGCCGCGGTGAAGCCCTCGTTGCGCAGCGCGAGGGCCTCGACCTCGGCGAGGTCGAAGGTGCCGTCGGCACCGGCCCCGGAGGTCGACGAGACGTCGGAGAGCACCCAGGCGTTGTTGCGGGTGCGAGGGGAGCGCGGCGTGCCCTGCCGGCCGTGGAAGGGAGAGAAGTCGCCCTCGAGCGTCGTCGTGGCGTTGTTGAGCCAGAAGCTGTCGTTGGCGTTGAACACGTAGTCGCGGCGCTCGACCTGGGGCATCTGGTCGTAGGGCACGAGCCCCGGATCTCGGGCGCCGGGCTCGTCGACCCACCGGTTCATCGACAGGGAGCCGTCGAGGAGGACCACGCCGTTGTCGGCGGCGATCGAGGCGAGCCCGCCGGCCGCGACCGACGCGTCGTAGGCGGCGATCGCCTCGGGGCTGAGCGCTGGGGTGGCCGAGACGTCGGCGTACCAGGCCCGGCCGTCCTGGCTGACCGCGACGGTGTTGAACAGGGGCACGGCCTGGTGGTCGGCGAAGGCCTGCTTGAGCTCGTCGAAGCTCTGGGCCTCGTTCATGGCGAAGTACTGGTCGACGAACTCGTCGTTGTCGAGGTTGGCGTCGCGCACGGCGATGGTGGTGGTGTCGGTCCAGCCGACGCCGGGGAAGTCGAGGATCGGACCGAGCTCGCTCGACCACAGCGTGCGCGTCTCGGTCGCGATCGACCCGTCGTCCTGGAGCACCTCGACCGTGGCGCTGGTCGACGTCATCGGGGTCGGCTGCCCGTCGACGAGGTAGGCCGTCGGGTCATCGGGCGCGAGCGTGAGGGTGTAGGCGGTGAACCGGTTTCCTGCCGAGACCGTGTGGGTCCAGGCGAACTGGTCGGTGAAGCCGATGCCGATGCCCGGCACGCCCGTGAGCTGGGCGCCGTAGATGTTCGACTCGCCCGGGATGATGAGGTGCGCCTCCCAGAACCGGAGCTGGCCCTCCCACGGGAAGTGCGGGTTGGCGAGGAGCAGGCCGTCGCCCGACGTCGAGCGCTCGGAGCCGATGGCCCAGCCGTTGCTGGCGATCGGGGCCTGGTCGAAGGGTGCCAACGCCGCGGCGAGCTCGGCGGCCTGGGTGTCGGCCTCGGCGGGTCCGGCCGCCGGGTCGGCGGTCGGCGGCTGGGCCGAGCCCAGGTAGGCCGTGAGCTGCATGCTGCTGGCGTTGAGCGCGATGGAGCGCATGTAGGCGTAGAGGTCCTCGGCGGTGATGGGCACGATCCAGTCGCTGCCCGCGCACCACCCGGTGACGGCGTCGGACCCCGTGTCGGCGAGGTAGCGGTTCCAGCCGTCGGTGAAGGCCGTGAGGCGCAGCTTCACCTGCTCGGACTGGTCCGGGTAGTCGGCTCGGGCGATGTCGTCGATGCCGATCGCCTTCCAGGCGAAGTCGCTCTCGATGTTGGCGTCGTCCTCGCCCGGGCCCAAGAAGCGCGCCCGCTGGCTCTTCACCTTGAGGACCTGGTCGGCGAGGGTGCAGGCGTAGTCCTCGGCGCTGGCGTAGCCCTGGCCGTACATCACGCTCTCGGCGTTGGCGCCGGTGATGTGGGGGACCCCGTCGGTGGTGCGGGCGACGGTGACCGTGTAGGTGCCGTCGAACGGCGCAGCCTGGATCTCGGTGGCGGCCGAGTTGCCGTCGGATGCCTTGTCCCCGTCGTCGGAGCACGCGACGCCTGCCACGACCAGGGCGGCGGTCACCGCGACCGCCGCGACCCGGCTCCGGCGACGCGGTCCGGCACCGGGTCGGTCGGACCGGCTCCCCGACCGGCTTCTCGATCGGCTCGGCGGCGGCTCGGTCGACTTCGCAGTGTGACCCATGGCACCAGTGTGCACCCGTCGGAACGAGGCTCACACACATCCCCACTCGAACTGGCGGGGAACCGTCCCGGTTGCCTTGTAGAAGTCCCGGCCAGTTCGGACCGGACGCCCGCCCCAACCGAACTGGCCGGGAAGGTTGCCGGGATGTCGCATCAGACTCCCAGACAGTTCGCAGATCCCGCCTGATCGACCGGCGAGATCGACGGGCGAGGTGATGGGCGAATTCTCCGTGGTCGTAGAAGTTTCGACCGAACGTCCTTGTCATGGTCCGCCGGATGCACCATATTGGAACGTGTTCTAATTTCTCGACGAAGGTTGGTCCCATGGAGTTCGGTCTCTTCCTCAACGGCTACCTGCCCGGACCCGCGGCGCACGACCCCGCGTCCGAGCACACGATGCTCGAGCGCGAGATCGAGTACTGCGTCCACGCCGACGGCTTCAACTGGAAGTACGTGTGGCTCGGCGAGCACCACGCCCTCGTCGAGTACTCCCACATGTCGGCCCCCGAGGTCGTCTTCGGCTACATCGCCGCCAAGACCGAGCAGA
This sequence comes from uncultured Rhabdothermincola sp., assembly GCA_964525005.1. GTDB lineage: Bacteria > Actinomycetota > Acidimicrobiia > Acidimicrobiales > Acidimicrobilacustridaceae > CAZALT01. Next base: position 10,841 of record CAZGEF010000089.1, read on the forward strand.
TCCACGTCGGCTCGGGGATCATGAACCTCTCACCGCCGGTCAACCGTCCGGTGCGCATCGCCGAGCGCGTCGCCATGCTCGACCACGTGACGGGCAACCGCTACGAGTGGGGCACCGGTCGCGGCGCAGGCAGCCACGAGATGGCCACCTTCGACCTGCTCACCTCCGAGACCAAGGCCATGTGGGACGAGGTCGCTCCCGAGGTCCTGCGCATGTTCGAGGTGAAGGACTACACGTTCGAGGGCGAGTTCTTCCGCGTCGAGAAGCCGCACAACATCCTCCCGAAGCCCTACGGCCCCGGTCACCCGCCGCTGTGGGTGGGCTGCGGCAACCCCGGCACCTTCACCAAGGCCGGCGAGCTCGGCATCGGCGCCATCGCCTTCAACTTCGAGCCGATCTACAACCTCAAGGGCCGCATCGATGCCTACAAGGAGGGCATCGCCAACTGCACCGAGACCCTCGGCCAGTTCAAGAACGACAACGTGATGATGACCAACGCGGTGGTGTGCCTGTCGGACCGCAAGCGGGCACGTGAGGTCGCCCTGTCGGCCGGGCGTGGCTACCTCAACACGATGGTGAACATGTACCACGACACCATGCCGCCGCAGAAGAACGGGGTGTATTGGCCCAACTCACCGCACCGGATCCCCGACGAGGACACCCTCGACCTGCTGATCGAGGGGGGCTACCTGCTGTGCGGCACGCCGGACGAGGTGAACGAGCAGATCGCCAAGTACCAGGAGGTCGGGTGCGACCAACTCGTGTTCGGCATCCCCAACGAGGGCTTCGAGCACGAAGAGGTCCTCGAGATGATCGAGCTGTTCGGCTCGAAGGTCATCCCCAACTGGGACGACGAGCCCGAGCACCGCACCACGCGCTTCCGTCGTGAGGCCAAGCGCAAGTACCCGGACTTCCAGAACCCGCTGCCCGAGGACCTGCGGTCACCCGAGGTCATCCCGACCAACGCCCTGCTCCCGCTGGAGAGCTGATCGGGACGGCCGACCCCGACCGCGCTACTTGGTGCGCCAGGCCCGTTCGTCCAACCCGACCGACCGTTCTGGCGTCGGTCTTGACCGGTTCCCGGTTGAGACCAACGCAATTTGGGCGATCTCTCGCGGGTGCGTCGCTGAGCGTGGTGGCGGGTCAGCGCAGGGTGACGGCGGTGGGCAAGCGGTCGAAGCCGCGCACGTTCACCGAATGCACCCGTCGGGCCTTCGCCTGGTCGATGTCCCACATGCGCACTCGCGTCAACAGCTGCTCGAGCACCACCCGGGTCTCGAGGCGGGCGAGCGATGCGCCGAGGCAGAAGTGCCGGCCGAAGCCGA
>CAZGEF010000090.1:0-4338 GCA_964525005.1 uncultured Rhabdothermincola sp.
CAACGGTCCTGTTCCTCTGCGTCCACAACGCCGGCCGATCGCAGATGGCGCTCGGCTGGTTCGAGCACCTCGCCGCCGGTCGCGCTTGCGCCTACTCGGGTGGCAGCGAGCCTGCCGCCGCGGTCAACCCGGGTGCGGTCGCCGCCATGGCCGAGGTCGGTATCGACATCAGCGCGCGCGAGCCGCAACGGTGGTCCGAGGCGCAGCTCGAGGCGGCCGACGTGGTCGTCACCATGGGCTGTGGCGACACCTGCCCCTACGTACCCGGCACCCGCTACGAGGACTGGCCCGTTCCCGATCCCGCGGGACTGGCAGTCGAGGACATCGCCCCGATCCGCGACGAGCTCGAGCGCCGGGTACGTCAGCTGGTCCAGGAGCTCGGCGTCCCCACGTAGCCCGTCACGCGTCGCATCAGGTCTCGCCGGAGTCGATGGCGGCGAGGGCCTCGTCGACGCTGGAGTAGAAGTGGTCGGCGTCGAGGGTCTCGTTGAGGCCGTAGCGCTCGACCTCGACGCGCAGGCGTTGGAGCATGTCGACGAAGGCGATGTTGATCCCCTGGGCGTTGAGCTCGAGGTCGAGGTCCTTGAGCATCTCGGCCGCGGTGGGGTCGATGTCGGTCATCGCCTCGCAGTGCAGGACGAGCCAGCGGGGCTGGCGGTCCCGGACGAGCTTGCGGACCTTGGTGCGGAACGTGCCGGCGTTGGCGAAGAACAGCGGCGCCTCCCACCGGTAGATCAACACGTCGTCGCGCTCGGTCGCGTCGGGGAAGTCGGTCGTGCTGTGCCAACCCGCCAGATCGGGCACCTGGCCGAGGGTCACGCCGTTGGGCGACCAGCTGCGCCGGAAGAAGAGGAGCACGGCCAGCGCGATGGCGACGAGGATGCCCTGGAGCACGCCCCAGAAGATGACGCCTCCGGACGCGACCAACGAGATGACGAGCGAGGATCGCCGCAGCTTGGCGTAGCGGATGAGGGCACCGAGGTCGAACAGCGACAGCGCCGCCATGATCACGACGGCGGCGAGCGCGCTCTGGGGCAGATCCGCGAGCAGGCTGCTGAACATCGTGATGAGCAGCAGCACGAGCCCGGCACCGACGAGGCCCGTGACCTGGGAGCGGGCGCCGGTCTGGTCGGCCACCGCGGTGCGTGAGCTGCTCACCGACACGGCGAAGCCCTGGAAGAGGCCGGTACCGATGTTGGCCGCGCCGACGCCGATCATCTCCTTGTCGGCATCCACGTCGTCGCCCCGACGGGCGGCGAAGGCGGTCGCGGTGGCGATGGTGTCGGTGATCGACACCATCGTGATGCCGATGGCACCCACCAGCAGCGGTCCGACGTCGGACAGCGATGTCCACGGCAGCGACGGGGTGGGCACGCCCTGGGGGAGGTCGCCGACGACCTTCACCCCCATCTCGTCGAGCCCGACGATCGCCGAGACGATCGTCGCGCCGACGACGCCCACGAGGACGGCGGGCACCTTCCTGGTGATGTGGGGGAGCCCGAGCAGCACGACGAGGACGGCGATACCGGTCACGAGGGTCTGCCAGTTGGTCTGATCGATGTTCGTGACGAACTCGGTGACCTCGCTCACGAACGAGTCGGCGTCGGTAGAGAACCCGAACAGCTTCGGGAGCTGCCCGACGACGATCACGACGGCCAGGCCGTTGAGGTAGCCGACACGTACCTCGCTCGACAGCAGGTCGGCGACGAAGCCGAGCTTGGCGACGCCGAGCCCGATCTCGACGATCCCCACGAGGATGGCCAACATCCCCGCCAGCGCGATGGCGCTGCCCGGGTCGCCGACGACGAGCAACGGGGCGATGGTGGCGAGGATGAGCGGCGACACCGACGAGTCGGGGCCGAGGACGAGCACTCGGGACGGGCCGAACAGGGCATAGACGACGAGGCAGGCGATGGTCGTGTAGAGGCCGGTGACCGGCGGCAGGCCGGCGAGCTCGGCGTAGGCCATGCCTTGCGGCACGAGGATCGCGGTGAGCACGATGCCGGCCACGAGGTCGGGTCGCAGCCACGATCGTTGGTAGGTCCTGATGGCGCGCACGCCAGGCAGCAGGTTGCCGAGGTTGGGTCGGGTCATGGACGGGGTCAGCGCCCGGGAGGTCCGTCGCCCCGTGGAGGAGCGGGTCTGAGCGAGGGCACGACGGCGCCGAGGAGTGCCCGCAGGACGGCGCGGGTCACGTCGAGGTAGTCGAACGCGTCGCGCCAGAGGGTGATCTCACCGTCGTGCACGTCGAAGCGCCCGGCCACCCAGAACTGGGCGCGGACCTTGCCGACGATCACGGCGTCGGTGCGCTCGGTGAGCACGACCGGGCCGTCGGATGCGATGGCGTGGAGGTAGACCTCGAAGCCGAGGTCGGGCCGGTCGATGCTCCCGAGGGCCTTGGCGATCTTCGCCCGGCCCCGCACCGCGGGGAGCCCGACGTTGACGTAGACCGCGTCGTCTGCCAGGTGAGCGGCAGCCCGGTCGATGTCGAGCTGTGCGAGGGCGGCGAGGAACGCTTCGACGACGGCGCGCGGATCGACGGGACGGGTGTCGTCCGCGGCGGGCGTGGGTCGGAGATCGATCGGCATCGCAGGATCGTACGTTCCCGCCGCTCCCCGGGTCGCCCGCCGCGGTCGGTCCTGCATCGAGGGTCCTTGCATCGAGGGGTCCACGCGGGAAGGATCGTCGGAATGGAACTGACGGACCGCGACCGCGCCATCTTGGACTTCGAACGCTCGTGGTGGTCGGAGTCCGGGCCGAAGGAGGCCCACATCCGTGAGCGCTTCGAGCTCTCGGCCACCCGCTACTACCAGATCCTGAACGAGCTCATCGAGGCGCCCGAGGCCTACGAGTACGACCCGCTGGTCATCCGTCGGCTTCGCCGCATGCGCGACCGCCGCCGTCGCACGCGCCACGAAGGCATGCAGGCGAGCAGCCCGCCCGCGCCGTGAGCTCATCCGGCGGCGCGCCCGCCTCTTCGGTCGACGACGATCAGCGCACGTCGGTCCAGGCCATCGTCCTCATCGTCGTCGCCGTGGTCGTAGGCGTCCTGCTCCTGATGCTGGGCTACGACAACGAGGACGGTCTGGTCAGCGCGGGTTCGACCGACCTGGCCACGACGACCACCACGACGGCGTCCGGCGCGAACGCTCCGCCGACCATCGCGACCACGACCACCACGACCCCGCCCGTCACCAACCCTCCGGCGAGCGTCTCCATCGTCGTGGCGAACGCATCCGGGGGGTCCGGTCAGGCCGGAAAGGCGCAGACGGCGCTCACGGCGAAGGGCTACACCCAGGTCGAGACGGCGAACGCCACGGTGACACCCACCTCGGTCGTGTACTTCGCCGACGGAGCGGAGGGCGACGCCCGAGCGGTCGCCGAGGTCCTCGACATCGACGAGGCCGAGGTGAAGGCCATGCCCACCTCGCCTCCCGCGCCGCTGAACGGCGCAACCGTCCTCGTCGTCATCGGCTCCGACAAGATCTGACCGCGGCGGTGCCACGCTCCGAGCGTGGTGCCCCACGGCGAGCGTCGGTGGCTAAGGTCGGTCGGGTGAAGGCGCAGACGATCGATCTCACGCCGTTGGCCCCGCTCATCGAGGACCCGAGCAGCGCCGCGCTGTTCGTCGACTTCGACGGGACGGTGTCGCCGATCGTCGACGATCCGGCCACGGCCGAGCCGCTCGCCGGCGTCGCCGAGGTCCTCGCCGCCCTGGTCGACGTGCTCGGTCGGGTCGGCGTGGTGTCGGGCCGGCCGGTCTCGTTCATCGAGCCGTTCTTCGACCCGAGGATCGTGCTCGCCGGGCTCTACGGACTCGAAGTCGCCGTCGCCGGGCATCGATCGGACCATCCGCTGGGCGGATCGTGGCGCGAAGTGGTCGACGACGTGGTGGCGATCTCCGAGGCGCGTGGCCCGGCCGGCATGCGCGTCGAATCGAAGGGCCTCTCGCTCACCCTGCACTTCCGCGGTGCGCCGGAGCGCGAACGGGCGGTGACACGCTGGGCCGAGCAGCAGGCGGCACGTTCGGGCCTCGAAGCGCGCCCCGCCAAGATGTCGGTCGAGCTGCATCCCCCGATCGATTCGGACAAGGGCACAGCGATCACCGCGCTGTCGGAGGACCTCGCCACCGTGTGCTACGTCGGGGACGACCACGGCGACCTCGACGCCTTCGACGCCCTCGACACCATGGCGAACGCCGGTCGTGCCGCGGTGCGGGTCGCGGTCCGCAGCGACGAGGCCGACGCCGAGCTCGTCGAACGGGCCGACATCGTGGTGAACGGCCCCGCCGGTTCGCTCGCCCTGCTGCGTGGGCTGCTCACCCGCCTGTCCTGACGA
>CAZGEF010000090.1:4438-11584 GCA_964525005.1 uncultured Rhabdothermincola sp.
ACTGCCTGTCCTGGCGAACTGCCTGTCCTGGCGAACTGCCTGTCCTGGCGAACTGCCTGTCCTGGCGAACTGGCTGGCCAGGTCCGTCGTATGCGACGGCTTCGCCCAGCCAGTTCGGGACGAGGTGGTCGGATCAGCTGACCGAGCGCACCTGATCGCGCAGCCAGTCGGCCGGGGAGCGCTCGAGTGCCCGGCCGAGGAGCTCGGCCGCCTCCGACCTCCTGCGGTCGGCATCGGTGCCGAGGGCGTCGTGCAGCACCCGGGCCGTGCCGCCGATGTCGTAGGGGTGCACCTCGCGGACGGCGCCCGCGAGCTCGGGCCAGACGCCCGCCTCGGGGCTGAGCGCCACCAGCCCATCCCGTTCGTTGACGAGCGGTCCTTCCTTGGCGACCAGGTTCAGCCCGTCGCGGATCGGGTTCACGAGCAGCAGGTCGTAGCGGCGCAGCGCCGCTACCGAGCGAGGGAAGTCGTCGGTGCCGTCGTAGAGGATCGGTGTCCACGAGTCGGTGGAGAACCGCTCGTTGATCCGCTCGATCTCGGCCTCCACCTCTCGGGCGTACGCGTGGTACTCGGGTACGCCTTCCCGCGACGGGTAGCAGAAGGCGCCGAACACGACGCGCTCGAGCCACTCCGGCCGGTGCTCGAGGAGGTGCTCGAAGGCCAGGAAGCCGCGGAGCAGGTTCTTGGACAGCTCGATGCGGTCGACCCGGACGAGGAACAGCCGGTCGCCGACGAGTCGGTCGAGCTCGGCGAACGCATCGTCGCACTCGGGGCGTGCGGCGACGGCCCGGATGTCGGCGGCGTCGGGGGCGAGCGGGGAGACGAAGGTGGCCACCTCGAGGCCCGCGAGCTCGGTGGCGCAGCGATCGAACGCGTCGGCCCAACGTCGGCAGTGGAACCCGCACGCGTCGTGGGCGGCCATGCCCTCGAGCAGCTCGGTTCGGACATCGGCGGGGAGCACCCGGAACAGGTCGGGGTCGGCGAAGGGCGTGTGACTGAAGTGCACGAGCCCCAGATCGGGTCGGAGCTCGCGGAGGCGACCCGCGACGAGCATGAGGTGGTAGTCCTGGATCAGCACGATCGCATCGTCGGGTGCGTCGGCGGCGACGACGTCGGCGAAGGCTCGGTTGACGTCGCGGTAGGACTGCCACGCGTCGCGCCACTCGTCGTCGAACCGGGGCTGGGTCGCCAGCGTGAACAACGAGTGGTGGACGAACCAGAGCGTCGCGTTGCAGATGACGTCGTAGGCCTGGGCGTAGGTGTCGGGGTCGATCGCGAGCGTGCGCACGCGGAACCCCTGGGCGTCGATCACGCCCTGCTCCGCCGCGATGCGGTCGCCGTCGGAGATGGCGGCCGCGATCCAGGTGGTGTCGCTGTCGATCACGAGCGGGGCGAGGCCCGACACCATCCCCCCCGCGCCCCGCCGGGCGACCAGCTCGCCATCCTCGAGCCGGAACGACAGCGGCCCGCGGTTCGACACGATGACGATCGGCCGGTCGCTCCGGTCCGGTGGCGCGGGCGGGTCCGGCTGCTGGGGGGTATCGGACACGACCGCACGATAGTGGCGTCCGTGCCGCCCACCCCGCCGTTCTGGCTGGGAAGACGTGCCATATGCGGCGCGTCTGTCCAGCCAGAACAGCAACGTCGGTCCACTTGGGGGAGCATGGGCCCGTGCACGTCATCGCTGCGCCCGACACCTTCAAGGGGACCGCCACCGCCGGTGCGGTCGCCGAGGCGATCGCTCGCGCCGTCACCACCGTCGGCGGCACCTGCGACGAGGTCCCGCTGTCAGACGGGGGCGAGGGCTTCGTCGAGGTCTTCGGCGGGCCGAACCGCCGCTCGCTGGTGACTGGGCCGCTCGGCGATCCGGTCGAGGCGAGCTGGCGTCTGGCCCGCCGGACCGCGGTCATCGAGAGCGCCGAGGCGTGCGGGCTCACCCTCGCCGGAGGACCCGAGGAGAACGACCCGGTGAGCGCGTCCACATCGGGCGTCGGCGAGCTGATCGCCCTCGCGGTCGAGTCCGGCGCCAACCGGGTGCTGATCGGGGTCGGCGGCTCCGCCACGACCGACGGGGGCCTCGGCGCGCTGCGCTCGCTCTACCCGACCCAACGGCTCAAGGGCGTCGAGCTGATCGTCGCGTGCGACGTGGCCACGCGGTTCACCGACGCGGCCCGGGTGTTCGCGCCCCAGAAGGGCGCGAGCCCCACGCAGGTGAAGCTCCTGCACAACCGGCTCGTCCGGCTGGAGCAGGTCTACGCCGACGAGTACGGGATCGACCTCGCCGAGCTCGACGGGGGTGGTGCCGCCGGAGGGCTGGCCGGCGCGCTCGCGGTCATCGGCGCCGACCTGGAGTCGGGTTTCGAGGTCGTGGCCGAAGAGCTCGACCTGGTCGAGCGGTTCGAGGGCGCCGACCTCGTCGTGACCGGCGAGGGCTTCCTCGACGCCGAGTCCTTCGACGGCAAGGTGGTGGGTGGAGTCGTCGGGCTCGCCGACGAGCTGGGCATCCCCGTGCTGGCGATCGTCGGCGAGGTCTTCGATGGCGCCGACGAGCGGGTCGACACCATCAGCACGGTCAAGTCCTTCGGCCAGGAGCGGTCGGTGAACGACCCGCTCACCTGCATCGAAGAAGCCGTCGCCACCCGACTCGAGAGTTGACGAGCCGGTTCCTGTAGCGAGTCACCGAAGACCGAAGAGAGACCTGAACTGGCGGGTCAAACCCGTCGTATACGACGGGTTCTGCCTGCCAGTTCGCATGATCAGCCAGTTTGCCTGCTCAGCGCTCGGCGAGGAGCGCTTCGTAGCGGGCGACGAGATCGACGAGCGCGATGCCGATCGCCGATGAGACGGCGCGCAACTCCATCAGGTCCAGGCGCCGTTCGCCGATCTCGTACTTCGAGACGAAGGACTGCGGCACGCCGAGGCGGTCGGCGAGGTCCACTTGGCGCAGCCCCGCCTCCAGCCGGATCGAACGGAGGAGCTCGCAGAGCCGCGCGTGTTCGGCGGTGAAGATCGACTTCCTCACCCGGCAAGGAGAGATCCGTTCTTCGGATATCCCAAGATCGGATATAGTCCGTCCCTGACGAAATCGACGGAATCGAGGGGCAATGAAGACGAAGGTGCGGGCAGGTCTTGCGTTCGGGGTGGTCGTGGCGGCGGTGGTCTTCCTCGCCGCGTCCGGTGAGTCCAACGAGGCGAAGAAGACGGACGACGCCAGCGCGAGCAGTTCGACCGCCGACGGCTCCTCGACGGGAGCGGGGGGTGAGGGCGACGGCGTCGAGACCTTCGTCGTCGGAGATGTCGTGGAGCTGGGTGACTGGACCGTGCAGGTGCACGAGGTCATCGACCCCCTCGAGTCGTCGAACGACTTCCTGGGGCCAGACGACGGTGAGCGCTGGGTCGCGGTCGATGCAGAGGTGACCAACCTCGGTGGTGATGTCGAGACGGTCTCGTCGATGATGTGCTTCGACCTCCAGGACGGCTCGAATCGGAGCTACAACATCACGATCACGGGTGAGAACCTGCCCAGTCTCGATGGCGAGGCCGCGGCCGGTGCGGCTCGGCGTGGGACGCTGGTGTACGCCGTTCCCGCCGATGCCACCGGTCTCCGCCTGAACTTCAAGTGCGACGTGTTCTCGTCGGGCTCCGCCACCATCGAGTTGGGCTGATCCAGCCCGCCGATCTCCTGTTGGCGCCGCTCCCGATCGGCGCGCTGGTGGTCCTCGTCGTCAACGACCGCGTGCTGAAGGCGGCCTTCGGGAACACCGCGACGGGGAAGCTGTCCGACATCGCCGGCGTCTTCCTGCTTCCGCTCGTCTTCGTATCGATCCTCGAGGTGGCACGGTGGGCGATCCGTCGCCGGCCGTGGTCCTGCTCACCTCGCGAGCTCGTCGTCGCCATCGCCGTGACCGGGGTCGGCTTCGGTGCGACGAAGCTGTTCGGTCCGATCGCGGAGGCCTATGGCACCGCGATCGGGGTGGTGCGATGGGTCGGCGCGCTGCCGGCGATGGGGCTGCTCGGCGGGATCGGGAGTCCTGAGCCGATCGAGGTCGTCGTCGACCCGACCGACCTGCTCGTGCTGCCGGTGCTGGTCGTGACCTACCTCGTCGCGACGAGCAGACGCCCGCTGGTCGCCGATTGACCGTGCTCGTCGTGCCTTCGTCACCGCCAGATCGGCCTCTCCCCCCGCCGAACTGGCAGGCCAAGTTCGTCGTATGCGACGGGTTCTGCCTGCCAGTTCGCCGAAGACCTGCGGCGGTGAGGGGCGGGGTGGGTGCCGTCAGGTCGGGGGTGCCGTCAGGGGTCCGTCGTGCGGTTGCGCTTCGCTGCGGCTCGGAGGGCGTACGCCGCGGCGACGAGCACCGCGATCACGGCGATCACCCACACGACGCCGAGGACGAACGACACGATCCACCTCACGATCGTGAGCAGGCCGATGACGGCCAGGGCGCACACGACGACCTTGACCCACAGCGGGATGGTCGGGCGCTCGAGGTCGGGGTCGTCGGTCGGAGCCATGTCAGCGTCCCATCAGGCGTGCAGCTCGGAGGAGCCCTCGACCGGCTCGCGGTCGTGGCGTTCGCGGTACTCGGCCAGGGTGATGAGCGGCGGTCGTTCCACCCCGTCGATCTCGACGGCGCCGTCGCGTCGCACGAGCGTGACGTGCTCGCCCACCAGCGGTTGGCCGGCCCGGTCGGCGTCGAGGTCGGCCCGGCGCAGGGCAGCCTGCATGACCATGGCGGCCTGCGGCGCCAGCTCGTCGATCGGGCGGTTCCGGTGCCGGCGCTCGCCGAGGTCCACCTGGGCCAGCGCGTCGATGCCGAACCGGCGGCTCACATCGATGAGGAGCCCGATGTCGACGCCGTAGCCGGTGACGAACGGGAGCTGCTCGAGGATCTCGCGTCGGCCGCCGTACTCGCCGCCCAGCGGCTGCTCGACGGTGGACAGGGCCGGGAACAGGAACGACAGCAGGGGACGGGCGACGAGCTCGGTGACCCGCCCGCCCCCTTCACCCTGCTCGTTGAGCGGTCGGTCGTAGAAGCCCTTCACGAACCCGATCTCGGGCCGCTCGATGAGGGGGCCGACGATGCCGATGACGAACGCGGGGTCGAAGTCGACGAGGTCGCCGTCGCACCACACGACCAGGTCGCCGGTCGACACGAAGAGCGACTTCCACAGCGCCTCGCCCTTGCCGTGTCCCGAGCCGTGGGTCGGGAGGACGTCGGCCGCGGCGACGACGGTGGCACCCGCGGCCCGGGCGACGGCGGCGGTGCCGTCGGTGGAGTGGTCGTCGATGACGAGCACCTCGTCGACGAGCGGGACGTCGCGCACGAGCTCCTCGATGACCGTGGCCACGATCGATCCGATGGTGGCCACCTCGTTCCGAGCCGGGATGCACACCGAGACGGTCTGGTCGCCCTTGCGCGCCGCGAGGGCGCGCCGGTCGAAGTCGTCGGACCGGAACTCGCGGATCAGGGGGATCAGCACGGCCGCCATCGTTTCGGACGCGTCAGCATGCGGCAAGCTCCGCGGGTCGGAGCCGTTGCCGCGACCCCCGCACATCGGGTCCCCGCCGACCCCCGATCGCGGGCCGCTTCGAGCCACCACGGTGGCGTCGGACTCGATGGAGGGAGGGACCCGGGGCCGGGTCGTGCGATGGCGTCGTCACGATGACCCCACGGTACGCTTTGCCGGTTCGTTCCCCGCTCTCTTCCGCACAAAGGATCCGCCGACCATGAGTGTCACCGTTCGCGTGCCCCCCGTCTTCCGCACCCTCACCGCCGGCGAATCGCAGGTGGGCGTCGAGGGCGCCACGGTGTCCGAGGTCCTGGCCGCGCTCGAAGGCGCCCACCCGGGCTTCCAGGCGAAGCTGCTCGACGACCAGGGCAGCCTCGTGCGCTACGTCAACCTGTTCGTCGACGACGACGACGTGCGGTTCCTGCAGGGGCTCGACACGCCGGTGCCCGATGGCGGCACGCTGTCGATCATGCAGGCGGTCGCCGGGGGCGCCTAGCACTTCCGGATCGCCGGATCGCCGGATCGCCGGATCGCCGGATCGCCGGATCGCCGGATCGCCGCAGCACGACCAGGAGCCCGATGGCGGGCCTCGTGCGGCGGGCCGCAGGACGGCGAGTTCCAACGGTCGCCCCGCCCCGCCGGCGTCCGTCCTGTCGGCCCCAGACCGACTGGACGGACACCAAGCCGGCCCTCGGGTCTTTCGAGTTCCGTCAGCCGACTTGGGTATCTGGGTTCCACCGCAGCGTGGTTCAAGGATCGTCCGCCGAGGTGCCCGAGTTGATGCTTCCGGGTCATCTGGCCCCGAGGTGGGTTCGTTCGGCCCACACCCGTGACGCCGCGATGGACCGATCGACCCATGGTGCAGACGACGGCGCCCGTCGGGCGCTCATCGGGCGGGCTGGCGATGCGCCAGGCGGGGGCCGCGGGTTGCGATTCCGGCGTCGAGGTGGTTGGCTTAGCAGTCGCACCACGAGAGTGCTAACCGCCGCGGTCATCCGTCGTGCAGGCCCGGTCGTCGTGGCCGGCTCCGCGATGGACCGAGGCCGCGAGAACGCCACACGCTTGATCGTCCGAGACCAGGAGACAGCTCCATGCCCAAGATCATCGAATTCGACGAGGACGCCCGCCGAGCCCTCGAGCGGGGGATGAACCAGCTCGCCGACGCCGTGCGCGTCACCCTCGGCCCGAAGGGTCGCAACGTGGTGCTCGACAAGAAGTGGGGCGCCCCGACGATCACGAACGACGGCGTCTCCATCGCCAAGGAGATCGACCTCGAGGACCCCTACGAGCGCATCGGCGCCGAGCTGGTCAAGGAGGTCGCCAAGAAGACCGACGACGTCGCCGGCGACGGCACCACCACCGCCACGGTCCTCGCCTGGTCGATGGTGCGTGAGGGCCTCCGCAACGTCACGGCCGGGGCCAACCCGATGTCGGTCAAGAAGGGCATCGAGGCAGGCGTCGCCGCCGCGGTCGCGGCGATCCGCGACCTCGCGGTCGAGGTCGACGACAAGAGCCAGATCGCCCAGGTCGCGGGCATCTCAGCCGCCGACCCCGAGATCGGCGCCATCATCGCCGATGCCATCGACAAGGTGGGCAAGGACGGCGTCATCACCGTCGAGGAGTCCAACACCT
>CAZGEF010000091.1:0-11384 GCA_964525005.1 uncultured Rhabdothermincola sp.
AGGCCGAGATCGACAACACCGACTCCGACTACGACCGCGAGAAGCTCCAGGAGCGCCTCGCCAAGCTGTCGGGCGGCGTGGCCGTGCTCAAGGCCGGCGCCGCCACCGAGGTGGAGCTCAAGGAGAAGAAGCACCGCATCGAGGACGCGGTCAGCACCACCAAGGCCGCCATCGAGGAGGGCGTCGTCGCTGGTGGTGGCGTGACGCTGCTGCGGGCGCAGGCCCGGGTGCTCGATGCCGCCAAGGACCTGAGCGCCGAGGAGGCCGTGGGTGCCCGCATCGTGGCCACGGCGCTCGAGGGCCCGCTCAAGCAGATCGCGGTCAACGCCGGTCTCGACGGCGGTGTCGTCGTCGACAAGGTGCGCAACCTCGACTCGGCGTCCGAGGGCCTCAACGCCGCGACCGGCGAGTACGAGGACCTGGTCAAGGCCGGTGTCATCGATGCCGCCAAGGTCACCCGCTCGGCGCTGCAGAACGCCGGGTCGATCGCGGCGCTGTTCCTCACCACCGAGGCCGTCATCGCCGACAAGCCTGAGGACGCGCCGGCCGGCGGCGGCATGCCTGACATGGACTTCTGACCGGAACCCGGGATCTGACCGGAACCCGGATCGGATCGATCGGATCCAGCTCGATCGCGAACAGGTAACGAGCAAGGGCGTCCCTCCGGGGGCGCCCTTGCTCGTCGACCGGCTCCTGCCCCGGTCTCGGCGAGACGCGGGTAGCGTCGCCTCCATGGCTCGGGGACGTACAGCCAAGGTGCTGGCCACGCACCACCGCGACGGACATCACGTCCGGCGACCGGATCACCTCATCGTCGAGGAGCCGCTCGAGATCCGCCTCGACGACGTCCTGGTCGCCACGACCATGCGCACGCCGGGGCACGACTTCGAGCTCGCGGCGGGGTTCTGCTTCACCGACGGCCTCCTCGGCGGTGCGCCCATCTTGACGTGTCGCTACTGCGCGACGGGATCCGCGCTCGACACCGAGTTCAACGTCGTGAGCGTCGACACCGGCGGCCGGGCCCCGGCGGCGACCGCCCGGCTCACCACCGCGACCTCGTCGTGCGGGCTGTGCGGTTCGACCACCATCGACCAGCTGTGCGACCGCCTCGTGCGCATCACCCCGGCGGTGCCGTGGGACGTGGAGCTGCTGGCGACGATCCCTGATCTCGTGCGGTCGGAGCAGGTGCTGTTCGAGGCCACCGGCGCGGTGCACGCGGCGGCGACCTTCGATCACGACGGTGTCGTGCGAGCTGTGCGCGAAGACATCGGCCGCCACAACGCGGTCGACAAGGTGGTCGGCTGCTCCCTGCTCGCCGGTGCGTTGCCCGATGCGGGCGAACGGTCGACCGACCGTGGCCTGTACGTCAGCGGGCGATCGAGCTTGGAGATCGTGCAGAAGGCGTGGGCCGCGGGCTTCAGCGCGATCGTGGCGGTCAGCGCGCCGTCGTCGCTGGCGGTCGCGACCGCGGAGCGGGCGAACCTCGTGCTCACCGGCTTCACCCGGGACGGGTCGCTGAACCTCTACACGTCCACGCCGGTCGGGTCCACGCCGATCGAGACGATCGAGTTGGTCGAGACGGTGTCCGCGGAACGGGGAGCCGTCCGTGCGCCGTGACCTCTGGGTCGGGCTGAGCCCCAACGGCATCGGCCAGCAGAAGCCCAACCACTACGGCGAGATGGCGAAGGTCGCGTGGACCAACCGCAAGCACCCGAAGTACGCCCTCGACGTGATCACCAAGGGCGTCTGCGACGGCTGCGCGCTCGGGGTGGCCGGGCTGCACGATTGGACCATCGACGGCGTGCACCTGTGCACGACCCGGCTGCGCATGCTCGAGCTCAACACCGCTGATCCCCTCGACCCCGAGGCGCTGGCCGACGTCGCGGCGCGGCGCGAGCTATCGGGCCAGGAGCTGCGCCGGCTGGGACGGCTGGCCCACCCCTTCCGCCGCCGGCGCGGCGACCGGGGGTTCAGGCGCATCGACTGGGACGAGGCGCTCGACGCGCTCGGCTCGGGCATCGCCCGGTCCGGTGGCGACCGCACGGCGATGTACGTCACGAGCCGTGGGCTGACGAACGAGACCTACTACGTCGCAGGCAAGGCGGCGCGCGCCATGGGCGTCGCCTCGGTCGACTCCGCGGCCCGCGTGTGCCACGCGCCGTCGACGCTGGCCCTCAAGGCCTCCATCGGAGCGGCCGCGTGCACCAACTCGCTGATCGATGTCATCGAGAGCGACCTCGTCGTCATCTGGGGGGCGAACCCGGCCAACAACCAGCCGGTGTTCATGAAGTACCTGTACCTCGCCCGTGCGCGCGGTGCCCGGGTGGTCGTCGTCAACCCGTACCTCGAACCGGGCCTCGACCGGTACTGGGTGCCGTCGAACGCCGAGTCGGCGCTGTTCGGCACGAAGATGTGCGATCTGCACGTGCCGGTGCGCCCCGGTGGCGACATCGCCCTCGCCAACGCGGTCATCAAGCGCCTCGTCGACCTCGACGCCGTCGACCGGACCTTCGTCGACGAGCACACCGAGGGGTGGGACGAGCTGATGGCTCGGCTCGACGAGCAGGACCTCGACGACCTCCTCGCCGAGGCCGGCATCGACTCGACGGTGCTCGACGCGTTCGTCGACGAGTACCGGGGCGCCGACGCGGCGATCATCCTGTGGTCGATGGGCATCACCCAGCACCGCGATGCCGTGGGCGCGGTGCACGCCCTGGTCAACCTCGGTCTGTGTCGAGGCAACATCGGCCGCGACGGCACAGGGCTGATGCCCCTCCGCGGGCACTCGGGGGTGCAGGGCGGTGCCGAGATGGGCTGCTACGCCACGGCCCTGCCCGGCGGGATCGAGGTGGACGAGGCCAACGCCGCCGCCCTGGGGGAGCGGTGGGGGTTCGCGGTGCCCTCGGCAGCGGGATGGACCGCGCCCGAGATGGTCGAGGCCGCCGAGCGCGACGAGCTCGACGTGTTCTGGCTCTCGGGCGGCAACTTCCTCGATGTGCTGCCCGACCCGCCCCGGGTCGCGGCCGCGCTCGAGCGCGTGCCGTTGCGGGTCCACAGCGACATCGTGGTCAGCTCGCAGATGCTCGTCGACGGCGACGACGTCATCCTGCTTCCCGTCGCCACCCGCTACGAGCAGGAAGGCGGCGGAACCGAGACGACGACCGAACGCCGCATCGTGTTCTCCCCCGAGATCCCTCGGCGCGTCGGCGAGGCTCGCACCGAGTGGCGGCTCTTCGCCGATGTCGCTCGCCGGGTTCGTCCCGATCTCGCTCGGGCGTTCCGCTGGCCGACGAACCGGGCGCTGCGCGAGGAGATCGCCGACGTCGTCCCCCTCTACTCGGGCATCGAGACGCTGGCCGAGACCGGCGACGAGGTGCAGTGGGGTGGCCGTCACCTGTGCCGCGACGGTGCCTTCCCCACCCCGTCGGGGCGAGGTCGGTTCGTGGCGGTCACCGGGGACACGCCCGAGCTCCCTCCCGGGCGCTTCGTCGTGGCCACGAGGCGGGGCAAGCAGTTCAACTCGATCGTGTGGAGCGAGACCGATCCGTTGACGGGGGCGGGCCGCGACGCCGTCTACATCGACGAGGCCGATGCGGCGCGGCTCGGCCTCGGTGCGGGTGCTCGCGTCGTCCTGCGCAGCGAGACCGGCGAGATGACCGGCCGGCTCAAGCTCGTCCGCCTTCCCGCCCGGACGCTGCAGGTGCACTGGCCCGAGGGCAACGCGCTGATCGGGCTGGGCCCCGAGCAGCGCGAACCGGCGTCGCGGGTGCCCGACTACAACGCGGTCGTGACCGTGTCCCCGTTCGTGCCGGATCGGGGCCCCTCCGTAGACTCCCGTCCATGACCGAACCCGTGTCCCCCGCCGTCGGCATCGGCGTCGTCCACCTCTTCTGCGTCACGACACCCCTGGCGGATCGGGCCGCCGTGCTCGACGCGGTGACCCGGGCCGAAGCTGATGGCGACCAGGTCGTCGGCGTCGCCGTGCTGGGCCACAAGGCCGACCTCGCCTTCATGGTGCTCGGCCCGGATCTGTGGCGTCTCCGCCGGTTCCAGACCGCGGTCGCGGAGGCCGGCCTCGACATCGTCGACTCGTACGTGTCGATCACCGAGCTGTCCGAGTACGCCAAGGGGCTGCCGCCCGAGATGGCCCAGGCCCGCCTGTACCCTGAGCTGCCGCCCGAGGGGAAGCCGGCGTGGTGCTTCTACCCGATGTCCAAGCGGCGGGACCCGGAGCAGAACTGGTACACGCTGCCCTTCGACGACCGCAAGGCGCTCATGCACGAGCACGGCGCGTCCGGTCGGAAGTTCGCCGGTCGCATCCTCCAGCTGATCACGGGCTCGACCGGCCTCGACGACTACGAGTGGGGCGTCACCCTGTTCGGCCAGAAGCCCGACGACCTCAAAGAGGTCGTGTACACGATGCGCTACGACACGGCATCGGCGCTCTACGCCGAGTTCGGGCCCTTCTACACCGGCCTGGTCGCGTCGGCCGAGGTCGTGCTCGACCAGGTCGGCGTGTCGTGACCGACCGGTCCGTCCACCCAAAGGACGGCCCGTCGATGGATGCCCCAGTCGATGTCCGGCTCGAAGGCCTGCGAGCGCGGCTGCGCGAGCTCGGTCGTGTGGTCGTCGCCTTCAGCGGCGGGGCCGACTCCGCGCTGCTGGCCAAGGTCGCCACCGACACGCTCGGCCGCGACCGCGTGCTGGTCGTAACGGCCGTGTCCGCGTCGCTCGCCGCATCCGAGCTGGCCGACTGCGCCGCGCTCGCCACTGAGTGGGACCTGCGCTGGACCGAGGTCGTCACCTCCGAGCTGACCAACGAGGACTACCAGCGCAACGATGCCGATCGCTGCTTCCACTGCAAGGACGCCCTGATGGAGGCGCTCGCGCCGCTCGCCGCAGACGAGGCGGCCACCGTCGTGCTGGGCGTCAACCTGGACGACCTCGACGACCACCGTCCCGGCCAGCGCGCCGCCCGACAGCACGGCGCCGCCTTCCCGTTCGTCGATGCGGCGCTGACGAAGGACGACGTGCGCCAGCTCTCGCGGCAACTGGGGCTGCGCACGTGGGACAAGCCCGCCGCCGCATGCCTCGCGTCGCGCGTCCCGTACGGCAGCCCCGTCACGCTCACCGTCCTCAGCTCGGTCGAGAAGGCCGAAGCGGCGCTGCACGCCCTCGGCTTCGCCGAGCTGCGCGTGCGGCACTACGGAGATCTCGCCCGCATCGAGGTGCCGGTCGCCGACCTGTCCCGCCTCGTCGACGACCACGCCGCCGTCGTGGCCGCCGTCCGCGCGGCCGGCTACCGGTACGTCACGGTCGACCTCGAAGGCTTGCGCTCCGGCAACCTCAACCAGGCGCTGGGCCTGCACAGCTCGTCAGCGTGAAGCTATGAGCGAGGTCTCCGACGAGGAGCGGCTCGCCATCTACGCCACCGACCTGGCCGATGGCCTCGACCGGCACCTGGCCCGCTGGGTGCAGGACTGCATCACGCGCATCGCGACGGCCTACTTCGGGTCGGTCAGCGACGATCTTCGACAGGCCGGGCAGCGGGCGGGTGAGCTCGCTCGTGACGACCTCATGCCCGAGATCCGCGCCCTGCTGGCAAGCGACGTCGACCAGCAGCGCACGACTCCGCTGGCGATCATCCGCGGCGCGGTGCGCTATCCCACCCAGGTCCTGCACGAGGCCGGCGTGCCCCCGGTGCGCCGCGACCCGATCGCCGCCGAGCAGTTCCCCGACGACGACTACGACCTCACCCCGACCGGCTTCAAGGACATCGACCCGGCCCTCCACGACCCGGGCCTGGTCTGGGGCGCGGCCAAGGCCCACGTCCACATCCAGCGCCACAAGGGCAGCTAGTCGAAGCTCTCTCCGCCCGAGACCTCAGTCGCCGTTCTCGAAGTCGTCGGCGATCTGCCAGCCGGTGTCGCTGACCTTGCGGGACTCGTAGAAGAGGCAGTCCTCGGGACAGGCGAACGGCATCTCCTCGTTGGCGCCGAGGCGGCAGCGCTGGAAGACGTCCCCGGTCGCCGTCGTGCGGCTCGCATAGTGACGACAGTCGTCGCGGACAGCCATGTCCAGAGTCTGCCACGCACGGTGGTCGATGCCGCACGGCCGATCCCGGGCGGTGGCGAGGGGTGCAACGTTCACATCCACGACACAATTCTCGGCCGTCCGGCCCGGGTCCCGGCCGTCGTCGGCGGTTATCGTCCGCGCCATGACGGTGTCGACCGAGCCTTCCGACCTTCCACCGCTCGACCGGTCCTCGGTCCTCGACGATCCCGCGCTCCGTGGCGGCGCGCTGTGCCGGGCCTACAGCACGCTGATGGACGACTGGCTCACGGCGCTGTTCGACTCGACGGTGGCCGATCCGAAGGGCATCGCCATGGTTGCCGTCGGCGGCTACGGCCGGGCGGAGCTCTCGCCGTCGAGCGACATCGACCTCATGCTCGTGCACGACGGGCGCAAGGACATCGCCGAGATCGCCCAGCAGGTCTGGTACCCGATCTGGGACGAGTCGCTGAAGCTCGGTCACGCCGTGCGGACCATCAAGGAGGCGTTGGCCCTCGCCGGCGACGACCTCGACACGGCGACCTCGCTGCTGTCGGCTCGGCGCATCGCCGGCGATCGCGGCCTCGTCGACGAGCTCGCCGCCAAGTCGCTGGCATCGTGGCGCAAGCGCGGCACCCGCTGGCTCGGCGAGCTGAGCCGTTCGGTGAGGACGCGCCACGCCCGGGTGGGCGACGTCGCGTTCCTCCTCGAACCCGACCTCAAGGACGGGCGCGGCGGCCTGCGCGACGCGCACGCCATCGCCTGGGCCGAGGACGCCGAGTCGGTCATGCTGCCCGACGACGCGGAGACGATCGCCGCGGCCTACGAGACCGTGCTCTCGGCCCGCGTCGAGCTCCACCGGCGAACCGGACGGGCCGGCGACGTCCTGGTCCTCGAGGAGCAGGACGCCGTCGCCTCGGCCTTGGGCTACGAGCACGCCGACGACTTCATGCGCGACCTGTCCGCCGCGGCCCGCACCATCTCGTGGACCAGCGACGAGGTGTGGGACCGCGTCGACTCCGCGCTCGCCGGACCGCCTCGCCGGCGGGGCCGCACCAAGCCCGAGACGCTCCCGGGTGTCGTCATCCGCGACAACGGAGTGGCGCTGTCCGAGGGGATCGACCCGGCGGACGATCCCCTCACCGCGCTGCGCGTGGCGGTGGTCGCGGCCGAGAACGACCTTCGCATCGAGCGGACCACGCTCAACCGCCTCGGCGAGCGTTCCCCCGAGCTGGACGACCCGTGGCCCGAAGGCGCACGCGAGCTCTTCGTCGATCTGCTCCTCGCCGGCCATCCCGCCATCCAGGTGATCGAGGCGCTCGACCTCAAGGGCGTGTGGGTCCGCATCCTGCCCGAGTGGTCGGCGGTCCGCTTCAAGCCGCAGCGCAACGCCTACCACACCTTCACCGTCGACCGGCACCTGTGCGAGGTCGCGGCGAACGCGGCGGGCGAGGTCGCCCGGGTCGACCGTCCCGACCTGCTGGTGGTCGGTGCCCTGCTGCACGACATCGGCAAGGGCTACCCGGGGGACCACACCGAGGTCGGCATCGAGCTGCTCGCGGGGATCGGGCCGCGCATGGGGTTCCTGGCCCCCGACGTCGCGGTCCTGCAGGACATGGTGCGCCACCACCTGCTGCTGCCCGACGTCGCCATCCGTCGCGACCTCTCCGACGACGGCACCATCGAATCGGTGGCCCAGGCCGTGGGCTCGCTCACCACGCTACGCCTGCTCGAGGCCCTGACCATCGCCGACTCGCTCGGCACGGGCCCCGCTGCGTGGGGCAGTTGGAAGGCGAGCCTCGTCGACCAGCTCGTCGAGTCCGCGGCGCACGTGCTCGCGGGGGGCACGGTCTCCGACGTCACCGCGAGCGTCTTCCCGACCCCGCACCACCTCGAGATGATGGAGCAGAACCGCCGCATCATCGAGGCGCTCGACGACGAGATCGTGGTGGTCTCACCGGATTGGCCGGGCATGTTCAGCCGGGTGGCGGGCGCCCTTGCGCTCAACGGGCTCGCCGTCGTCGCGTCGAACGCCTACTCCGACGACACCAGGTCGATGGCGGTGGAGAGCTTCCGGGTCGTCAACCGGTTCGGCTCGGCCATCCCGTGGTCCCGGGTCATCGACGACATCGAGGCCGCGCTCGACGGCCGTCTTGCCATCGCGGCCCGCCTCACGGAGCGGGCGAAGGTGTACACCCGCAAGAAGGCGATCACCTCCATCGAGCCGGAACCGCCGCGTGTGGTGTTCGACAACGACCTGTCGAACGTCTTCACCGTCATCGAGGTGACGGCCCCCGACGCGGTGGGTGTGCTGTACCGCATCACCCACTCGATCTCCGAGCTCGACGTGGACGTCCGCACGGTGAAGGCCCAGACGCTCAGCGCCGAGGTGATCGACTCCTTCTACGTCGTCGACCGGGCCGGGAACAAGATCACCACGGACTTCATGGGCGAGATCGAGAAGGCCATCCTCCACGCCCTGCGCGACCACTGAGTCCACAAGCCACCACGAGCTCGACCGGCCCGGCGCACGTCCTGTCGACCGGGAGGAGTGACCGCGAGCGCGCGGTAGTACGGTGACCCCGATGGAGAACGGCCCGCGCGATCCGGCTGGTCAGCGACCCGGCCTCGACCACGTCCGGTGGATCGATCAACCGGCTCTCACGAACCCGGTGGTGCTCGCAGGGTTCGGCGGATGGAGCGACGCGGGCGATTCCGCCACCAACGCGCTCACCTACCTGGCCGAGCAGTGGGGCGGGACGGTCTTCGCCGAGATCGACCCCGAGGTCTTCTACGACTTCACCTCCACCCGACCGCTCGTGCAGTTCGACGACAAGGGTCGGCGCGAGCTGGTCTGGCCGCAGAACCAGTTCATCGCCGCGACGATCCCCGGCACGTCGACCGACGTCATCATCCTGCGCGGCGAGGAGCCTCAGCTGCGGTGGCGCACCTACGGCGAGCACGTCACCGCCATCGCCCACCTCTACGGGGCCGAGCGGATCCTCACCTTCGGGTCGTTGCTCGCCGAGGTGCCCCACACCCGACCGGTGTCGGTCTTCGGTGCGGGCACCGACGACGAGGTGTCGCTCGACCTCGGCCTCCTCCCGTCGCACTACGAGGGCCCGACCGGCATCACGGGCGTGCTCCAGGTCATGTGCCGCGAGTCCGGCATCGCCACCGCCGGCCTGTGGGCCGCGGTGCCCACCTACGTCCCGTCCTCGCCGTCACCCAAGGCATCGCTCGCCCTGGTGCGCCACGCGGCGAGGATCCTCGACGTCCAGGAGCGGATCGACCTGCGCGAGCTCGAACAGGCGACGACGCTCTACGAGCGTGAGGTGACCGAGCTCGTCGAGGACGACGAGGAGACCCAGCAGTACGTCGAGCTGCTCGAGCAGCGCTACGACGAGGAGGGGGTCAATTTCCTCGACGACGGTTCCAACCTCATCGACGAGGTCGAGCGCTTCCTCCGCGGCCAGCTCTGACCAACCCGACGGTTCTCGTCGCGGATCGGAGCAGTCAGACCGGGCTGTGGGGCCGGGCTGTGGGGCCGGGCTGGGGGACCGGGCTGTGGAACCGGACCGGTGCGCGACAGGAACCGAGAGGGTCACTCCGGGTTGTAGGTTCGAACGATGGTCGAGCCCGAGTCCTCCGAACCCGAGATCGTCGTGGCCGAGTGCACCTCGCTGACGAACGACGTCGTCGAGGCGTTCGTGCGGCTGACCCCCCAGCTGTCCCGGTCGAATCCGGCGCCGACGGCCGCCGAGCTGACCGAGATCGTCGCCTCGCCCGCCACGCGGCTGCTCATCGCCCGCGTCGGCGGGACCGGCGAGATCGTCGGGAGCCTCACGCTGGCGCTGTTCCGCATCCCGACCGGTCTGCGGGCGTGGATCGAGGACGTCGTGGTCGACGAGCGCATGCGGGGGCGGGGAGTGGGCGAGTTGCTCAACCGGGAGGCGCTGTCGCTGGCCGCGCTCGCCGGAGCCCGAACCGTCGATCTGACGTCCCGCCCCAGTCGTGAGGCGGCAAACCGCCTGTACCGACGCATCGGCTTCCAGGCCCGCGAGACGAACGTCTACAGGAAGACGTTGGGATCGGGCTGACGGGCGTCGTTCCTTCCCGTGCTGGTCGGGGGCCCGCAACATCAGACCGGAACCACCCACTGGTGCCCCGGAACGGCACTTGAGGGATGCACCGCCTACACCCTCAGCGAATCAAAATGCCGGGAACCCCGTGACCCTGATCAGCGCGACAAAGTTCGCGATGACTCCGACGGTTAGGTGAGGGATACCCTGTAGTAGCTCCTGCCGACGCAGGGCGATTCGAGCTCCCCTGCGATGCGGCTTCCCGAGAGCCGGGCCACCTCGTGCACGGCCGTCATCCAGGATCGAGCAGCGTCGGGTGCCGGAGTCGGAAACACCACGCCCGGCCGAAGAGTCACCTCGCCACTTCCATCCATCACCGTCACGCTAGAGCCGAACGTGACACCGTCCCCGCACGCCGGGTCGATGACACGGCGCCCGAATGGCACATCAGGGGTATCCCGCCGACGCACAGGGTTCTCTCCGTGGTGACCCAGCAGAACCCATTGCTCAAGGACGTCCTCCCCGACCTGGGCGGTGAAGAGCAACGCGATGCGATCAGCGTTGAGAACGAGACGCGAGAGGTCGTGACACCTACTCCCACTCGAAATCGAGGTGAAGGTCGAGCTCGATGAGCTCGACCGCTCCGTCAGGGGCGACCTGTGCGACCACGGAGAACAGCGGTACGAGCAATCCAGCGGACGCGAGGATCCGGTAGTCGGATCGACCTGGGATCAGCTCGGGTAGCTCGTCCCACCCCGTGGCGATCCGGTCGACGATCCGCAGCAGCTCGTGGGCCTGGAAGTCGCTGGTCGAGGGCTCACCGCTCGGGCCACGCACTCGTGGGAGCTGCGCGTCGAGGTCGTCGAAGAACGAGGCTGCGACGCGGACTGGCCGACGGTCCAGACTCACCGGGGAGGTGGTTCTACCGACTCGATCCGTAGCTGGACGCGCGCTCGGACGCGATCGACGAACTCGGGAGGGAGTTCGTTGAGGTCGCTCACGATGCTCTCGTCGAAGAGGGTGTCGACCTCGGTCGGAGCCATCACGTCAAGTTCAGCGGCAGTCCAAACCTTGCGGGTCACGTGGCCAACGCTACTGCGGTGTGTCCGCCGGTGGAAGGTGCTTGGCCGATCTTCGATCGACGGCTCTCGATCGAGTTTGACCACAAGACCGATTCGAAAATCTTCCGGTAGACGAACGTCTACCGGTTCGAGCTCGGCTGATCGCTGCGCCGGGGCCGTGCTGCCGCCA
>CAZGEF010000092.1:0-11276 GCA_964525005.1 uncultured Rhabdothermincola sp.
CAGAGGCTGGTAAACCAACCAACCGAGTCTCCACCAGACCCAGGGCGGTTCAGTCCGGCAGCGACTGACCCTCTGGGCGAAGCCAACTCGCCGGGACCACACTCGCCCCACCAGGACCGTTCACCCACAACTGGACCTTCGACGGTCCCGTCGCGTCGTAGTAGGTGACACGAATCGGGACCTGCACCCCAGCGGTGAGCGACACCGAGCCACCCCACTCCACGAACGGGGATGCCGACTGATCCACCCAGTCGTTGCGCACCAAATTGCCGTTGACCACGACCTTCACGCCGTCGTCGCTCTTGGTGCCGAACGTGTAGGTCCCCGTCGTCGGCACCGTGATGTAGCCGATCCAACGCACCAAGATGTTGTCCTCGAACAGCACCCCGTCGATCGCGGAACCCGTCCCCCAGTCGAAGTCGACCTGTGGATCCAATCGGGTCGTTGCAGGAGCCTCGTTCGAATCCCACTGCCGGTTGTTGTTCCAGTCCTGCGTGTAGGTGCCCGTGAGCCCGTGCTTGGACGGCTGCTGCGAGTTGAAGGCCAGCGAGACCCCCACGTCACCGCCGATCGTCGGGAACGTCGGCGTGCTCAACCCCGTCGTGAGGTTGCCGTTCGACAAATTGACCTTCGCCGGTCCGACGGCCTCCATCGGCGAGACCGGATCGTCGCCCAAGCGCAGATCGATCCTGAACCTGCGCTCCCAGTTCGGCGTCGTGATCGTGTTCCCAGCACCGAGCCAGTTCACCCCGTCCCACGTGTACACCTTCCACCAATACGTCCCACCATCGACGAGCGTCCCGGCCGGGACCGTCCACGACGTCAACCCCGTGTGATACCCCGAGTTCAAGATCTGACCCATGCCGCCCGGCTGGGTCGAGACCCGGTAGTAGTACTGCACCGGCTGCCCCTCGGCGTCGACCACGGAGTTCACCGACAACGTCGGCGACGTCGTCGCCACGATCGCCTCATCGACGGGAGCCACCGGCGTCGCCATCGGCGGAGGCGTGTCGTAGACCACGTCGAGGACCGTGTTGAACTGCTTGTAGGTGTACACCCCCGACCACTCGTCACCGGACAGCCCGATGGCCCGAGCCCCATCACCCGCGTTGACCGTGTCCTGGTAGAACCCGGTCGCGTCGATCTCCGCCGTGCCCGTCCCCAGCGAGGTGCTGCCCACGCCCCGGTTCGGGATCGTCGGCGCCGCGTCAGCCCAGCTGTAACCCGTGACCCACCACGCGTTGACCGTCCAGTTGCCCGGGCTGCACGCCACGCAGCTGAGCTTCAACTTGGCGGACTGCACCTTCCGACCCATGTCGATCAGCGCCTGGTGCGGGAACCGCACCACCGAACGCCACGTCTGGATCGACGACGTCGCATACGGGTCACCCACCTTCGAGTTGATCCCATCGCCGCCACCGCCCTCCCAGAAGTTCTGCTGGTACACGGGACCCCACGACACGGTCGGATCCAACCTCACCGGGAAGTCGGACTTCTTCAGACCCTTCATCCAGCTCGAATCGACCGACAGCGCCACGACGGAACGGCCATCGGCCCGGCGCTCCAGGGACTGGATCGGCTTCGCATCTGCCGCTGGCGCGCCGCGCTTGTCGGTCACCTCCGGCGCCAACACCCGCAGACCCTCGACGTCACTGCTCGAACGCAGCGCGCCCTTCGACGTCGCATCCGGCGACAAGGACGTGTTGCCCGACGTGACGAACTCGTAGGTCACCTTGTCGGTCGGCTCCTTGACGACCAGATCCTCCTTCACCGCGTTGTTCGACACCGTGTAGACCACATCGACACCGGGCCAGACATCCCGATAGGTCACTCGGCTCCCATCGACCTGTGGATCGATGGACTCCGCGAGCTCCACGTCAGCGGGCACGAACCCCAACCTCTGGTCCCCCCGCTCGACCTCGAGCCCGCCGCTGCCATCAGGATCCAGCGGACCGAACGAGATCGTGGTCGGGCCCGCAGCGTTGCGGAACCACCCCGGTCGCAGGTCATCGGCCACGACAGTCGGATCGATCGCCGACCATCCTTTCGATCCTTCCGGCTGGAAGTACCGCTCCTCCGAGAACGACCGCACGGTCGTCGATCCGTCCACGTTGCGCCACGTCTCGGTGTCAGCGGTTCGGAGCTCGACCAACTCCTCGACCGGTGTGGCGCCCGCCTCGTCATAGCCAGCGGTCGGATCCTCCTCGGCCAGCTTCGCCCGCTCCTCTTCCTCCGAAGGCGTCGCCGGGCCCGGATCTTCGAACCCACCGGTCAACGGCTCAGGGCCACCATCATCAAGGGCCTCAGAGGGGAGCCCCGGCAGATCTGTCGGATCGATCCCGGCGATCTCGCGATCGTCGAGGTCGAGCGGTTCCTGCGCCTCGACCGTCGCGGGCAAGAGCCCGGCGAAGAGCGCCAGCGCCACCACGACGACCAGACCGGCGACTGACGCGCCCGAACGTGAGCTTCTCGAAGGATGCACGTGACCTCTCAGAGCTACAAGCCGCTTCAAGACGCGGCAAGGATGTTGATGTCTTCAACACCACAGCTACTTCATTGGCGAGGCAGCTGGCCCCAGGTGTGCGCGGGAGAAGATGCGAGTCGATCCACCACCGCGCAAATCGACCGCCAACCACGTTCGGCGGTCGCAAAGCCACGTGTGATGACCCGTTTGTGACCATCGTGACCCATCTCAGCCCACCTCGCGCCCAAGTACGACGGTGATGTTGGAGAACGCTTCCCATCCCGAGCCGACCGCGTGCGCCCGCCGAGGTCACCACCCGCGTCCGGCAACGACGGCGGAGCTGACAGCACCACGCCAGCATCGCCGCCAACAGCCAAGAAGAACCGCCAGCCGGGGGCCGACGGTCCTTCTCTTGCACTGCTGCGGGGTTCTTCGCGAACCGTGTCGACGTGGTCGATGGTTCGCGCAAGACATCCGCGGTGGAGGTGAGGGGAGTCGAACCCCTGGCCTCCTCGATGCGACCGAGGCGCTCTAGCCAGCTGAGCTACACCCCCGCGGAAGCCGCCACGATAGCCGCTTGCACCGCCTGCTCTGCAAGCGGGCTCGGACACGCGTCAGCCACACCCACGGCCGCCCCGGCGCTAGTGCCTCCCCCCTCAGTCCAGCGGGAACCGGTCGGTGTGATCGAGCGCGTCGAGCACCAGCTTCCACGACGCGATGCCGTGGGCACACCACCCACCGGGCGTGGTGAGGCACTCGTCAGGTGCCCGGCACACGCCGTCGGCCACCCACTCGTCGAGCGTGTCGGGATCAGGCGGTGCCCACCCGCTGTTGTCCGCGAAGAAGCGGTGCGCGTTGCGCACCGCTTCTTCAGGCGTCATGTTCGTCCGCCGCTCGGGCGGACACCCCGCTCTCCGCCGCTCGGGCGGGACTCGGGATCAGGTCAGTAGCCGTTGGAGCCGTTGGATACCAGCAGGTAGGCCGGCTCCGCCTGCGGCTGCACCGCGGGGCCCAGGTACGTGACGTTGGACCGGCGGCCCGATGCGCGACGCTGGCACTGGAAGAGCAGGCCGATGTAGGCCACGAGCAGCACGTCGGACGCGAGCTGGAGCGGTACGAACATGCCGCCGACGATGACGGCGAGCACCAGCGTGATCGCGGCGGCACCGACGAGCACGAACAGGACGTCGCGGCGACGACGGCGAGCGGTGGAGAGGCTCATGCCCTGGCGGCGGATGGGGTTGTAGCCGGGGAACTGGCCCGACGTACGAGCCGCGGGTGCCTGGCGCCCGCCGGGGGTGGCCCGCTCGAGCACCGACAGGTGCCGACTGAAGGACGAGATGGAGTTGACGCTCTTGTGCTCGCTTCGGTTCCGCAGCCAGGAGGCGAGGTACACCGCCCAGACCACTGCAAGGACGAACAAGATCACGAATGTCACGCTCCGCGCCTGCCTTCAGTGCTCAGGACCGTACTGACGCCCCACCGGCGGGTGGTGGATGCTGACGGTCTTCGGGAAGATCATTACGGTTCTACTACGGAACGCAACATTCCGCCACCGGACGAGCGCCCCTGTGAAATGGGCCACAACGCCGCTTCCGATCAACGTTCCCCCGACCGTGCTGACCGGCACGAACGCCGCGAGCCCACCCCGGGCGAGCCGACCAGCCCGAATTTCGTCATGACCGATCTTCGTGATGACCGATCCATGGCGAGTCCCGGCGGCCACCACCAACCCTGGGACCGCTCGTGGCCGCAGGTCAGAGATCGAGCTCGTCGAGCGGATCGCGTCGATAGGTGCCGGACCGGCCCCCGGTCTTCTCCCACAGGGCGATCTCGCCGATGACCATGGCCCGGTCGGACGACTTGCACATGTCGTAGATGGTGAGCAGCGCGACGCTGCACGCCGTCAGCGCCTCCATCTCGACACCGGTGCGGTCGACCGTCTCGACCTGCGCCTCCACCTCGACGTGGGCGTCCTCGATCCGGAAATTGATGTAGACGGACCCGACCAGCAGGGGGTGGCACAGCGGGATGAGGTCCGATGCGCGCTTGGCCGCCTGGATGCCCGCAACCCGGGCCACGGCGAGCACGTCGCCCTTCGAGATGGCCCCGCGGGCGACGAGCGACGCCGTGTCGGAGCTCATGTGCACGCGACCACGAGCGATGGCCCGGCGGTGCGTCGGGTCCTTGGGCGTGACGTCGACCATGCGGGCACGGCCGAGGGGATCGAGGTGGGTGAGGCCGTGGTCGGACATGGCGGAAGTCTACGACACACCCGTTCCGGCGTTCCTCGCCGCCGTCGCGCTCCCGCCCGTCGTCCGACCGTGCTCCCGCCGCGCCGACCGCAGATCTCGGCCGAGGGCCGGCTTCGATCAGCGCAGGATCAGGACTTCGACGCCGTCGCCGGCCCGCACGCCCTCGCCGTCGGCGAGGACGGCGAGCCCGTTCGCCGCGGCCATGGCCGCCAGCTGGTGGGAGTCCTGCCCCCCGGACGGCCCCACGTGGTACCGCCCGTCGTCGCCGTACGAGCACGCGACCCGCGGGAAGTGCACCTTGCCGTCGCGGCGCCGGACGAAGTCGACGTCGGCGACGGCCACGACCCGCGGCCGGTGCAACTCGGCGAAGCCGGCCATCTTGCGCAGGGCGGGACGCGCCAACAGCTCGTACGACACGATGGACGAGACCGGGTTGCCCGGCACACCGAACACGGGCACCGCACCGGTGCCCTCCACCCGATGGACCGTCCCGAACGCGAACGGCTTGGCCGGCTTGATGGCGAGCTTCATCCACCGCATGTGGCCGATCTCGTCGAGCACGACGCGCACCAGGTCGACATCGCCCATGCTCACGCCGCCGCTGCTGATGACCGCATCGCAGCGCTCGACCCCATCACCGATCGCGATGCGGATCGCGTCGTGGTCGTCGGGCACGCACCCGAGATCGACCACATCGAAGCCGTCCTCGCGCAACAGGGCGACGAGGCCGGGGCGGTTCGAGTCACGGATCTGTCCGGGTCCGAGCGGCAACCCCGGCTCGACGAGCTCGTCGCCCGTCGAGAGCACGCCCACGGTCGGGCGGCGCACCACCGGCACCTCCGCCACGCCCACGTTGGCGAGCACCCCGATGTGCGCGGCGCGCAACGGGGTCCGGGCCGCGACGGCGACCGCGCCCCCCGCGAGATCGCTCCCCTTCTTGCGGACGCCGGCCCCCGCGGGGCTCGACGCGAGGACCTCGACCTCGTCGGATTCGGCGAGGAGCGCCGAGCTCGAGCCGACCGGCGGACCCTTGCCGACGTCGGCCGATGCCCCGCCGGGCTTCGGCGACGAACGGACCCCGCCGTTCCACTTCGGGCGAACGTGCTTGCCCTCGACGGCGTCCTTGCCGTCGCCACCATGCTCGCCGTCGTCCCCCGGCGGCGCCGAGACCGGTCGGGTGTTCTCGACCATGACGACGGCATCGGCGCCCTCGGGCATCGGCGCGCCCGTCATGATGCGGATCGCCGAACCCACTCCCACCTTCGCGGTGGGGACGCTCCCCGCCAGCACCGTCTCGAGGACCCGCATCGGCACAGGGTTCGATCCGGTGGCCGCGGCGACATCGGCCGCCTTCACCGCGAACCCGTCGAGCGCGCTGTTGTCGAACGGCGGCACCGGCTCACGGGCGACGACGTCGTTGGACAGCACCGCTCCCGCGGCATCGGCGATGGGCACCACGGTGGAGGGCAGCTCGCGCATCTGGTCGAGCACGAACGCCACCGCCTCGTCGAGGGGGAGGAGCGCCACGCCGCTCAGCTCACCGTTGCGGTCGGGGTCGGCTGGGGCCACGGCCGGGTGACAGGCACCAGCGAGGACACGACGGGTCAGACGAGGCCGTGCTTGACGCACAGCTCCGCGAGGAACGACCGGAACTCGGGACCGAGGTCGTCCCGCTCGATCGCCAACTCGACCGTGGCTCGGAGGAAGTCGATCTTCTTGCCGATGTCGTAGCGGCCCTCACCGAACACGAACCCGTAGACCACCTGCTCCTGGAGGAGGAGGGCGATCGCATCGGTGAGCTGGATCTCGCCGCCGACGCCTGCGCCCGTCCGTTCGAGCGCCTCGAAGATCTCCGGGGTGAACACGTACCGCCCCATCACCGCCAGGTTCGACGGAGCATCGGCGGGTTCGGGCTTCTCGACGATGTCGTGCACCTGGACGAGCGCGTCGGTGACCGCCTCGGGCCGCACCACGCCGTACGACGAGATCTCCTCGAGGGGGAACTCCGACAGCGCGATGACCGACCGGCCGTACTGGTCGTAGGTGGCGATCATGTCCTCGAGAACCGTCGACCGGCGATCCATGATGTCGTCGCCGAGCATGACGACGAACGGGTTGTCCCCGACGTGCTTGCGAGCGACCGACACGGCATGGCCGAGCCCGAGCGGCTCGCCCTGGCGCACGTAGTGGATGTCGGCCATCTCGGCGAGCGCCTGGATCTCGCCGAGGGCGTTGATCTTGCCCTTCTGCTCCAGGTAGTACTCGAGCTCGAAGTTGCGGTCGAAGTGATCCTCGAGGGAGCGCTTGCCCCGGCCCGTGATGATGAGGATGTCCTCGATGCCCGACCGCACGGCCTCCTCCACCACGTACTGGATCGCCGGCTTGTCGACGATCGGCAGCATCTCCTTCGGCTGAGCCTTCGTGGCGGGCAGGAAGCGGGTCCCGAGACCGGCCGCCGGGATGACAGCCTTCGTGACCTTCTGCTGTGAGCTCGTCGTGGGGACCATGCGGCCATCGTAGGTGCCGCCGCCTCGTGCGTTGCGACGACCGCCGATATGCTGGCACTCTCTTCAACCGAGTGCTAACGGCCGTGGGCGAACCCCGGTCGCCACCGCCACGGTGGAACCAGGCTCAGACCGACCAGGAGACCCGGGAATGCCCACGTACGAGTACCGCTGCAAGGAGTGCGACCACCAGTTCGACGTGGTCCAGGCGTTCACCGACGATGCGCTGACCGAGTGCCCGTCGTGCGGCGGACCGTTGCGCAAGGTGTTCGGCAACGTCGGCATCGCCTTCAAGGGCAGCGGGTTCTACAAGAACGACAGTCGCTCGGGCAGTTCCAAGACCTCGACGAGCGCCTCGTCGTCGACCGGCTCGGAGGCCTCGGGCTCCTCGGGCGAGTCCGGTACCACGAGCGACTCGTCCTCCAAGGACGGCGGCTCCGGCTCCGGATCGGCGAGCACGTCGTCGGGATCCGCGGGCGATTCGTCCTCGTCGGGACCTGGGTCATCGGGAGGCAGCTCCACCGGTGACAAGGCGAAGGCCGCCACGTAAGCTCGCGCCGCCTTCCCCCTTCCTCGCTCTCCGCGTCGGAGGACCCCCGTGCTCGACCTTCTCCCCCGGCGCCGCTGGCGTCGTCGTTCCCGCCCGTACTGGTTGCTGAGCGTCGCCGGCGCCCTGGTCGCCGGCCTCGTCACCGCCGGCACCGTCCAGCGGGCCGAGCAGACCATCGCCGACTACGGCACGCGGTCCCGCGTCGCCGTGGCCTCGGCCGATCTCGCGATCGGCGACGTCGTCGAGGAGGCGGACGTGACCTGGCGCGAGCTCCCCGAGGTGCTCGTCGCCGGTTCACCGGTGGCCGACCCCGTGGGCCGCACCGTCGTGAGCCCGGTGCTGCGCGGCGAGCCGCTCGCTGGCGAGCGGCTCGCTCCCGGCGGCCTGTCGACGGTCGAGGCGCTCATCGGTCCTGGTCGCCGGGCGATCGTCATCGACCTCGTCGACGACCTCGCGGCGTTCGCCCGTGGCGCCCGCGTCGATGTCCTCGCCGGTGGAAGCACCCCGTCGGGCTCGGCCCGATGGGTGGCCCGCGACGCGACGATCGTCGACGTCGGCGAGCGGTCGGCCACGGTCGCCGTCGACGAGGCCGACGCCCCGGGCGCGGCCCGGGCCGCGCTGGACGGCGCCGTCGTGCTCGCCCTCATCGGCGAACCGTGAGCACCGTCCCGGCTCGACCCCAGGGCAACGGCGACCTCATGGATCTGCTCGAACCCATGGGAACCACGACCTCAGGAGACCGTTCGACCCGGTGTGCTACCGGAGGGTTCCGAACGCCTTGTAGAGGAACGAGGCGATGGCCTGCCGGGTCACGTCGTTGGTCGGGCGGAACGTGTTGCCCGCGTAGCCGGTGGCGATGCCCTCGCCCGCCATCCAGCGGATCGCCGTGGCGAAGTCGGCGTTGGCCGGCAGATCGACGAAGCTCGGCGCACCCGGAGCCGGATCGGGACGATCCTCGAGGCGCCAGATGAAGGCAGCCGCCGCCTGCCGCGTCACCACCGCGGTCGGGCGGAAGGTGCCGTCTGCGTAGCCCGTGGTGATGCCCTCCCCCGCCATCCAGCGGATGGCCGTGGCGAAGTCGGCGTTGGCCGGCAGATCGGAGAACGTCGGGGCACCCGGCACGGGGTCGGGCGAGCCGGCGATCCGCCACAGGAAGGCCGCCACGGCCTGGCGCGTCACGATGGCGGTGGGACGGAACGCCCGCCCGGCCGGGGTGTCGTACCCCGTCGACAGCCCCTCGCCCGCCATCCACGTGATGGCCCCGTAGAACGCGTGGTTCGGCGGCACGTCGACGAACGCGGGCGGCGTCATGTCCGGGGTGAAGCTGATGGTGAGGGGCGCGAGCTCGATGCCGGCCTCGACTTCGCTCGCATAGAACCCGTCCCAGCCGATGAGGTGCATGGCCGACGTACCGCCCACCATCGGTGCCGCGGTGATGGTGTAGGTGCCGGTCTCATCGGGCACCAGGCTCTGGCCTGTGAGGTCGACGCTCCCGAACCGAACATCGCTGGCGACCTGCTTCGGCGGGACCGGGTTCGGGTTGATGTCTACGAACGGCCGGAACTCCACATCGGCGGTGAGCCATGCGTGGTTCCCGTCGATCTCCACCTTCAGGTCAGACAGCACGAGGTCCATGATCCACACGGCGGGGTCGGCGGTCGGGTGCGCCTTGGTCTCGACCCGTCCGTCGAGCTCGATGGTGCCCTTGAGCGTGGTGGGATCGAACGTGCCACCGCTGACGGGGAACTGGATGGGCCCCTTCGCCAGCGGGTACGGCGGATCGGTGGGAGTCGGCCCATCGAGGTGGACCGCGCCGTCGGAGGTGACGATGACCCCGTGCGTCAACAGGTTGTGGTAGCTGCCGATGAGGTAGTTCCGGTACGAGTCCCGGATGCCCCACGTGGCGTTGCCGGTCGGCAGGACGTCGACCGGTGCGGCCGACGCGGGCCGGGCACCGGTGAGACCCAGCACGCCGAGGGCCATGGCGAGCACCACGGCAACGGCGAGCGGGCGCCGGGCCCGGGAAGAAGGGGCAGAGCTCGGGTATGACGGGCGGACGCGCATGAGCGATGGGCTCCTCGGAGGCAGGCGAACCGAGCCATGTTAGGCCCGCCTTCCATCCGATCCACCGCGACCGCGTGTTCCTTCCGGCTGGGGCCGGATGTCACCGGCAACGGGCTACCCAGCCAGAACGGCGTCGGGGGCGGCCTCGGCTCAGATGCCGCTGAGCGAGACGTCGTCGATGACGAGGGTGCTCGCCGCGGTGCCGCCGGGGCGCCACTCGAGGTCGGCGCCGACCGCTCGGATGTCGAGCAGGAGGCGCTGCACGGTCGAGGCGATGGTGGCCTCGCGCACGGGCTCGGCGATCTGGCCGTCGCGGATCATCAGGCCCTCGGCGCCCACCGAGAAGTCGCCCGACACCGCATTGACCCCGGAGTGCAGCCCGGTGAGCGACTGGATCAGGATCCCGTCGTCGACCGTGGCGACGAGCTCGTCGAGCGTGCCCGAACCGGGCGAGACGGCCAGGGCCTGGGCCCCGACGCCGGGCGTGGACGAGTAGCCGCGGATGGCCGACGCCGTGGACGGGACCCCGGCCCGGCCGCCCGTGTACGAGTTGTGCAGGAAGCCTTGGAGCACGCCGTCGACCACGAGCTCGTTGCGACGGTTGGCGAGTCCTTCGCCGTCGAACGGATCGGCGCCGAACGAACGGGGGTCGGTCGGATCGTCGACCAGGGTGAGCAGCGGTGAGGTGATCTGCTCGCCCACCCGGTCCGCGAACGGCGACCTTCCCTTGACCACCCGCTCGCCACCGAGCATGCCGCTGAGGATCCCGAGCAGGGTGGTGGCCAGGCGGGGCTCGAACACGACGGCGAGGCGCTGCGACGGGGGCTTGACCGCGCCGAACATCCGCACGGCCCGATCGACGGCATCGGATGCGGCGACCTCGAGGTCGAGGTCGTGGGGTGAGCGGGCCACGTCGGAACCACCGCCGATCTTCGTCTCGTCGCCGTCGACGGCGAGCGCGGAGACCGACACGCTGCACCACGTGCCCCGGCTCCACGCCGAGATCCCGGTGGTGCTGGCGATGGCCGCCTCGCCGGACGAGTCGCCCCACGCCGCGACCCGCACGCCGGTGACGCGGGGGTCGCGGCCACGCACCATCCGCTCGAGCTCGATGGCCCGGGCGATCTTGTCGTCGGTGGGGAACCCGGCGAGGTCGTCGTTCCACAGCAGGTCGTCGAGGTCGACCGCGTCGACCCCATCGGATGTGACCAGCCCGTTGCACTCGTCGGGTTCGCCGAAGCGGGCGTTGTCGCGGGCATCGCCGAGGGTCTCGAGCACGACCTCCTCGTCGAAGGTGCCGCAGTGGGCGAAGCCTTGGCGGTGGTCGTCGACGACCCGGATGCCGACCCCGGACGACTCGGCCGACGTGAGCGACTCGACCTCGCCCTCGTAGGCGCGCACCGACGTGGACTGTCCACGACCGACGTAGACCTCGACCT
>CAZGEF010000093.1:0-10887 GCA_964525005.1 uncultured Rhabdothermincola sp.
ATCACGAGTCGCACCGATCACGAGTCGCACCGATCACGAGTCGCACCGATCACGAGTCGCACCGATCACGAACTGGCTGGGCATCCTCGTCGTATACGACGGATTTGGCCTGCCAGTTCGTCAGTTCGTCAGATCGTCAGAAGATCGACTGATCAGAAGATCGACTGACGGATCTGCTCGGACACCCGTGCCCGGAGCTCGATGAACTCCGGGGTCGTGCGGATGTTCTGCACGGCGCGGTCGTCGTCGACCGCAGCGCCCTCGTCGAGCTGCTCCTCACGGTTGAGCACGGAGTCGGGCACCCGCTCGTCGAACACGACCCGCCCCGGCCGGGGGCTCATCACGATCACCCGCGTGCCGAGGAAGACCGCCTCCTCGACGCTGTGGGTGATGAACAGCACCGTCTTGCGCGACGACGCCCACACCCGGCGGAGCTCGGCCTGCAGCCGCTCGCGGGTGAGCGCGTCGAGGGCTCCCAGCGGCTCGTCCATCAGCATGACGGCGGGGTCGTTGGCCAGCACCCGGGCGATCTGGGTGCGCTGCTGCATGCCGCCGGACAGCTCGTACGGGGGCCGGTCGGCGAAGTCGGTGAGGCCCACGGTCGCGAGCTTCTCGTCGGCGACGGCTCGGCGCCGTGCCTTCGGGACCTTGCGCATGCGCAGCCCGAACTCCACGTTGCGCCGCACCGAGAGCCACGGATAGAGGTTCGGTTGCTGGAAGACCACACCCCGTTCGAGGCCGGGTGCGTCCACGCCCCTGCCATCGACGACGACGGTGCCCTCCGTCGGCGTCTCGAAGCCGGCGACCAGCTTCAGGAGCGTCGTCTTGCCACATCCGGAGGGGCCGACGATGCACACGAAGTCGCCCCGATCGATCGTGAGATCGATCCGGTCGAGCGCCGTGACCTCGGCCCCTCCGGTGCGGTAGCGGTGGCGGACGTCGCGGATCTCGACGAAGGGTGGCTCGACACCGTTGGTCGGTCCGTCGCGATCGTCTGCCACCGTCATCAACCCTTCGCCGCCTCGGTGGCGAAGGTCGCGAGGACCGCGGCCTGGTAGGTGGCCTCGTCGGCCACCGTGTCGATCTTGCCCTGCTCCTCGTTGAACACGCCCGAGTCGTACAAGTTGGTGGCGAGTCCGCCGCCGAGGTACGCCGAGGCGATCTGCTCCGACGCGTTGAGGAACTTGAGCCCCTCGAGCTGGGGGAGGACCTCGTCGGCGGCCAGGTTCAGGGCGTTGCCGATGATGTCGGCGGCCTCGTCGGGGCTGTCCTGGATGAGCTCGACCGCCTTGTTCTGCTGCTCGACCCAGATCCGGACGGCATCGGGGTACTCGGCGGCGAACGTCGTGGCCACGACGGCGAGGTCGTAGGTGGTCTGGCCCTTGGCGTCGAGGTCGGCGCTCGTGATGAGGGTCTTGCCGCCGTCGGCGACGATC
The DNA here is from genome assembly GCA_964525005.1 of uncultured Rhabdothermincola sp. Classification (GTDB taxonomy): domain Bacteria; phylum Actinomycetota; class Acidimicrobiia; order Acidimicrobiales; family Acidimicrobilacustridaceae; genus CAZALT01. The sequence goes on from CAZGEF010000093.1 coordinate 1,437, forward strand.
GACGCGAGGTTCGGGTTCCACACGTAGGCGCCGTCGATGTCGCCGGCGGTCCACGCCGCGTAGATGTCGGCGGGCTCGGCGTCGATGATGTTGACGTCCGACGCCGGGACACCGGCGTCCTCGAGGGCGGCGAGCAGCGAGAAGTGGGCGGTCGAGGCGAACGGCGTCGCGATCTTCTTGCCCTCGAGGTCGTCGATGCTGGTGATGTCCGACTTCACGACGAGCGCCTCGGCGTCGCCGATGACGTCGTGGATCCACGGCACCTGGTACTCGATGCCCTGCGAGACGCCGCGGGACACCGGGCTCGAGCCGGCGAGGCCGAAGTCGAGGCTGCCCGCCTGGAACGCCTCGTTGACCGAGCCGCCCGAGTCGAACAGCTTCCACTCGATCTCCGTGTCGGGCAGCGCTTCTTCGAGCCAGCCCTGCTCCTTGACGATCAGGTCGCCGTTGGGGATCTCCTGGTAGCCGATCGTGATCTTGTCCGGCAACGCGCCGGTAGCCGTCGACGAGCCGGTCGATGCGCCCGCCGCGGTCGTGTTGCTGGTCGAGCTGTCCTTGCTGTCGCTCCCGCAGGCCGCAGCGGTCGCGGTGATCGCCAGCAGAGCAGCGAACAGCGCGACAGGTGCGCGCCAACCATTTCGTGTACGCATGTGTCTCCTCAGGGGTATCGGGCCCTCGTTGGCCCTGGGATGTGCCTGGTCGGGGGGTCGAGCGGTCAGCGTCGACGCCCCCGGGGTGTGGCGCGGTGCCGATGGCAGCCGTACCGGCGTGCGATGGGGGTCATCCCTTTCCCCTCCACGGCACGACACGTCGCTCGACCACCTGCACGATGAGGTCGAGCACGATCGCGGTGAGACCGATCACGATGATGCAGAGGATCGCGATGTCGGTCTGCTGGAACTTCTTGGTCGACCAGGCGAGCCCGCCGATCCCGGGGATGCCGTCGACGGTCTCGGCGGCCACGATCGTCGTCATGGCGAAGCCGATGGCGAGGCGGATGCCGGTGAAGGTCTCGGGCAGGATCGACGGCACGATGGTGTGGCGCACGACCTGGAATCGGCTCGCGCCCAGGCTGCGCGCCGCCTGGATCCGTTCGAGCGGAACACCCCGGACGCCGCTGAGCACGGCGAGGGCGATCGGTGCGACCGCAGCATGGAACAGCAGCCAGACCTTGGACGCGTCCTCGATGCCGAACCAGATGATGAGGAGGCTGAAGTAGGCGAGTGGTGGGACGCTGCGGATGAAGTTGACCGCAGGTTCGACGACCACCTGGAACGGCTTGACGGTGGCGAGCGCGATGCCGAGCGGAACGCCGATGGCGATCGCCCAGAACAGTCCCTGGAGCACCCGCCACAGGCTCGCTTGGAGGTGCTCCCATAGGTAGTAGTTCGAGATGCCACGCTTGCCGTCGTCGGTGGTGATCGACTCGATGAACCGACCCCAGACCGCCGCCGGGTGGGGGACGAACACCGGCTTCCAGATCTCCAGCTCGGCGATGAGCCACCACAGGCCGACGAACACGGCGAGGGAGAGCAGGCGCAGGAGGTTGCGCCGGAGCGCGCCGGTGGGTTGCCGTCTGGCATCGCGTCGGGGTTTGGGGCCGGACCTTCCGAAGGGGCCTCGTCGAGCGGGCTGCGCCGAGCGCGCACCACCCGCAGTGGTCGGTGCGGTGGTGGTCGGTGCGGTGGTGGTCGGCGCGGTGGCAACCGGTGGGGTAGCGGTGGCCCCGGGTCGGCTCGGTTCGTCGTGGCCGGCAGATCCCGGGTCGAAGTGCGTCGTCATGAAAGCATGTAATCCCTATGAGAAACGTAGGGTTTAGCGGGAGGGCGGGGTGAACGCAAGGCGGCCGGCCCGGTCGACCGCCCCATGGCGGACCGGAAGGAGGCACGTTCAAGGGCGGTCGGGACGTGCTGCTACCGTCCACCGTCGTGCGAGTCACCGTCATCGGCCACGCCGGTCTGTTCATCGAGACCCGCTTCGGGACGGTGCTCTGCGATCCCTGGTTCGTCCCCGCGTTCCACGGCTCGTGGTACGTGTTCCCCCGCAACGACCGGCTCGACCTCAGCCGGTACGAGTCGCCGGACTACCTCTACATCTCGCACCTCCACGGCGATCACTTCGACGCTGCGTTCCTCGCCGACCACGTGTCGCGCGACACCGAGGTGCTGCTCCCGGACTTCCCCACGCCGGAGCTGGAGCTCGGGCTCCGAGCGCTCGGCTTCGAGCGCTTCGTGCGGTGCCCCGAGGGCTCCCTCGTCGACCTGGACGGGTTGCAGGTCACGATATTCGCCGAGACCGCGCCGTCCGACGGGCCCATCGGCGACTCTGCGCTGCTCGTCTCGGACGGCACCGGCCGGATCTTCGATCAGAACGACTGCCGCCCCACGCACCTCGACCGCATCGCGGCCGACGGACCGATCGACCTCCACTTCCTCCAGTTCTCCGGGGCGATGTGGTGGCCGGTGGCCTATGACCTGCCCGCCGACGTCAAGCACGCCGCCGGTGTCGCCAAGCGCGACGGCCAGATGCGACGCTCGCAGCAGTACGCCGAGGCGGTCGGCGCACGCGTGATCGTGCCGTCGGCGGGGCCGCCCTGCTTCCTCGACCCGGAGCAGTTCGAGCTCAACGACTTCGAGCGGCTCGACGACAACATCTTCCCGGATGCCACGGTGTACCTGGAACGTCTGGAAGCGGCCGGGCTCGACGGGCGGGTGGGCATCCCGGGGTCGGTGTTCGACATCGGGGGTGCGGACGTGGAGACCGGTGCCGGTCGGATCTCGGTGACGCATCCGGTCTCGGACGCCGAGGTGTCCGCGATCTTCGCCGACAAGTGCGCCTACCTCACCGACTACCAGCGCGACTGGATCGGGTGGCTCGCCGACCTCAAGGGGAGTTGGCCCACCCCGAAGCCCGATCTGGTCGGGCGCCTCGCGGCATGGTGGGAGCCGCTCTTGGAGATGGCGCCCAACACCCGGCTGGCCATCGGCCGCAAGCTGCTCATCCGGGCCGGCGACGAGGACGTGCTGGTCGACTTCCTCGAGGGCGAGGTCCGAGCGTGGGACGGGGACGAGTCGTACCAGTACCGACTCGTCTTCCCCCGTGCGCTCGTCGAGCTGTGCGTCGAACGGCGCTCGGTCGACTGGTCGAACGACCTGATGCTGTCGCTGCGCTTCGAGGCGTGGCGACCGGGCGAGTTCTGCGAGGAGATCTTCTCGTTCCTCAAGTCGCTGAACCCGGAGCGCATGGCGGTGCTCGAGGGGTACGTCACGGCCAAGCGCGACGCGGTGGCCCGGCCGGCGGACGAGGCCGACGAGATCGTGCTGGGCGACTTCGTCGTGCAGCGTCGCTGCCCGCACCGCAAGGCCGACCTCTCCCGGTTCGGCGAGGTCGACGGCTGCACCCTCACGTGCACGATCCACGGCTGGGAGTGGGACCTCGAGACCGGGGGTTGCCTCACCTCACCCGATCACCCGATCACCGCCCGCCCCGTCGACGTGCCTGACGTCGCGGTCGCACCGCCCGACGAGATCACTTGACCGCTCCCGTTGCTCGTCGGTCGCTTGCCTACGTGGGAGTGTCTGGCAACCACGGATACGCATGCGACGGGAGTCAGTTGCCGGTCGCGGTCTCAGCTGAGCGATATCGGGACTCGGTTGAGGCTGGCATCGTCGATGGCCGGATCGGGTGCCGGGACGATGAGCACGGCCGAGCCGGTGAACGTGCCCGCGTCGATCGAACCGGCGAAGGGGCCGGCACCGGTGCCGTCGTCGCCGCGCACGAAGGCACCCTCGGCGATCAGGCCGCCGAACAGGTCCTCGAGCCGGTAGGTGACCGTCGTGCCTGCGGTCGACGCGGTGCCCGAGACTGCCAGGGGACTGGCCACGGTCTGGCCGGGCGTCGGCGTCTCGACGAGGGCCGGGGGTGTGTAGCGGGCGAAGTCGGCTCGGGTGAGCGGCCTGACACCCGTCGCCCCGTTGGGCTCGCCGTCGATCAGGAACTGCACGGACGAGATCCCCTCCACCTGGGTGAGCGTGAAGACGACCTGTGCCACCTGGGGCTGGGTGTCGCGGGTCTCGAACGGGCGGGTGAAGTCGACCACGGCCACGCCGCCGTCGTCGATGGACAGCGAGCGCACATCGGCGTTGGCCGGCACCGCGGTGGTCAGTCCCGCGTCGACGTCGGCCCCGGTGGGCCCGGCGAGGAGCGCGTCGAGCGCCGCGTTGAGTCCGTCGACCGACTCGACCTGCTGCGCGGCGCCCTTGGCGATCCAGCCGTCGTGGAGGAAGAACGCGCTGACGAGCAGTGCACCAGCCGTCGGACCCGGCGGGACCCCTGCGATGGCGGTGGACGGCGCCGTCGGCGGCGGCGGGCTGGTGGACTCGGTCGACGAGCTCGCGGCGTCGTCGCCGGAGTCGGCCGACGAGCTGCACGCCGTGCCGACGATCAGTGCGGAGACGGCCAGGACGGCGAGGACGATCCGGGTCGGGGACAGTGAGGTGGTGGACGCGGAGGTGGTGGACGCGGAGGTGGTGGACAGGGAGGTGGTCGGTGACGGTGGGTGGTTCACGAGGCATCCATGAGGTCGTCGTAGGGAGCGAACAGTCGGGGTCGGTTGTGCTGCTCTCGGAGCAGCACCCCGAGGCGACGGCTGCGGGCCAGGAGCTGGCGGGCATGGCGACCGGACCACGGGCGGGGGAGCAGCTCGGGGGGCAGGAGGGGATCCGACGCGAGGCACTCCTGGAACTTGAAGCCGATCACGAGCGCACCAGGCAGGAACTCCGCTTCGCTGAGCATTCGGCGCTCGTCGCGCATGGCCTCCAGCTGGCCGGGGATCTCCTCATAGATGTCGATGAACTCCCGATAGCGGGCCGCGAGGTCGTCGATCGCCCACAGGCGCGCCGCGAGGGCGCGTGGGTCGCGCTCGCCGTTCACGTCGAGGTCGTCGGTGGTCGCGAACGTCACGTGATCGACGACGTCGAACCGTTCGGCAACGGTCCGCACGTCGTGGGTCCACTCGTGGGGCGAGACGTAGAGCCCGTTCTGGATCGCGGCGCCCCCGAGCTCGATGAGCTGGTCGCGGAAGCTGTCACGCGCCGACCGCTTGGTCTCGGGGATGGCGAAGGCGACCAGGTGCCAGCGCCGGTCCCAGCCCCGCCCTGCCGCATCCTGGGCGTAGGCCAGGCGGGTGCGTTCGACGTTGGCGGTCAGGGTGCGCATGCCGGTGTCGGTCGCCGCGAACCGTGCCTCGCGCCCCTCGCCGTGGCGGATGAAGAGACCCTCGGCTACCAGGCGCCGCAGGCACGAACGGATCTGATCGGGCGTCTGGCCGCATGCCTCGGCGACGGGGTACAGCTCGGAAGCCGCGATGGTGCCGTCCTGGTGCACCATGCCGAGCACGAGCACCCGCGTCGGGATCCCGAGGTCGGAGGCGTCCGACAGGTGTGTTGGTCTCGATGCGTCGGTCGGTCCTGCCACGATCGTCTCAGTCTACGACCGGCAAGTGGGGAAGTCGGGAGATCAGGTGAGGTGGAGGCCGCACTCGGTCTTGCCTTGGCCGGCCCAGCGTCCGGACCGGGGGTCGTTCGGATCGGTGGGGCGACTGGTGCAGGGCATGCACCCGATGGACGTGTAGCCGTCGAGCAGCAGCGGGTTGCGGATCACCTCGTGCTCGTCGATGTAGGCGTCGACGTCGTCGTCGCTCCACGTCGCGATGGGGTTCACCTTCACCAGGCCGCGGAGGTCCCGGGCGACGATGGGCGCGGTGACCCGGGAGTCGGCCTCGGCTCGACGCAGGCCGCTCATCCACGCCTGCTTGCCGGCGAGTGCCCGGTCGAGCTGGCCGACCTTCACCGCGGAGCAGCAGTTCTCGGCGTCGGCCTCCCACAGCGCCTCGTCGTGGACCGGGACCGTCATCATCCGGAGGTTGAGCCCGTAGCGGCGACGGACGCGCTCGACCGTCTCGAGCGTCTGGGGGAAGTGGTAGCCGGTGTCGATGAACACGACCTCGATGGCGGGATCGACGGTGGTGGCGAGGTCGATGAGCACGGCGTCGGTCATCGACGCGGTGAGGGCGAGGTGGGGCGAGAATTGGTCCACCGCCCACTGGATGATCTTCGAGGCCGGGAGATCCTCGAACTCGCGGTTGAGCTCGGTGAGCTCGTCGTCGGAGAAGGTCGGCATTCCGTTCGTCACCGTGCGGTCGTCGTCGGGGTGCCGGGTCAGGTCGCGCACTCGGACTCGCCGATCTCGGCGACGTAGGGACCGGTCTCGCCGTAGTCGACGTAGTAGTCGGGGCCATCCTGGGGCAGCGGGAACTCGTCGAGGTGCTTGAGGGTCTCGGCGATGGCCTTCGCCCCGCCAGCACGGTCCATCCAGGTGCGGAACGACTCGCCGGCAACTCGTTCGCCGGCGAAGCGTTGGACGACGGCGACCGCAGCCTGAGGCGCGTTCTTGGCCGGGAGGCGCATGGCTCGATCACCGAAGTGGATCTGCTCCTGGCCGACGTAGCCGCCGAGCAGCATCGTGTAGCCGGGGGCGCTCTGGCCGTGGGCCCGCCGCTCGGCTCCCGAGAACCCGATGTCGGAGATGTGGTGCTGGCCGCAGGAGTTGGTGCAGCCCGAGATGTTGATGCGCAGCCCGCCGACCTCGGCGAGGCCCGCCTCTTCGAGCGCGTCGCCGATGGCCTTGGCGAGCCCCCGCGACTGCGTCACGGCGAGGTTGCACGTGTCGGCGCCCGGGCAGGCGACGACGTCGCGCACGAGCTCGGCGCCCGGCTCGGCCATGCCGATGGCGTCGAGGCGGCTGTAGATCGTGGGCAGCTGCGAATCGGACAGGCCGCGGAACACGAAGTTCTGCCGGTTGGTGATGCGAACCTCGAGCCCGAGCTCGCGCTGGATGGCGGCGAGGCCGCGGAACTGGGCGGAGGTGACGTCGCCGAGCTGCGAGTAGGCGTAGGCCGACACCGTGCCCTTGGCCACGCCGCGCACGACGTTGGCGTCGGTCCACTGGTCGTAGGGGCTGATGCCCGTGATCGACACGGGTGTGCCCTGCCCCATGGGGGTGGGGGCCGATCCGGGTGCGACGCCCGCGGGGGCATCGCCGTTCTTCAGGACGGCTTCGGGGATGCCCCCCGGCCACGACGAGGAGGCGACGAGGGACTTGCGGATGGCGAACACGCGCCGTTGCACCTCGTCGAAGCCCAAGGTGTCGATGAGCCACTTGAGGCGGGCGCGCAGCTTGTTGTCGCGGTTGCCGGCCTGGTCGAAGACTCGCAGGATCGCCTCGCAGGTGGGGAGCAGGTCCTCCTTGGCGGTGAAGTCCTCGAGGGCCAGTGCCGGGTGCGGGTTGGCCCCGAGGCCCCCGGCGATGAACACCCGGAAGCCGGCCTCCACGGTGCCGTCGTCGAGGGTGCGGCTCGTGGCGATGATGCCGACGTCGTTGAACATCGCTTGGCCGCAGTCGGTGTCGCACCCGGACAGGTTGAACTTGAACTTGCGGGGCATGCGTTGCGCGATGGGGTTGCGGAGGAAGTGCTGGAAGATGGCCTCGGACCACGCGCTGATGTCGAGCACCTCGTGCGGGCAGGCCCCTGCGAGGTGGCAGCCCTGCACGTTGCGCACGGTGTCGCCGCAGGCCTCGCGGCTGGTGAGGTCGACTGCTGCGATGTCGCGCAGCGCGTCGGGGATGCGCTCGAGCTGGACGTAGTGGAACTGGACGTTCTGCCGGGTGGTGAGGTGACCCCAGCCCCGGGAGTACTCGTCGGCGATGTGGGCGAACACGTCGAGCTGCTCGGCGGTGACGGCGCCGTAGGGGGCCTTCACCCGCAGCATCTGGTTGTGGCCACCTTGGCGTTGGCCGTACACCCCGTTGTTGAGGCGGAACACCCGGAAGACGTCCTCGGCGAGCGAGCCGTCGAGGTAGCGCCGGAGCTGTTCGTCGAACTTGGCGATGTCGGCCGCTTGGCCGGGGTCGATCTCACGTTGGAGCATGACGGCCTTCTCCTCGGCGCCGCCTCGAGCGGGTGGGACAGGTGTGGTCTGCCCCAGGCTGGCGCCACCTCTATGTCTACCAAAACCCGACCGAAACCATCAAGATTTCGGGCGTCGGGAGGACGGGCCCGAGATCGTGCGGACGACCGTGGCCCCGTTCCGGACGACCATGAGCCCGATGATCGAGCTGGTCGCGGGTCCGGTCACCTGAACTGGCAGGCCAAACCCGTCGCATACGACGGACCTTGCCTGCCAGTTCGGGGTCTGCCAGACACCCCATCGGGCAATTCGGGATGGATCCGGCGGTTCGGGATGAGTCAGGAGCGCAGGAGCTCCGACACCTGGAACGCGAGGTCGAGCGACTGGCGGGCGTTGAGCCGCGGGTCGCACATCGTCTCGTAGCGAAGGTCGAGGTCGGAGTCGAGGATCTCGTGGGACCCGCCGACGCACTCGGTGACGTTGTCGCCGGTGAGCTCGATGTGCACGCCGCCCGGCCACGTGCCCGCCGCGCGGTGCGCCCGGAAGAACCCGGAGATCTCGGCGAGGACCGCGTCGAAGTGCCGGGTCTTCTGGCCGCCGGGGGCCGTGTAGGTGTTGCCGTGCATCGGATCGCACTGCCACACCACGGGATGACCTTCGTCGCGCACGGCTTCGAGGAGGGGCGGCAGCCCCGTCTCGATCTTGTCGGCACCCATGCGGGTGATGAGCGTGAGACGGCCGGGATCGCGGGTGGGGTTGAGCGCCTCGCACAGGGCGATGACGTCGTCGGGCGACGCCGACGGGCCGACCTTGCAGCCGACGGGGTTCTCGATGCCCGAGAAGAACTCGACGTGGGCACCGTCTACCTGGCGGGTGCGCTCGCCGATCCAGACCATGTGGGCCGAGCAGTCGTACCACCCGCCGGTGAGGGAGTCCTCGCGGGTGAGCGCCTCCTCGTAGCCGAGGAGCAGGGCCTCGTGGCTGGTGAACACGTCGACGGTGTGCAGGCTGGGGGTGTCGGTGGTGCCGACGCCGCAGCTGGCCATGAACCGCAGGCTGCGATCGATCTCGTTGGCGAGCTGCTCGTAGCGCTGTCCCTCGGGGCTGCTCGTGACGAACTCCTGGTTCCACGCGTGCACCTGGGAGAGGTCGGCGTAGCCGCCTTTGGTGAAGGCGCGGAGGAGGTTCAGCGTCGATGCCGACTGGTGGTAGGCCGTGAGGAGGCGCTCGGGATCGGGCACCCGCGCCGCGGTCGTGAACGCGATGTCGTTGACCATGTGGCCCCGGAACGAGGGGAGCTCCATGCCGTCGATCGTCTCGGTGCCCGAGGATCGGGGCTTGGCGAACTGGCCCGCGATGCGTCCGACCTTCACGACGGGAACGCCGGCCGAGTACTGCAGCACGACCGCCATCTGCAGGATGATCTTCAGCTTGTCGCGGATGGCGTCGGCCGAGAAGGCGTCGAAGGACTCGGCGCAGTCACC
>CAZGEF010000094.1:0-10629 GCA_964525005.1 uncultured Rhabdothermincola sp.
GACGGGTTCGAGCTCGGGGTCGATGGCCATGGGCCCCTGCCTACCACCTCGCCGCCGACCCGAACCGCCGACCCGAACCGCTGACCGTCCCGGGGTTCTGGCTGGGACGGGACGTTGCGGGCGACGTCGTGCCCCAGCCGGAACGGGTCAGCGCTTGTCGCGCTTGGCCTGCTTCCGCTTGCCCGATGCCTTCGCCGTGGCGCGACCCTTCTTGCTGATGGGGGTCTTGGACGGTGCCTTGCCCTTGCCCTTGCCGCTGCCTTGTTGGCCCTTCCTGGCCTTGCCCTTCTTCGCTGCCGCGGCACGCTTCTTGGCGGCGGCGACCCGCTTCTTCTCCGCGGACTTGCGCTGGGCCGCCTTCTTCGCCTTGCTGGCCGCGTCGAGCCGCTCCGTCTTGATGGCCTTCGCCGAGCGATGCGACTCAGCGGCCAGTGCGTCGCTGACCCGTCCCAGCGCGGTCTCGAACACCTCGGTCTTCTGGGCGGTGCGGTGGTAGGCCTTGCTCGCGTAGGCGCGGGTGCGGTCCTTGGCGACCCGGGACGCCGCGCCGCGGCGGTAGTTCTTCGAGTACTTGTTGCGGGCGCGGCGAACGCGCGCGTGCAGTGTGAGGAGCTGCTCCTCGTCGAGCTTCTTCAATCGGGCCGGCTGGGTGGCCCGGACGAGCTTGCGCTCCTCGCCGGTGAGCAGCGCGTTCGTGGATGTCGCCATCGCGATCCCCTTCGATCGGTGACGGACCCGTGCCCGTCGTGGGCATGAGTATCGCGGCTGCGGAGCACGCCGTCGTCCGTCCCAGCTCCCGAGGTGCGAACCGACGTTCCGAACCGAGGTGCGGCCCCTGCCTCAGACCAGCTCGCGGGAGCGTGCGAACGGGCCACCAAGCTCTCGCACACCCATCGCCGTGGTCGACAAGCTCGCCTTGTCGACCTGCACCGAAGCTCCATCGGAGAGCTGCACGCAGGCCACCACCGAGTCACGGTGGACCTCAAGACCACCCACCCGATCATGTATCCGTCTCATCATCAACCTCCTCAGGCTCAACGACCGTCGGAGGGGAACCTTTGCGTCGCCACCGCAGATCGCAACGTCTCCGTTGCAGAGATCGCCAAGTCACGGCCGGGTCGTCAGGCCCTGGTGGATCAGGACGCGGTGAGGTAGGCCCAGCGCTTGTCGTTGCGGATGAAACGGCTGTGCTCCTCGTGGCTGTGCGCCGTGACCGTGCCATCGTCCTCGGTCCGCTCATAGGTGGCGAGGAAGTCGACGGACCCCTCGTCGTCGAGCAGGTTGCCACCCGTCGAGTCGAGGATCTGGAGTCGGGTCCACCGCACCGCCGGGTCGAACCCGATCGCCGGAGGACGAGCCGAGGCATCCCAGGTGCGGAGCAGGAACGCCTCGTCGCCGACGACGTGGGCGCTGTAGCGGGCGCGTACCAGTTGCTCACAGGACGCGGCGTGGCGTTCCCCACTGTGAAGTGGTCCGCAGCAGTGTCGGTACGTCTTGCCCGTGCCGCACGGGCACCGGTCCTCCGGCCCGGTGGCGTTGCCGGCGGCAAGGGGGGAGCGTCCGTCGGCTCGCCCGGTGGTGGCCCCGGCGAGCAGCCGCTTCTTCGTTCGCTTCATGCCGTGCTCCTTGAAGTCATCGTCCTCGTGGTCATCGTCCTTCGACGACCCTGATGGTCTCGTGTCGTTCGTCGTCGTCGCCGAGCGCCGGCAACCCGACCGACGCAGGCAGCTCGACGTGCAGCTCGCGCAGCGCCTCGGTGCGGAGCGTCCCGTGGGCCAGCGACACCTCGATGACATGCCCGCCCACCGTGCGGTCGTCGCTGATGAGGTGCAGGTGCCACCCGGCGACCTCGAGCCCTTCGGTCGGGTCGGGGAACCGGAAGCCGACCAACGACCCGGTGACCTCGCCGAGGTGCCACTCCGTCTGGTGCGACACGACCTCGCTGAGCGGCGGGAACGGCTCGTCCTGGCGGGGCACGCTGCGAACCCGCGCCGAGGGGAAGTGCCCGTCGACGCGCACGGCGGTGACGATGCCGTGGTCGGGCTGCACCTCGTCGATCGCGGCCGTGAGCGTGGCGAAGTCGGCGGCGGCATCGACCTCGATCGGTGGGCTCGGACCGAACCGGCAGACGACGGCGAAGGGCGTCGACTCCGAGTCGCCGACGGGGCGGATCGCGCCGGTGGACGACACGACGAAGGCCGCGCCGTCGATCACCACCAGCTCGCCGTCGAGGTGATCGATGGTCCCGATGCCGAGGTCGCCGTGCCCGAGCAGCTCGCCGATCGTGAGGTCGCCCACGTAGCGGCCGTCGAGCAACGACTCGATGGTGGCGGTCTGGAAGGCGCTCAGGTCGTCGTGGTCGACGCGGGCGCGGTCGCGGTCGAAGGCCACGAGGTGGACGGCGCCGATCAGGCGGTGGTCGATGATCTCCACGCCGGGCGAGCGTAGGGGACCGGCTGGTGGCGCTCGGTCCACCCGGCACTCCAGCGCCCCGGCGTGCCGTCGGGCAGGGCAGGGCACGGCTCTCGGCGGTCCCCGTCCCGGCCCCGGTCCCGGTCCCCGTCCCGGACCCGCCGCTCGGCGTGGTTCCTATCCGCGGCCACTGGGCGGCCCAGCCATGCCACCGCCGGGTCCGCCGCCCGGACTGCCGGCCATGCCGCTGTCGCCGCTCTCGGTCTGCGTCGAGTCGACCACGACGGTGAGGACCGCGGTGTACCCGTCGGCGAGCGAACCCGTCACCGTGGCCATCTGCGTCGTGTAGCCGTCGTTGAAGATCCCGTCCTGGTCGATCGGGGTGCGGGTCAGGTTGGTGGCGCTGTTGCCGTAGCCGGTGGTCTCGTAGACGACCGCGCACACGTCCTCGGGGAGGGCGAGCTGGGAGGTGAGCACGGGGTCAGCGCCGCCCGTGGCGTCGTCCGCCGATCGGAACACCTGGAAGTGCACGTGGGGCCACCGTCCGCTGTAGGCACCGGGGAAGATCGACGCGAAGGTCACGGCGCCGCCCGCGTCGGCGACCTGGACGCCCCGGAGGAAGTTCTCGTCCTCGACGCCCTGGCTGTACATCGAGTACAGCCCGTCGGCCGTGCAGTGCCAGGCGTAGACAGCGCCGGCTTCGAGCGGTTCGCAGCCGTTCGACGAGTCGAGGACGATGAACTTGATGGTCAGTGGGATGCCAGCCGCGGTGCCGCTCGCCGAACCGAAGCTGGATCGGATGTCCTGGCGCACGACGCCGCTCTCGGTGAGCACGTCGGGCCCGTTCGTCCCGTTTCCCGGGTACGGCCCCTGGGTCTCGGTCGGGGTCTCCGCGGCACAGGAGGCGTCGGACGGTGCGCTGTCGTCCGACCCGACGTCCGAACCGGTGCCGGTCGTCGAGGTCGTGGAGGTGCCCGAGGAGGACGATCCGCTCGCGCCGCACGCGGCCAGGGCCACCCCGGCACCGACCCCGGCCAGGAGGCCGAAGGCGGCGCGCCGGTCGAGCCGCCGGCGGTGGAGCGTCTGCAGGTCGAAGGCGAGGCCGCGGTCGTGGTCTTCGACCTCCTCGTCGTGCTGGTGCAGCCGGGGCCTGGTCGGATCGTGTGTCATGGAGTTCTCCGATGGATGCGAAGGTGTGCGGTCAGCTTGCCCTGTCCCCGCGGTGAGGGAGCTGAGAACCGGGTGAGAGTTCGGTGTGGAACCCGGCCCCTCGCCGAGCGTCTGGCAGGATCTGGAGAACGACGAGGGGAGCTTCGACATGGGACGACTCGAGGACAAGGTGGCGCTCATCACGGGTGCCGGTGGGGGCATCGGCTACGCGTACGCGGAGCGGTTCCTGGGTGAAGGCGCGCGCGTCGTGATCGCCGAGATCGACGAGGGGGCGGGCGCGGCGGCAGCCGAGAAGCTCGACGCGGCGTTCCCGGGAAGGGCAGCGTTCGTCGCCACCGACATCACCGACGACGCGTCTGCCGACGCCGCGGCGAACTTCGCCGTCGAGCAGTTCGGTCGCCTCGACATCCTCATCAACAACGCCGCGATCTACGGCAACTACGACACGTTCAACAACGACACCGACTACCTGCGCAAGGTCTACGACGTCAACGTCATCGGCCAGTGGGTGATGGCCAAGGCGTGCACGCCCCACCTCATCGCCGCGGGAGCGGGGCGCATCATCAACATCGCATCGGTAGCCGGCTACTACTGGCAGCTCCCCGCCATGGCACCGGCCGACGGCGGGCTCGGCGCGTGGGCCTACAACCAGAGCAAGTGGGCGGTCATCGGCCTGTCCCGCACGCTCGCCGGGCAGCTCGGCCAGCACAACATCACCTCGAACTGCATCGCCCCCGGGCTCACCGACACGCCTGCCACCCACCAGCAGGTACCGGCCGAGTTCCAGCCGATGTTCGAGGACTACAACCCCATGAGGCGCCTGGCGACGGTCGACGACATGACCGGCGTGGCGCTGTTCTTCGCCAGCGACGATGCGGGCCTGGTCAACGGCCAGATCATCTGCGTCGATGGCGGGGGAGTGATGCCGTCGTGACCGAGTCGACCCCGCCGCCTGACCCGACGTCGACGCCCAGCGGGATCGGGACGCCGACCGCGCCCGACGGTGGTGGGCCCGAGCTCCCGCCGCTGCCGCCGCTGCCGACCCAGGACGGCAGCGAGACCCTGCTGGTCGAGCGATCCGGCTCGACGCTCGTGCTCACGATGAACCGGCCGGACAAGAAGAACACGCTCGTGCCCGACATGATCGTGCGCATGTCCGATGCGTGGGACCGCATCGACGCCGATCCCGCAATTCGGGCCGCCATCATCACGGGAGCGGGCGACGCCTACTGCACCGGTGGCGACATGGGCCAGGGTTGGATGAGCGGCAACGCGGAGCAGGGCACCGACTACGAGCGTCGCGCTGCGGAGGACTACAACCTCATCCTCGGCGGGCTGCTGGTCAGCCGCTGGGTGCGCAAGCCGCTCATCGCCGCGGTGAACGGCGACTGCCTCGGCGGGGGCTGCGAGATGCTCCAGTCGACCGACATCCGCATCGCCGAGGAGCACGCTCGCTTCGGCGTGCCCGAGGCCAAGCGCGGCCTCATCGCCGGTGCCGGATCGACCATGCGCCTCAAGCGCCAGATCCCCTACGCGGTCGCCATGGAGATGCTGCTCACCGGTCGCCTGCTCGACGCGGAGGAGGCGCTGCGCTGGGGGCTCGTGTCCCACGTCGTGCCCAAGGGCGAGTCGCTCGCCAAGGCGCACGAGATCGCCGACATCATCGCCGCCAACGGCCCGCTCGCCGTCGCCGAGGCCAAGGCCTCGGTCATCGAGACCGGGTGGCTCCCCGAGGAGGAGGCCAGCCCCATCGAGCTGGGCCACGCAGCGACGGTGATGTTCAGCAAGGACGCCCGCGAAGGCATGAAGGCCTTCAAGGAGAAGCGCACACCCAACTACATCGGCGAGTAGCCGAGCGACCGCCGCCGTTCTGGCTGGACAGACGCGCCGAATGGGCCCGGGTGTTCCCAGCCAGTTCGGCGAGCGGTGGGCAGTTCGGTCAGGCCAGGAGGGCGCTGATGTTGTCGGGTGGGCGCCCGAGGACGGCTCGGTCGCCGACGATGGCGATGGGGCGTTCCATGAGGCGAGGGTGCTCGACGAGCAGTTGGACCACCGCGTCACGCTCGACGTAGTCGGCGGCGTCGAGCCCGAGCTCCTTGAAGTAGGGGTCCTTGCGCACGAGCTTGGCGGGTTCGACGTCGAGGTGGTCGACGATGAACTCGAGCTCGTCGCGCGACGGGGGCGTGTCGAGGTAGCGCACGACGTCGGGCTCGGCGCCGGAGGCCTCGATCAGCTCGAGCGCCTGGCGCGACTTGGAGCACTTCGGGTTGTGGAGCAGTCGGATGTCGGTCACGACGGCATCGTAGGGCGCGGCGCTCCGGCGAGGACACGTCGGCCTGGGTGAGGAGACCCGGTGGAGCAAACCTGGGGTGGGCCTGGGGTGGGCCTGGGGTGGGTCCGAGGGAACCAGCGCGATCACGTGACCAGAATCACGTGGACATCAAGCGATCCGATGAATGAGTGAGTGCTCACTCAGAGTACGCTCGTCCCGCCATGAGCACGCCGACCCGAGACCAGACGACGCGCACGCGGGCCACCGCGATGGCCCCCGACGACCGTCGGGCGGCACTGATCGAGGCGACGGCCCCCCTCGTCCTGGCCCACGGACGCGACCTCACGACTCGCCAGATCGCCGAAGCAGCCGGGGTCGCGGAGGGCACGATCTTTAGGGTCTTCCCCGACAAGGAGTCCCTCATCCAGGCGGTGGTCGAGTATGTGCTCGACCCGGCGCCGACCGAGGCCCTCATGGGTGACATCGATGCCGGACTGCCGCTCGACGAGCGCCTCGTGCGGGCCACCGAGATCGTCCAGAACCGGGTCCGCGACATCTGGGCGCTCAACGCCCTCATCGGCAAGGGGGCGGGGCGCGGACAGCGGACCAGCCTCCAGGGTCTCGTCGGCGTCATCGGCGATGACGCCGAGCGGCTGCGCACCGATGCCGCGGTCGCCGCCCAGGCCCTCATCGGGCTGACGTTCGCCGGCACCCACCCCGTCGTCAGCAGCGACCGCCCACTCGAACCTCGCGAGATCGTCGACCTCCTGCTCGTAGGCGTGCTCGCCGCGCCGCCGCCGACACGAACCGACACGACCTGACCGACACGCACGGACCGACACGACCTGACGACGGCCATCGCCGCCCGACCGCTCAGACCGCCCCGAGATCCAGGAATCCGAACACCTTGCTCATCCGCCTGCTCAAGACCCATCTTCGCCGCTACCGGAAGTGGATCGGTGCCATCGTCGTGCTCCAGGCCGTGCAGGCCTCCGCCGCGCTGCTGCTGCCGTCCCTCAACGCCGACATCATCGACAACGGCGTCCTGACCGGTGACACGGACTACATCTGGCGCGTCGGCGGCCTCATGGTCGTCGTGACGATCGTCCAGGTGGTGTTCGCCATCGGGGCGACCTACTACTCGTCCAAGGTGTCCATGGGCTTCGGTCGTGACGTGCGCGGCAGCCTGTTCCACACGGTGACGGGCTTCAGCGCGCAGGAGGTCTCGGAGTTCGGCGCACCCTCGCTCATCAACCGGATCACCAACGACGTGACCCAGGTGCAGATCTTCGTGCTCATGACCTGCACCTTGCTGGTGACCGCCCCGATCACCATCACCGTCGGCGTGATCATGGCGATCCGAGAGGATGCCGGCCTGTCGTGGCTGCTCGCGGTCAGCATCCCCGTGCTCATCGTCGCGGTGGGCATCGTGATCTCCCGTCAGGTGCCCGAGTTCCAGCGCATGCAGGACCGCATCGACCGCCTCAACCAGGTGCTCCGTGAGCAGATCACCGGCATGCGGGTCGTCCGCGCCTTCGTGCGCGAGCGCCACGAGGCCTCCCGGTTCGAGAAGGCCAACGCGGATCTCACCCAGACGTCGCTGACCGCCGGGCGCCTGCAGGCCTTCATGTTCCCGACGGTCATCGTCGTGCTCAACGTGTCGAGCGTGGCGGCCATCTGGATCGGCTCGGACCGCATCGCGGCGGGCAACCTCCAGATCGGCTCGCTCATCGCCTTCCTGAGCTACCTCGCCCAGATCATCATCTCGGTGACCGGCGCGACGTTCGCCGCGAGCATGGTCCCCCGGGCCGCCGTGTGCGCCACCCGCATCCAGACGGTGATCGACACGCCGTCGAGCGTGGTCACCTCCGCGACGCCCGTCCGAGAGCTGCCCCACCGCGGCGTCGTCGAGCTCCGCCACATCGGCTTCAACTACCCCGGCGCCGAGCAGCCGGTGCTGACCGACATCGACCTCGTGGCGCGCGCCGGTGAGACGACGGCCATCATCGGGAGCACCGGTGCCGGCAAGACCACCCTGCTGAACCTGATCCCCCGGCTCTACGACGCGACGTCGGGGTTCGTGCTCGTCGACGGTGTGAACGTGCGCGACATCGACCCCGAGGACCTCTGGAGCCGGATCGGGCTGATCCCCCAGAAGCCCTTCCTGTTCTCGGGCACGGTGGCGACGAACCTCCGGTTCGGCAACCCTGATGCCACCGACGAGGAGCTGTGGGAAGCGCTCGAGGTCGCCCAGGCCGCCGAGTTCGTCCGGGCCAAGCCCGGCGGACTCGACGAGCTCATCGCCCAGGGAGGGACGAACGTCTCCGGTGGTCAGCGTCAGCGCCTCGCCATCGCGAGGGCGCTGGCCAAGAAGCCGGGCATCTACCTCTTCGACGACTCGTTCTCGGCGCTCGACCTGACCACCGATGCCCGCCTGCGAGCCGCCCTCGGGCCGGTCACGCGGGACGCGGCGGTGATCATCGTCGCCCAGCGGGTGTCGACGATCTCCGGCGCCGATCAGATCCTCGTCCTGGAGGACGGCCGGGCCGTGGGTCTGGGCACGCACGCCGAGCTCCTCGACAGGTGTGCCACCTACGTCGAGATCGTCGAGTCGCAGCGAGCCGCGGAGGATGCAGCATGAGCGAGCACCCAACCGACGACCCGACCGACGAGCGCGTGACGAACGGAAGCACAGGCGAGGGGTCAAGCAGCGTGACGAACGGCGCCCCGGGGTCCGATGGTCAGGGGTCTGGCGCCGAGGCAACGGAAGCGCCGCTTCCGGCTGCGCCCCGCCAGCCCGCGGGTGGCTTCCGCGGCGGTGTCGGCGTCCCCATGGAGAAGTCCAAGGACCTCAAGCGCTCCAGCCTGCGACTGCTCGGCCACCTCGGTCCGGAGAAGGTCCGCCTCGCCGGCGTGCTGGCGCTGGCGCTGATCAGCGCGGTGAGCGGCGTCGTCGGACCGCGGATCCTCGGCAACGCCACCAACACCGTGGTCGACGGGGTGATGGGCTCGGGGATCGACTTCGGCAAGCTGCACCAGATCCTGCTGCTCGCCGTGGCGCTCTACCTGTTCTCGGCCGCGACGGCCTACATCCAGGGGTTCGTGCTGGCGGGGGTCGTGCAACGCACCATGCACAAGCTGCGCGAGCAGGTGGAAGCCAAGATCAACCGGCTTCCCTTGAGCTACGTAGACCGTCATGCTCGTGGCGATCTCCTGAGCCGAGTCACGAACGACATCGACAACGTGGCACAGAGCCTGCAGCAGACGCTCAGCCAGATCCTCACCTCCACGCTGACCCTCCTCGGCGTGCTGATCATGATGTTCCTCATCTCACCGCTGCTGTGGGCCATCTCGATCGTCATGATCCCGATGTCGCTCTTCACGATGCGGTTCATCACCAAGCGGTCCAAGAAGCGGTTCGTGGCGCAGTGGACGCACACCGGCGCGCTCAACGCGCAGGTCGAGGAGGTCTTCACCGGCCACTCCCTGGTGAAGGTCTTCGGGCAGTCGGAGACGGCTCAGGAGACCTTCGATGCCAAGAACGACGAGCTCTTCCAGGCCGGCTTCGGCGCCCAGTTCATCTCCGGTGTGATCCAGCCGGCGATGATGTTCATCAGCAACCTGAACTTCGTCGCCATCGCCGTGGTCGGTGGCCTGCGCATCGCATCAGGATCGCTCAGCATCGGCGACGTGCAGGCGTTCATCCAGTACTCACGCCAGTTCTCGGTGCCGCTGACGATGCTCGCGTCGATGACCAACGTCCTGCAGTCGGGGATCGCCTCGGCCGAGCGGGTCTTCGAGCTCCTCGACGCCGAGGAGCAGTCGCCTGACCGACCGGGGGCACCGAGGGTGGACAACCCCCGCGGACGGGTGGAGTTCGAGCACGTGCAGTTCTCCTACGACCCGGACAACCCGCTGATCGAGGACCTCTCCCTCGTGGCCGAGCCGGGAGAGACCGTGGCGATCGTCGGGCCGACCGGCGCGGGCAAGACCACGCTCGTGAACCTGATCATGCGGTTCTACGAGCTCGACGGCGGCGCGATCCGCCTCGACGGCGTCGACACCGCGGCGATGACCCGGGACGACCTTCGCTCCAACATGGGCATGGTGCTCCAGGACACCTGGCTCTTCGGGGGGACCATCCGCGAGAACATCGCCTACGGCAACCTCGACGCGACCGAGGAGCAGATCATCGAGGCGGCAAAGGCGTGCTACGTCGACCGGTTCGTCCACTCGCTGCCCGATGGCTACGACACGATGATCGACGACGAGGGCGGGACGGTGAGCGCGGGGGAGAAGCAGCTGCTCACGATCGCCCGGGCGTTCCTCGCCGATCCGACCATCCTGATCCTGGACGAGGCGACCAGCTCGGTCGACACCCGCACCGAGGTGCTGATCCAGAAGGCGATGGCCGCGTTGCGGTCGAACCGCACGAGCTTCGTGATCGCGCATCGGCTGTCGACCATCCGTGACGCCGACACCATCTTGGTGATGGAGAACGGCAACATCGTCGAGCAGGGCAACCACGATGAGCTCATCGCGGCGGGCGGTGCGTACTACAACCTCTACAACGCCCAGTTCGCCGCCGCCGCCATCGACGAGGGCGACCTCGAGGTCGTCTGACATCCGAACTGGCTGGGAAGACGCGTCGCATACGACGCTTCTGTCCAGCCAGAACGGCAGTGGTGGTTGGCGCTCGCTAGGGGTGGTCGACCGCCGTGGGGCGGACGACGGCGACGCCGGCCTCGTCGGAGGCGGCGAGGTCGACGTCGAAG
>CAZGEF010000095.1:0-10595 GCA_964525005.1 uncultured Rhabdothermincola sp.
GAAACGAAAGGCGTGGGCCGAGCCCACGCCTTCGCTCAATCGAACGGATTCGCGGGCGAAAGTATAGCCCCGCGCACCCGCCTGTCACCCAGCCGACAGGTCCGCGTCACCCGACCCAGGCCAGATCTCGGCCTCCCTCGCCACCCATCACCGCCGAACTGGCTGGCCAACTACGTCGCATCCGGCGGCTTCTACCAGCCAGTTCGCTGTTGAGCGGCGAGATGTGGCGGGTTGCCGCGGGATGCGGCGGGATGCGGCGGGTTCGATCTTGCTCGGCACGAGCGGTCAGGGTCGATGACGGGGTCGGCGAGGGTCAGTAGGAGCGGGCCACGACGGCGAGCACGCCGTCCTCGTCATCGGAGTCCGGCAGGGTTCCGTCAGATCGGACGAGGCAGCGCACGGTGACGGCCTGCTTGGCCAGCTCCTCCTCGCCCTCCTCCCCCAGCGTGGCCCACGGGATGCGGGCCCAGCCGGTGGCGGCGGCCTCGGCCGCCTCGGCGACGGTCTCCACGTCGGACGTGTTGGCATCTCGGCGAGCGACGAGGTCGGCGAGCAGCTCACCCTGTTGGCGATCAAGGAGGAAGGTCACCGTCTCGGCGATGCCTTCGATGGCCACCGCCTCCTTGTCGCCGGTGTGGCGGCTGGCGACGGTGACGACCCCCTCGGCGAGGTCGCGGGGCCCGAGCTCGAGCCGGAACGGGATGCCCTTGAGCTCCCAGTCGGTGGCGCGGCGCCCCATGGACGTCTCGGTGCGGACGTCGAGCTCGACGCGCACACCCGCGGCGCGCAGCGTCTCGGCGATCTGGCCGCAGCGCTCGACCACATCGCCCTCGTCGCGCACGGCGAGCACCACGACCTGGATCGGGGCGAGGCGGGCGGGGATGCGGAGACCGCGGTCGTCGCCGTGACCCATGATCAGGCCGCCCACCATGCGGGTGGACACGCCCCACGACGTGGTCCACGCCGTCTGGGCGACGCCGGTCTCGTCCGAGAACGTGATGCCGAAGGCGTTGGCGAAGTTCTGGCCCAGCTCGTGGCTGGTGCCCATCTGGAGCGCCTTGCCGTCACCCATCATCGCCTCGCACGTCATGGTGTTGGTGGCGCCGGCGAAGCGCTCCTTGCGGGTCTTGCGACCGACGATCACCGGCAGGGCCAGCGTGTTGACCATGAAGTCCTCGTAGACCTCGTGGAGGATCTGCTGCGCGTAGGCGCGGGCGTCGGCCTCATCGGCGTGCGCCGTGTGGCCCTCCTGCCACAGGAACTCGCTGGTGCGCAGGAACACGCGGGGGCGCAGCTCCCAGCGCACCACGTTGGCCCACTGGTTGAGCAGCAGCGGCAGGTCGCGGTAGCTCTGGGTCCACTTGGCCATGAACTCGCCGATGACGGTCTCGCTCGTGGGACGCACGACGACCGGCTCCTCGAGCTGCTTGCCACCGGCGTGGGTGACGACGGCAAGCTCGGGGCTGAAGCCCTCGACGTGCTCGGCCTCGCGCTCGAGGTAGCTCTCGGGGATGAACAGCGGGAAGTACGCGTTCTTCGCACCGGCGGCCTTGATGCGGGTGTCGACCTCGGACTGCATCTGCTCCCAGATGGCGTACCCGTAGGGCCGGATGACCATCGTGCCGCGAACCGGACCGTTGTCGGCCAGCTCCGCCTTGTTGATGACGTCCTGGTACCAGCGGGGGAAGTCCTCCGCCTGGGGGGTGAGCACGGGTGCCTTGGCCATAGGGCCCGGAGGATAGTGGAGCAGCCTCGCGGCTCCCGCTTGCGGTTCTGCCCGGACACACGTGCCACATGCGGCGCGTCTTGCCCGCCGGTGCCGGGGTTGGGCTTGTGGTAGCCACTCCCCCATGACGGCATCACGCAGGGTCTCGGCCCTCGCCGCCACGCTGGCGCTCGCGGTTCCCCTCGTGGTGGCCGCGTGCAGCTCGTCACCGAAGCTCTCGATGCCCGGGGCACCGGAGGATCCCGACTCGATCATCGCCGAGTCCGTCGTGATCCTGCCCGGTGAGCCCAGGGCCCCCGTGCAGTCCGTGGCCCTCACCCGGCACTACGACCGCGGCCTCTCCTCCACCGTGTACGAGCTCGTGCGGCTCGACGGCGAGAACCAGGAGCCCGTGTGGCGCACCCCGCCGCTCGGAGACAAGACCTACCGGGTGCCGCTCACGACCGATGGCACGCGAGTGCTCACCGCGATCGAGGACCGGGTCTACGCGTTCGACCTGGCGAACGGTCGTCCCCTGTGGGACGCCCCGCTCACCGACGTCTTCCGGGCCGGATGCCACAACTGCTTCGACGTCGTCGGCTCCCGTCTGATCGTGCGTTCGTACGACTCGGTCATCCACGCCATCGACACCACCGACGGAACCGTCGACTGGTCGCACCGGCTCGTGTCGACCTCAGGAGGGACCCGGGTCGTCGGCACCCACCTCCTCCTCTTCGATGACGGCGA
The DNA here is from genome assembly GCA_964525005.1 of uncultured Rhabdothermincola sp. GTDB lineage: Bacteria > Actinomycetota > Acidimicrobiia > Acidimicrobiales > Acidimicrobilacustridaceae > CAZALT01. The sequence goes on from CAZGEF010000095.1 coordinate 2,453, forward strand.
CGACGGCGAGCCCCGCGCGTCGGTGATCGACCCGGCCACCGGTGAGGTGCTCGTACCCATCGACGCGACGTGCTCGTACGCCGACCGACCCACCTTCGCCCGGCCCATCTCGGCCACCGCCCAGGCCCTCCCCTCGACCACCGAGCCGAACGCCGCCTACCTGGGCTACGGGCTCATCCCCGCCTGCTGGCAGAAGTGGGATCTGGCCACCGGCACGCAGGTCTGGGACACCGTGCTGCCCGACGACTACCTCGACCACGGAACCGTCGCCGTGCTCGACGAGCCCGTCCTCACCGTCCGCACCCGCAACCCGTCCCTCGTCCAGCTCGACACCCTCACGGGGGCGGGTGCGGCCATCGCGCTGCCTCCCGACCTGGACCTCACACCGATCGCGAACGTCGGGGGTCGCGTCATCGCTCAGGCGGTCAGCACCCGCGGCACCGAGACGTGGTCGATCGTGGCCGTCGACCCCGCGTCGGGCGACGTCGCGTGGTCCGTGCCGCTCGACGACGCCGAACCCGTCGACGAGGTCGGCACCTGGACGGTCTCGGCCAACGAGACGGTGTTCGCCGCGGACGTCGACGGCGATCAGCTCCGCCTGGTCTTCCTCGACGGCGGCGACGGCCTCCTCACGCAGAGGATCTCGCTGGTCGACGGCACCACGGCAGGACGCTCCCCCGTGGCCTTCCACGCCAACAGCATGTTCTCCTCGTTCTGGCCTCTCCAGTGGCGGGGTGCCACCGCCGTCGTCGTCGCCTACGACCGCCTCGTCGTGATCGACACGAACACGTCGACGGTCACCTGGTCGTCCTGACCGTCCCCCTCGGCCACGGGCCGATCTCGATCAGTCCCGCTCCTCCTCGATCTTGCGGATGAGCTCGACGCGCTGCTCGCTGGCGTTGGCGTCGTCTCCCTTCTCGTCGAGCAGCGCGGCACGGTCCGCTTCCGCCGCCGCCGCCGCGGTGTCGTCCTTGCGGCGCAGCGCCTCCTCGACACCGCCCTCGGCGATGACACCGGCCCACTCCACGAGCGCATCGACCATGTCGGGCTCGGGGACGACCGCGACGACCTGACCCCGCACGAACAGGTGACCCCGCTTGCGACCCGCGGCGATGCCGAGATCGGCCTCGCGCGCCTCGCCGGGGCCGTTGACCACGCAGCCCATGACCGCCACCTGGATGGGCAGGTCGAGGTCCCCGAGCGCCTTTTGCGCCGCGCTGGCCACCGCGATGACGTCGACCTCTGCCCGGCCGCACGACGGGCAGGCGATGAGGTCGAGGCCCCGCCGCTCCCGGAGCCCCAGGGCCTCGAGGAGCTGACGTCCGGCGCGGGCCTCCTCGACGGGGTCAGCGGTGAGCGAGTAGCGGATGGTGTCGCCGATGCCCTCCGACAGCAGCGTGGCGAGACCGGCCGTGGCCTTGAGCAACCCGGCGGGGGGCGGCCCCGCCTCGGTGACGCCGAGGTGGAGGGGGTGGTCGACCCGCTCGGCGAGCAGCCGGTACGAGTCGATCATCAGCGGTACGTTCGACGCCTTGACCGAGATCTTCACGTCGTCGAAGTCGACCTCGTGGAAGTACCGCAGCTCCTGCTCGGCGGATTCGACCATCGCCTCGGGGGTGACCCCGCCGTGCTTGTCGTGCAGGTCCGGGTCGAGCGAGCCGCCGTTCACCCCGATGCGGATCGACACGCCGCGGTCGCGAGCTTCGCGGGCGACGGTCTTGATGTGCTCGGGGTTGCGGATGTTGCCCGGGTTGAGTCGCAGACCGTGCACCCCCGCCTCGAGCGCCTCGAGCGCCCGGCGGTGCTGGTTGTGGATGTCGGCGATGATCGGGATGGGCGACCGCGGGACGATGCGGGCGAGGCCCTCGGCCGCGGCGACGTCGTTGCAGGTGCATCGCACGATCTCGCAGCCGGCACCGGCCAGCGCATAGATCTGGGCCAGTGTCCCCTCGACGTCGGACGTCTTCGTGGTGGTCATCGACTGCACCGTGATCGGCGCGTCTCCCCCGACGGGCACGTCGCCCACCATGATCTGGCGGGACTTGCGGCGGTCGTACCGGGTCTGGTGTTCCACTCTCGGGGCCTCGGATCGGGTGGCGGTCAGATCACCGTAGCGAGCCGGTCAGCTGCCCAGATCCAGGGGAGCCGCGACATCGAGGTACATGGCCGACAGCCCGAAGAGCGTGAGGAAGGCGAACGCGGCGTACACCACCGGCATGAGCTTGGCCATGTCGATCCGGTAGGCCCGACCGCGTATCGCGCCGCGGATGGCCTCGTAGGTGGCGATGGCGGCATGGCCTCCGTCGAGAGGAGGCAGGGGGACGAGGTTGATCAACCCGAGGAAGGAGTTCACCGCGATGAGCAGCATCAAGAAGGGCTCCGGCCCCTGCTCGGCGAACGACGAACCCATCTGGGCGATGCCGATGATCGACGTCGGACGGTTCAGGTCGATCGGTTCGGATGCCGGCTTCAGGGCCGGCGTCGAGGAGTCGACCGGCGTCGCCGCGGGGTGATCGGCGGGAACGCCCGCATCGGACCGGGCCGTCTCGCTCAGCGTGTCCCAGTAGCGCGCCAGCCCCGACGGCGAGAAGAGGTTGCCGACGCCCTCGACGTTGAGCGCCATGATCTCGCCGAACGTCGTGACCGACCGTGCCGCCGCGGACGGGACCGACAGCGGCTCGGCCGGGGCCGGTTCCTGACCGACGCCGAAGAATCCGGTGTAGCCACCGTCGGGAAGCTCGACCGGGCCGGTGAAGTCGACGCTGTACCGATCGCCGCCGTTCTCGAAGACGACGGTGGACGTGCCCTCGGCGCCCGCGAGCGACTCCTGGAACGCGGCGTACGACGTCACCGGCTCACCGTTGAGCGACGTGATGATGTCGCCCTCCCGGATGGGGGCCAGCTTCGCCGCAGCGACCGCGTCGAGCCGCCAACCCGGTGTGGCCTCGACGGTGTGCTCCACGCCGTCACGCTCGTAGACCACGTCGATGGTCCGCCCAGCGGTGGGCTGCACGACCGCGAAGAAGTCGGTGAACGCGCCGGGCTCCTGGCCGTCGACCGACACCAGGCGGTCGCCCTGCTGGAGCCCCGCCGCCTCCGCCGCGCTCCCGGGCACCACCCCGTCGACCCGCCAGGCCGTGGCGTCGCGCACGCCGAGACCGGCGAAGACCACGAACAGCAGCACCAACGCGATCGCGAAGTTCGCGAAGGGGCCGGCGAGGATGACCGGCAGCCGCTTCCAGTAGCCCTTCGACCGGTAGGTGCGATCCTCGTCCGCGGGATCGACCTCCTCGAGGTTGCTCATCCCGATGATGCGCACGTAGGCCCCGGCGGGGATCACCTTGAAGCCGTACTCGGTCTCACCCATCTGGAAGGACCAGATGCGGGGACCGAAGCCGATGAAGAACTCGGTCACCTTCATCCCCGCCCACTTGGCCACGAGGTAGTGGCCCAGCTCGTGAAGGAAGATCGAGGCGATCAGCGCGCCGATGATGACGAGCCAGGACCAGCCGCCGAACACCCCGATGGCCGCGACGATGCCGATGACCAGGAAGATCCGCAGCGGGTTGCCCTTGGCTTCGGGATCGGGTTCGACGCTCGTGGCGCCGGCCTCCGCCGGTGCCGTGACGGTTCTGTCACCGCCGTCGAGGACCGCGGCCGAGTCGACCTGCGGCGAGTCGACCTCCGCCAGGGGCGGGGCGGTGGCGCCGACCAACGGCCAAGGGGTGCGTTCGGTGGTGTCGGTCACGCCATCTTCTCCATCGTCTCGAGGACCTCCCCGGCAACGGCACGGGCGGTGGCGTCGGCATCGATGACGTCGTCGAGGGTGTCGGCCTCCCCCCCATCATGGCGCGCCAAGGTGGCCGAGAGGACGTCGGGTATCTCGATCCACCGGATGCGGCCCGAGAGGAACGCGTCGACCGCCACCTCGTTGGCCGCGCTCAGCCACGCGGGGAAGGTTCCCCCGTTCCGGCCCGCCTCGTAGGCGAGCCCCAGACAGGGGAAGGCCTCGTGGTCGGGTCCCTCGAAGTCGAGGGACCCGAGGGTGGCCCAGTCGATGCGCCCGAAGGGGGTGACGGCCCGGTCCGGGCAGGCGAGGGCGTAGCCGATGGGCAGCCGCATGTCGGGCATCGACAGCTGGGCGATCGTTGTGGCATCGCTGAACTCGACCATCGAGTGCACGACGGACTGGGGATGCACGACGACATCGATGTCGTCGAAGCCGATCCCGACGCCGGCGTCACCCGCGGGCACGCCGAACAGCTCGTGGGCCTCGATGACCTCGAGGCCCTTGTTCATGAGCGTGGACGAGTCGACCGTGATCTTCGGGCCCATGGTCCACGTGGGGTGCCGGAGGGCCTGCTCGGCGGTGACCCCGGCGAGGTCGGCCTTGCTCTGCCCGCGGAACGGGCCGCCGCTCGCCGTCAACACGAGACGTGCCACCCGGGAGGCGACGTCGTTGGCCCGGAGGCACTGGTGGATGGCACCGTGCTCGCTGTCCACCGGGATGAGCTCGGCACCCGGCGTCGACCGGTAGCGCTGCACGACCGGTCCGGCGGCGATCAACGACTCCTTGTTGGCCAGGGCGAGGCGCCGCCCGGCGAGCAACGTCGCGACCGTGACGTCGAGGCCGGCGAAGCCGACGACGCCGTTGACCACGACATCGGCATCCTCGGCCAGGCTCGCCAGTGCGTCGGCTCCGCCGCGCACGTCGCAGTCGGGCAGGGCATCGGCGATCGCGGGCACCGCGGCGGCATCGGACACCGCGACGACCTTGGGCCGCAACGAACGAGCCTGCTCGATGAGGTCGTCCGGTCGGGCGCCGCTGGCCCCGATGGCGACGAGCTCGAACCGGTCGGGTTCGGCGGCGATGACGTCGAGGGTCTGGGTTCCGATGGATCCCGTGGATCCGGCGAGTGCGACCCGCGTGGCAGACATGACCACGAGGCTACCGACCGAAGCCGAAGGCCGACGTAAAGCACGAGGTGTCCCGCCATGTACCCCTACCGGTCGGGAGGCTCTGGCCCCGAGGACCCGAGGAGCGGGGGTGCAGGGGTGCAGGGGTGCGGGGGTGCGGGGGGCATGCCCCCGCCGTCGGACGAGGAGCTTGCTCCGGCCCGACCGAGACCACAGCGAGCTCAGCGAGCCCACGAAGAAGCTCGGGGGAGGTCAGCGGGGGACGTCAGCGAGGGAGGTCAGCGACCGAGCTGACCGAGCCCGAAACTACAGAAGCACCCGGGCCAGGTAGTAGGCGACGGGAAGCACGAACAGCAGGCCGTCGAAACGGTCGAGGACGCCGCCGTGGCCGGGGATGACCGAACCCATGTCCTTGAGGCCGAGGTCGCGCTTGAACAGCGACTCGGCGAGGTCCCCGAGCGGAGCGACGACCGCGACGCAGAACCCGAAGATGAGCAGGTCCAGGAAACCGAACGGCTCGACGAAGCCGACGAGCCCGAGGACGATCACACCCACGACGCCACTGGCGACACCACCGACGAGCCCTTCGACCGTCTTGTTGGGGCTCACCGCGGTGAGCGGTGTGCGACCCACCTGGCGACCGACGAAGAACCCCCCGACGTCGGAGAGGACCCCGCCCACGATGGCGAGGAGCAAGATGCCGACGCCCTGGCGCTCGATGCCGAGGATGACGGCGCCGAACGCCCCGAGGAAGCCCACGTAGAAGACCCCGAGGAGCGTGACCGCCGTGTTCGGCAGCGGGCGCGCCGATCCACCGATGCCCAGGATGTACCAGAGGATCGTGAACGCGAAGGTCAAGAAGAGCACCAGGGGGAGCGCTCCCTCACCCTTCCAGTAGGCCGCGAGCGGCAGTGCCGCACAGGCGGCGAGGCCAAGCAGCGTGGCCGGACGGAGACCGCCGCGACGCAGCGCGGTGAAGAACTCCGCGGCGGCCGCGACGACGATCGCCCAGATGAGCACGAGCGCGGTGACCGGCCCGATGTAGAAGGCCACGACCGCGACCGCAGCGATGATCACGCCGACGAAGGCCGCCTGCGTGACATCGCGCTCACCCGACGGGTCGGGCTCGGCCGCCGACGGATCGTCGACGGGGTCGCCTCGTCGCCCGCCTCCTCCCCCGCTGGCCGACGTCGCGGTCCCACCGGCCGCCGCGGATGCCGCGGCGCGGGCACCACGGCTGCGGGGACGTGACTGCGACTGGCTCGGGTCGACAGGCTCGGTCGGCATCGGTTGGCTCGACTGGATGCGAATCGGATCCGCGGCCGATCCGACCGGCGAGGCAGAGACCACCGGCGAAGCCGAACCCGCCGACGACGTCGGCACCTCGAGGTCGTCGAAGGTGAGGAACTCCTCTTGGGTCATCGGGCCCGGATCGACGGAGATCGGCTGCTCGTGCTCCGGCGCGGCGAAGTCGGCGACGTCGACCTCATCCCACTCCTCGTGCTCGTCACGCCACCGTGGTGAGCTCGAGGCGAAGGAGCTCCAGCGAGCGTCCTCGTCGTCGGGCTCATCGTCGCCGATGATCACGCGGGGGACCTCGCCGGTGGGGGGCGCGGTCCAGTGCGGCAGCATCGTCTCGCCGGTGGCCGGCTCGACCGAGATCACCTCGGCAGCGGCGAGCTCGTCGGCGTCAGGCGCATCGCCATCGCTCTCGTCGAGGTGGTTGCCGAAGGAGAACCCCGCGTCGGATCGGTCGTCCTCGCCGGCTCCCGGCGCGGGAGCCGCTGGGTCGTCGTGACCCAAGGTGTCCTCGACCGTCACGAAGTCATCCATGCCCTTGGGCTCGACCGGCGCGGGCCGGGGACGCCGGATCTCCGACGCCGCGGCGTCGCTCAACGGGAACCGCAGAGCGGGCTTCACGTCGTCGGGGGGCGAGCTCGGCCGATCGCCGTACTTGGGCTGGTCGTCGCCCTTGCGACGTACGGCCTCGCCTCGCTCCACCGCCTCCGCCGCGTCGGCAGGGTCGATGATGCGCACGCCCTCGTTCGGGTCGGCGGGCAGGTCGTCGTCGCGGTTGGGGCGAAACGGGGAGTCCGGTGCCATCAGTCTTCGAGGAGTTCCTTTTCCTTGGCCTGCAACGCCTCGGTGATATCGGCCTCGTGCGCGTGGGTCAACCGATCGAGCTCCTTCTCGGCCCGGACGACCTCGTCGGAGGACAGCTCGCTGTCCTTCTCGAGCTCGTCGAGCTCATGGCGAGCGGTGCGCCGCAGGTTGCGGATGGCGACCTTTCCGTCTTCGGCCATCGCCTTCACGACCTTGACGAGATCGCGGCGTCGTTCCTGGGTGAGCGGCGGGAACGACAGGCGGATGTTGACCCCGTCGTTGCTCGGGTTGAGACCGAGGTCCGACTGCTGGATCGCCTTCTCGATCGAACCCATAGCGCCCTTGTCGAAGGGCGTGATGAGCAGCTGTCGGGCCTCGGGAACGCTGAAGCCGGCGAGCTGCTGGAGCGGCACGTCGGTGTCGTAGTAGTTCACGATGATCTTCTCGACCAGCGCGGGCGCGGCTCGGCCGGTGCGCACGCTGCCGAACTCGGCACGGGCGTGCGACACCGCCTTGCTCATCTTGTCGGTGGCATCCGCCAGGACCAGATCAGCCATCTCGCTCACCAAGAGCCTCCTTCTGTCGTGTTCGACGCTAGCGCCGCGAACCGCGCCGATCGCGTGATGCCACCATCGCGACGATCAGGGCGGGGTCGCCCGGGAATCGGCGTCCAGGGAAATCGGTCGTCAGCGGACGTGCGTGCCGACTGCGTGACCCTCGAGGATCGACCGGACGTTGCCGTCGCCCATGAGGTCGAACATCACGATGGGCAGATCGTTGTCCATGCAGAGCGTGATCGCGGTGGAGTCCATGGCGCGAAGCCCGTTGTTGAGCACGTCGAGGTAGGTGACCTCGTCGAGCTTGGTGGCATCGGGGTTGGTCTTCGGATCGGCCGTGTAGATGCCGTCGGTGCCAGAATGGGTGCCCTTGAGGAGCACGCCGGCCTCGATCTCGACAGCACGCAGCGCGGCCGTGGTGTCCGTGGTGAAGAACGGGTTGCCCGTCCCCCCGGCGAAGATGACGACCCGGCCCTTCTCGAGGTGGCGGATGGCCCGCCGGCGGATGTACGGCTCGGCCACCTGGGACATGTGGATGGCCGACTGCACCCGGGTGGGCTGGTCGA
>CAZGEF010000096.1:0-10422 GCA_964525005.1 uncultured Rhabdothermincola sp.
CGACGGTGACGCCCTTGGCCGCCACCTGCTGGCCGGCTCGCCCCTTGAACACCGAAGCGCCCTTGCCCACGAGGTCGGCCTCGAGGCCGTGCCCGCACGCCTCGTGGAACAGCACGCCCCCGCCGCCGCTGCCGATGACCACGGGCATCTCGCCGCTGGGCGCGGGGCGGGCGTTCAACTTCGTGATGGCCCGCTCGGCGGCGTGGCGGGCCAGCTCCTCGACGTCGTACAGGTCGAACAGCTCCCATCCGACGGTGCGGCCGACGCTCTCGCGCCCGGTCTGCATGCCCGTGTCGCCCGAGGCGACCGTGGACACGGAGAAGAGGGTGCGCACGACGTCGTCGGTGGCGAGCACGCCGTCGCTGTTGGCCACGAGGATTCGGCGGCGGCTGTCGCCGTAGCTGGCCGACACCTGCGTGATGGCCGAACCGACCGAGCGGGCCACCTCGTCGGCGCGGGTGAGCAGCTCGACCTTGGTGGCCTTGGGGACGTCGGCCGGGTAGGTCTCGATGTCGTACGAGCGGGTGACGCCCGAACGGGTGAGCGCCACGGTGTTGGTGCCACCCCCGCCACCCTTGGCCGCGGCAGCCGCGGCCTCGGCCGCGGCGGTGAGGCCGGCCTCGGACAGGTCGGCGGTGTGGGCGAAGCCCGTGGTGTCGCCCACCACGACCCGGATGCCCGCACCCCGGTCGCGGCCGGAGGTGAGCTCCTCGACCTTGCCGTCGTCGAGCACACCCGACGACGAGCGCTTGTCCTCGGCGAACACCTCGGCGAAGTCGCCGCCGGTGTTCAGGGCGGTGCCGAGCACGCGGGCGACGACGGACTCTTCGATCACGGGTGACTCCAGTGCGGGGAGGTCGAACAGAGCGGACTCGGTCGGATCGGTCGCCGGTCGGCCGGGAGCGCCGAGGCGTCGGTCCGGCGGGCTGGATACCCGATCATCGAGCGCCTTAGGGTACCCCGATGCCCATCAAGACCGGCCGGAGCGCCGCGGTCGAATTGCTCGTCTCCGACGACGACACGGCCATCGCCGCCAAGTCTGGCGCGGTGCCGGTCCTGGCCACCCCCCGCATCGTCGCACTCGTCGAGGAAGCAGCCGTGGCCAGCGTCGCCGGCCAGCTCGGGGCGGAGCAGACGACGGTGAGCATGCAGGTGCAGCTCGACCACCTCGCCCCCACCGCCGTGGGCCACGTGGTCACCGCCGAGGCCACCGTCGACAAGGTCGTCGGCCGCCGGGTCATCTTCACGGTCTCGGTCAACGACGAGCGCGGCCTGGTCGCCGTGGGACGCGTCACGCGGGTGGTCGTCGACACCGAGCGCTTCCTCGAGAAGACGAACTGACGACCCGACCCTCCTGCCAGAGCCCATCGGACTGCCAGCGCCTATCGGACTGCCAGAGCCCATCGGACCTGTTTGAACAACGACCGGCGGGACCTGTCCGAGGTCGACGGGCGACGACGAACTGGCTGGCCAAGTCCGTCGGATACGACGGGTTCTCCCTGCCAGTTCGGGGGTTCTGCCCTGCAAGTTCGGACGACGGGGTCGCGCCGGGCGACGCGCGCTGCTGCCGGGGGTGCTGCCGGGTGGTGGGTATGCCTTGAACCTCAGGTGACTCCGGGATGGCACATGGGTAGCCTCGACCTCATGGATTCCGAGGGGACGGATGCACTCGTCGACGCCGTCGACCCTGCCGATCCCGATCCCCCCCTCCCCATCGGCGACGGATCCGCCACGACCCTGCTGAACCACGATCCCGCGATCCACGAGCCGGCCGCCCCCGATCGAGGCGCCGCGGAGCCGGCGAAGCAGCCCGGCTTCTTCAAGCGCTACTCGTTCCCGCTGCGCATCGCGGCGAGCGTCCTCATGCTCGGGTTGCTCTACACCCGGCTGCCCGAGCTCGACTGGGACGAGGTCGTCCCGTCGTGGACCGCCTCGACCGCGTGGTGGCTCCTCGGCGCCGCGGTGCTGACCATGTTCGGCATCGTGCTCTCCGCGCTGCGCTGGAAGCAGGTGCTCAACGCCCTCGACCTGGGCGACAAGGCCCCGATGAAGCGCCTTGTGCCCCTCTACTTCGCCGGGCAGTTCGTCTCCAACGTGCTGCCCACCACCATCGGCGGCGACGTGCTCCGCGTGACCCGCCTGTCGAAGGACAACGGCGACACGCCCGACACCTTCGCCTCGGTCGTCCTCGAGCGCCTCACCGGCTGGCTCGTGCTGCCGCTCATCACCTTCATCGGCCTGATCGTGAACCCCGACCTGCTCCACAAGGGCACGGCCAGCACCATCGCCCTGCTCACCGCCGTCGGCACGCTCATCGCGCTCGTCGTCGTGCTCGTCGTGGCCTACCACCCGAGCGTCGGCGGCCGGTTCCGTACCCGCACCGGGGCCCTGGGCTTCATCGGCGCCGTGCACGTCGGGGTCGACCGGTTGCGCAAGCACCCCAGGGCCGCGTTCGGGGTCCTCGCCGTCGGCCTGCTCTACCAGTTCGTGCTGTGCCTCGCGGCGCTCATGGCGGCAGCCGCCGTCGGCATCTCCCACGTCGGGCTCACCCCGCTCCTGGCGTTCTTCCCCGCCGTGCTCATCGCCCAGGTCCTCCCGCTGGGCATCTCCGGTCTCGGCATCCGCGAAGGCGCGTTCGTGCTGTTCCTCACCCCACTCGGCTTCCCTCCCGAGCAGGCCATCGCGCTCGGTCTGCTCCTCTACCTGTTGAACCTCGTCGCCAGCCTGGCAGGGGCCCCCGCCTTCGCCATCGGCGGACGGGCGAGCACCCGGGACGACGACCGGAGCTCGGAGCCCGCGCGTACGGTCGCCGCGTAGATCCCGCGGTACCGTGATCGCGACATGATCCTCGAGACGATCAACTCCCCGGCCGACCTGCGTCAGCTCGATGACGAGCAGCTCGCGGTCCTCGCAACGGAGATCCGAGCGTTCATCGTCGACGCGGTCAACCAGGTGGGCGGGCACCTCGGCTCGAACCTCGGTGTCGTCGAGCTCACCCTCGCCCTGCACCGGGTGTTCGACTCCCCCGACGACATCATCTTGTGGGACACCGGCCATCAGGCCTACGTCCACAAGATCCTCACCGGACGGCGCGACGACTTCGTCGAGCTGCGCCAGGCAGGCGGCCTCTCGGGCTACCCGTCTCGTGACGAGTCCGAGCACGACTGGGTCGAGAACAGCCACGCGTCGACCATCTTGAGCTACGCCCATGGGCTCGCCACCGCCGAGCAGTCGGAGCTGGGCTCGAACCGGCGCATCGTGGCGGTCATCGGCGACGGGTCGATGACCGGCGGCATGGCCTACGAGGGCCTCAACAACCTCGGCCACAGCGGACGGGACTGCATCATCATCCTCAACGACAACGGCCGCTCCTACGCACCCACCATCTCCCGCCTCGGCGAGAGCCTGGCCAAGATCCGCAACAACCCCGTCTACATGCGGCGCCAGGCGCGCATCGAGAAGGTCGTCGGCGAGATGCCCTGGGTCGGCGACCGGCTCGAGCGGGCCCTCGACGCCACCAAGGCCGCGGTCCGCGAGATGTGGGAACCGCCGGTGTTCTTCGAGTCGCTCGGCGTCCGCTACACCGGCCCGTTCGACGGCCACGACATCGCCACCATCGAACAGGAGCTGCGCAACGCCTCCGAGATCGGTGGACCGCAGGTCATCCACGTGCTCACCCACAAGGGCAAGGGCTACGCACCGGCCGAGCTCGATGACGTCAAGCACCTGCACGACACCTCCGAGGCCAAGCCGGGCAGCTACACCGCCGCGTTCACCGAGGCACTGATCAAGGAGGCCGAGGAGCACCGCGAGATCATGGCCATCACTGCGGCCATGCCCGACTCCACAGGCCTGCTCCCGTTCAAGGAGCGCTACCCGGACCAGTTCCTCGACGTCGGCATCGCCGAGCAGCACGCCGTCACCGCCGCGGCCGGCATGGCGATGGGCGGACTGCGGCCGATCGTGGCGGTGTACTCGACGTTCCTGACCCGGGCGTTCGACCAGGTCAACCTGGACGTCGGCCTGCACGGCCAGCCGGTGGTCTTCTGCCTCGACCGCGCCGGCATAACCGGCGACGACGGCCCGAGCCACCACGGCGTGCTCGACATGGTGCTGCTCACCAAGGTGCCCGGCATGGTGATGTTCGCCCCGTCGTCGTACCAGGAGCTGCAGGTCATGCTCCACGACGCGCTGGCCATCACCGATCGCCCCGTGGCCATCCGGTGGGGCAAGACGATGGCCCGCCAGGTCACCGAGGACCAGGTCGGTCACGGCCTCGCCGCCCGCAAGGTGCAGTCGGGTTCCGACGTGTGCCTCATCGGGATCGGGAAGATGGTCGAGGTGTGCGAGCAGGCCGCCGTCCAGCTCGCCGACCAGGGCTTGTCGGTCACGGTGTGGGATCCGCGCTGCGTGTGCCCACTCGACCAGGACATGATCGACGACGCCGCCGAGCACCGGGTCGTGGTCACCATCGAGGACGGCTTGCGCGACGGCGGCGTGGGAGCAGCCATCTCCGAGCAGGTCCGCGAGCGCGCCGAGCACAGCGGTGACCTCAACGGTGCCGCTCCGGTGGTTCGGGTCCTCGGTACGCCGGTGGCCTACATCCCCCACGGAAAGCCCGACGCGATCCTCGCCGAGCTCGGCCTGGACGTGGCCGGCGTCGTCGCCGCCGCCAAGTAGCCGGCGAACCGACCGCCACGAGCAGGAGCCGTTCTGGCTGGGAAGGCGCGCCGCATTTGGCGCGTCTTCCCAGCCAGAACGAACTGTTGGTTAGCGGTCGGCGAGCTCGATGAGCTTCTGGACGGTGCGCCAGTTGCGCGCCGTGCCTTGTTCCACCTTGCGGCCCTGGCCCTTGCCCAACGCCTCGACGAGCTTGGACCGGCCCATGCCGTCGGGCAGGTGGAGGTACTGCTCGCGGCCCGACAACGTGATCTCCTCGGGGGCGAACGGGGCGAGGTCCATCCACGTCGAGGGGTCGGGGGCGTCGCTGCTGAAGAACACGACGTGGAGCTTCGTCGGATCGTCGACCTCGTAGGGACACGCCTCCACGACGGCACGCATCTCGGTGAGCGAGCGGACCATCGTCGGGATCGTCAGGCCGAAGACGGACCCGATGGTGTCCTGCACCAACGTCTGCACGGCGCGGTCGGACGTCGACGGGTGATCGAGCACCACGTTGCCGCTCTGGATGTAGGTCGCGACCTCGGTGGCGCCGGCGTCGGCGAGGGCGGCGCGCAGGTCGGCCATGGGGACCTTGTTGCCACCCCCGACGTTCACGCCTCGGAGCAACGCGACGTAGGTCGGCATCGCACCAGCCTCGCGCGACGACCAGCTGCTCAGGTGGCGCAGACCGTCCAGGTGAGGGAGGAGGTCAGGTGAGGGAGGAGGTCAGGTGAAGGAGGAGGTCAGGTGAAGTAGGGGGACTCGCCGGCGTCGTGGTCGGTGACGTCGATGATCTCGGTGACCTCCGGGATCATCTCTCTGATGGCCACCTGGATGCCTTCGCGCAGGGTCGCCGCGCTCATGGCACAGCCCTGGCAGCCCCCACCCATCGACAGGTGCACGACCGTGCCCTCGACGCCCTTGAGCTCGGCGAAACCGCCGTGCGACGCGAGGCCCGGGTTGATCGACTTGTCGAGGAGCTGCTGCACCTTGTCGGCGATGTCGCCGGTGAGCTCGAGGTCCGGGTCGACCAGTCCGCTGGCCGCCGAGGGCCGGTTGGGGTTGCGGATCACGAGGCCGCCCTGACCCGGGCTGGTGGGCAGATCGAGGGTGGCCCCCCGGAGGTTCTTGATGCTGGCCACGGGCACGACCACGGTGAGGCCGCCCTGGACCGACACGTGGTCCTCCTCCTCGGCATCGGAGACGGGCTCGAAGCCCAGGTCGTAGGCGTACTCGCTGCCGTTGGCGCCGAGGATCTCGACCCGGAGCCCCAGCGTGCCGGGATCGTCTTCGGCGTCGCGGATCTCGATGACCTTCGTCAGTGCCTCAGGCGTGACGGTGAGGACCAGGTCGCCGTCTCCTTCGGGCGTGGGTTGGTCGGTGACAGAGGTTTCGGTGTCGACGCTCATGGCGTCGGTCAGGCTACCGGGCCGCCGAGCGAGCACCGCACCTCCCTCCACCGATCAGCCGATCAGCCGAACTGGCGAACTGGCGAACGGGCGAACTGGCGAACTGGCTGGGAAGACCCGTGCCATCTCACGTATGTGTCCAGCCAGAACGGGCATAGGGCGCGCCGACGAGACGGTCAGGAGCCGGCTTCGGCTTCCATGCCCAGCTCGAGCCAGCGTTCCTCGACCGCTTCGAGCTCAGCGGTGACCGCCGCGAGCTGCTGGCCGAGGTCGATCATCTTCTGGTGGTCCGATGCGGCCTCGACCAACTGCGCTTCGAGCTTCACCCGCCGCTTGTCGAGGCGCTTGACCTCCTTCTCCGCCTCCTTCATGAGGTGGCGCAAGGTGCTCGGCGAACGGCTCGTTCCACCGGCACCGGCCGGTGCCGCCGCGCTCGTCGAGGCCGACGTCGCGGTCGAGGCCGAGGTCGCGGTCGAGGCCGAGGTCGCGGTCGAGGCCGGTCGTGTCCGCCTCCGCTTCGCCCCGCCCGCCGCGGGGCGCGAGCCTCGGGCGGCTCGGCGCTCGTCCTCCCACGCGGCGTACCCGCCGGGGCGGCGGCCGGCCCGGCCCTTGCCGTCGAGGACGATGACGTCGGTGACCGTTCGTTCGAGGAAGGCCCGGTCGTGGCTGACCACGAGCAGGGCGCCGGGCCAGTCGTCGAGGAAGGCCTCCACCACCCGGAGCGTGTCGAGGTCCAGGTCGTTCGTCGGCTCATCGAGAAGCAGCACGTTGGGCTTCGCGGTGAGCGTGAGCAGCAGCTGGAGCCGACGCCGCTCACCACCCGAGAGCAGGCCGATCGGCGCCCACTGGGCATCGCCGTCGAACCAGAACTGCTCGAGCAGCGCCTTGTCGGTCCAGTCGGGTTCGCCCTTCTTGCCCGCGACCGCGTCGCGCACTCGCATCGCCGGATCGAGCTCGACGCCGATCTGGTCGTAGTACCCGAGCGAGACCGTCGACCCGGTCACGACCCGCCCGCTCGACGGCTCACGACGGCGGGCGATGATGTCGAGCAGCGTCGACTTGCCGGTGCCGTTCACGCCGACGATGCCGAGGCGCTCCCGGTTGTCGAGCGCGAGATCGACGCCCTCGAAGAGCGCCGGATGGTCGGGGTGCGCGAACCCGACCCCGTGCAGCTCCACGACCTGATCACCCAAGCGGGGCGTACCGAGGTGCAGGTCGGGAACGCCGTCGCGGGCAGCCCCTTCCGCCCTCGCCTCGACGATCTGCGTCGCCCGTTCGATGTGCGCCTTCGGCTTGCGTGTCCGGGCCGGCGCACCCCGGCGGAGCCACGCCAGCTCCTTGCGGGCGAGGATCTTCCGGCTCGACTCGGCGTTCGCCGCCTGCTCCTCACGGATGGAGCGACCTTCGAGGTAGGCGTCGTAGCCGCCCTCGTGCAGGTAGCCCTTTCCCCGATCGAGCTCGAGCACGCGGTTGGTGACCCGGTCGAGCACGTGGCGATCGTGGGTGACGAGGATCAGACCGCCCCGGTAGGCATCGAGGCGGTCCTCGAGCCAGGCGATGGCGTCGATGTCGAGGTGGTTGGTGGGCTCGTCGAGGATGAGCAGGTCGCTCTCGACGACGAGGGTGCGGGCCAACGCGACCCGCTTGGCCTGACCGCCGGACAGCTTCGAGGTGTCGGCGTCGAGGTAGGCGCCCATCCCGAGCCGATCGAGCACCGCTTCTGCCTCCCACCGGGCGTCGGCCGCCGGGGTGACGGCGTCGATCACGGTGCCCGATCCGAGGTCCGGTCGTTGGGTCAGCGCCGCGACCCGCACCCCCTTGCCCCGGCGCACGGTGCCCGCCTCCGGCTCGCGCTCGCCGGTCAGCACCGACAGCAGCGTCGACTTGCCTCCGCCGTTGATCCCGACGACGCCGAGGCGGTCGCCGGTCGAGAGGGTGATGGAAAGGTCTCCGAACAGCGGCTTGCCCGGTCGGCTCGCCGCTATGCGGTCGACGTCGATGAGGATCACCGCCAGCATCGTAGGTACATTGCGCAGCCGTGACGACGACGACACCTGCGGCGATCGGCGCGGATGCGCTGAAGCAGCTCCATCGCACCCGTCGCCACAACCGCCTGGCCGACGTGCACTGGGTCGACGCCCTCTACCGGGTGTACCTGATCGTGCTCGTCGGCACGCTGTTCGTCTTCTTCGCGGCAGGGCGGCTCCCGGCCGACCAGCTCACCGACACCGAGGCGCTCGACTTCGCCCGTGAGATGACCGCCTGGCTGGGCGGTGCGTTCGCCTTGGCCTTCGCCATCGGGTTGCGGTCGGGCGGACGGGGCGGGCCGCTCGTCCTCGAAGCCCCCGTCGTCGTCCACGAGCTCGAGGCGCCGATCGACCGGGCCCTCGTCCTGCGGGGACCGGCGATCAAGCAGCTGCGCTTCCTGGCCTTCTCCGGGGCGGTGTTCGGTGCCGTCGTCGGCGAGATCGCCTCCCGTCGCATCCACGTCAACGTCGCCCTCGCCATCGCGTGCTGCGCGCTGGCCTTCGCCCTCGCCGCGAGCAGCGCCGTGGGCGTCGCCATGATCGGTTCGGGGCGCCGCATCGGGTGGAAGACCGTGAACGTGGTCGCGCTCCTCGTCTTGGCCTGGTCCGCCGCCGACATCTACTGGGCCGTCCGCACCTCCCCGCTCACCTTCATCGCCGAGATCGCGTTCTGGCCCATCACCTTCGAGCCGCTCGCCTACCTGGGCATCGTGTTCGCGGTCGCCGTGGGCGCGATCGGCGTGGTCGGCATCCGGGGGATCTCGACCGAGGCGGCGCTGCGCCGCGCCGGACTCGTCTCCCAGCTTCGCTTCGCGGTGACCCTGCAGGACGTGCGGACCGTCGTGCTGCTCCGCCGGCAGCTCTCCCAGGAGAAGCCCCGTCGCCACCCGTACATCAAGATGAAGCGCGGCGGCCGCCTCCCGGCCGTGTGGCGACGTGACTGGCAGAGCATCCTGCGCTTCCCCGCCACTCGCCTGCTGCGCATGGGTCTGCTCGGCGTCGCGGCCGGCGTCTCGGTGGGCCTGGTGTGGCGCGGCGTCATGCCCATGCTCCTGGTGGCGGGCATCGCCCTCTACATCGCGGCCTACGACGCCAGCGAGGCCATCGCCCAGGAGGTCGATCACCCCTCCCGGTGGGACAGCTACCCCATCGAGCAGGGCAAGCTCCTCACCCACCACATCCCCGCGACGGCGTTGCTCATGGCGATCGTGATCCTCATCGGGTCCGCCACCTCGATGGTCTTCGTGCCCGTCGAGATCGTGTGGCGCCTGACGCTGTCGGTGCTCATCGTCGCCGCGGCCGGGTCCGCGGTCGCCGCGGGCATCGGCGCCGCGCAGGGCGCCCCCGACACGGCGACGATCGTCGGCCTCGGGCCCGAGCTCATGGGTTTCGTGCTGGCGGGCCGGCTCATCGTGCCGCCGGTGATCGTGGTCTCGACGCTCGCACCGCTCGTCATCGCCGGCCACGACGTGAACGACATCCACTACGCCGACGTGTCGAACGCGATCATCTATCCCTTCTTCATCGTCGTGGCCGCGTTCTTCTTCTTGCGCACGAGAAAGCCGAAGCCGTTGTGACCTCCTCGATGATCCCCAAACCTCCGCCCCCACCGTCGGAGAACCCCGACGCGGCACTCGACGTCGCCGGCGTCGTCAAGGACTACGGCGACGGCAACGGCATCCACGGCCTCGACCTCACGATCGCGCCGGGTGAGCTGGTCATGCTCGTCGGCCCGAACGGCGCCGGGAAGTCGACGCTGCTCGGCTGCTGCTCGGGGATGTTGGAGCCCAACGAGGGCCACGTCTACGTGCGGGGCGACGCCGTGGGCACGGTCGGTGCCCGGGCCGCCACCTCGTTCCTGCCCGACGCCCCGGTGCTCTACGACGACCTGTCGCTCAACGAGCACATCGAGTACATCGCCCGCCTCCACGGCACCCAGGACTGGGAGGAGTACGCCGACGACCTCCTCGAGATGTTCAGCCTCGAGGACCGTGCCGACGACCTGCCGGCACGGTTCAGTCGCGGCCTCAAGCAGAAGACGGCGCTGATCCTCGGGCTCATCCGTCCGTTCAGCCTGTTGCTCATCGACGAGCCGTTCGTCGGCCTCGACACACCCGGCCAGGAGACCCTCGTGGACGTCCTCGCCGATGTCGCCGAGCAGGGCGCCGCCATCTTGGTGTCGACCCACCAGATGGACCTCACCCCCAAGGCCACCCGCTGCGTCGGCCTGCGCGACGGCGAGCTCGCCTACGACGGCAAGGCCACCCCGGAGAAGATCCGCGAGTTGGTGGGCTGAGGGCGTAGCAGGGGGTCTGGGGGACGGC
>CAZGEF010000097.1:0-10320 GCA_964525005.1 uncultured Rhabdothermincola sp.
ATGGTGATGCCCTTCTGCTTCTTGAACACCCGCTCGACGATCTTGGTGATGTCCTGGTCGCAGCCGGGGAGGATCTTGGGGAGTGCTTCGAGGATGGTGACCTCGGCCCCCATGTCGGCGAGCATGGACGCGAACTCACAGCCGATGGCGCCGCCGCCGATGACCACGGCCTTGCCGGGCACCTTCTCGATGGACAGCACCTCGTCGGAGGTCGTGATGAGCTTGCCGTCGACCTCGAAGCCGGGGATGGTGCGGGGCAGCGAGCCCGAGGCGAGCACGACGTTGGTACCGACCAGCTCGACGTCGCCCGACTCGCCACCCTCGACCTTCACCAGGTGATCGGCGTGGAGCGTGCCGGTGCCGTCGAAGACGGTGATCTTGCGGCCCTTGATGAGCGACGACAGGCCGCTGAAGAGCTGGTCGATGACCTGCTGCTTGCGCACCTGGGCCTGTTCGAGGTCGAGTGCCGGCTCGGAGGTGGTGATGCCGAAGTCAGCGGCGTGCTCGATCGTGCGCAGCACCGCCGCGGTCTCGAGCAGCTCCTTCGCGGGGACGCAGCCGACGTGGAGGCAGGTGCCCCCGACCTTGTTCTTCTCGATCAGGGCCACGTGCAGCCCTGCCGACGCGCCGTACAGCGCCGTCGCGTACCCTCCGGGGCCTCCCCCGATGATGACGAGGTCGAATTGCTCGGCCGTCGGAACCACCTCCTGTGTAGATGGGTCCGAGACTATCCATCTCGTGAAGCGACCGGAACACGGTAGGGACCCCGCGGCGTGACCATTCCGGGAACGAAACCTCTCGTTCACCTCCTGACCTCGTGCGCGGTCGATGCCGACGAGGCCCAGCCCGGCACCCACCGGTCGCCCCGCACCCCAGACCAGCCGTCCGCCTCGCTGCTCGGGGGCCACACGCCGGTGGGTCGGTCGTCAGCCCGCCAGGATCACGTCGTCAGGTCGCCAGGATCACGTCGTCAGGTCGCCAGGATCACCTGGAGCGCGAACGCCCCCAGGATGGCGATGCCACACAGCAGCGAGAGGATGATCAGCTTCCGGGTGCTCATGACGCCGGTGAGTGTAGTGACCGACGATCGCCAGCCGTCAGACCGGAGGCCGCGGAGCGGACCAGCGGGGCCCTGAGCTGCTGCTGGTCGATCAGTGCTTGTAGCGACCGCGGCCGAGGAGGAACCCGACGGCGGCCGAGAGGAGCACCGTGATGAGCAGGCCGATCCACAGCGGCATGCTCACCTCGAAGAAGAAGATGGTGAGCGGAACGTCCTCGCGGTTCTGCACGATGAAGACGCCGATCAGCACGGCCACGATCACGCCGAGGACGAGGCGTGCATCGAACTTGCCCGTCTTCTTCCCGTACTGCTGCGCGTCACCCTTGGCCATCGGAGTCCCCCGTGTCTCGTGGATCGGCTATCGGTACCTCGGCTCCTGACCCGGCCAACGCTACTTTCGCGCCCCCGGACCGGCGGGGATGGACCGCCGCAGATCGAAGCGGGAGCCACGCGTGCCGCCGTCCAACCCGGGGCTCACCAGCGACGAGGAAGCCCTCCGGCTTCCGCCTTCGAGGCAGAGGTACTCGACCACGGGTGTGACGATGTTGGACCGCGACGTCAGAAGTTCACGAGGGACTGGTCCATCGGGTACTGCCTGGTGTGCGCGGTGGGCGGATCGATCCTGTCGTCCTGGAGCGGCGTGCCGTCGGCCTCGGCGGTGTCGAACGCGGCGGTGCTGATCGTGATGCCGAACACGGTGAAGCTGTCGATGACGTACGGGAACCCGCTCGCCGCGACGGGCAACGGGGTGTCCATCACGTGGAGGTGCAGGTGGGGAGCGACCGAGTTGCCGGAGTTGCCCACCTTGCCCACGACATCACCCTTCTTCACCGTGTCACCGAGCTTCACGGTGAGGCTCCCCGCCTGCAGATGCGCGTAGTTGACGAAGTAGCCGCCGCCGATGTCCAGGACGACCGAGTTGCCGTCGGCTTCCTCGAGCGTCGGGTTGTCGGGGTAGGTGCCCGGGACCTGGTCCGGGAGCCCGTCCACCAGCTTCACCACCGTGCCGTCGGCCACGGCCAGGGCATCGTCGCCGTAGATCTCGTAGCTGTTCACGTCGAGCTTGTCGCCGTCGTAGATGCGACCCTCGCCGTCGATCTGCTCCCAGTCGATGGCATAGCGCTGGGCGATCAGCTGGGCACCGTTGACCGGCAGCGTCGCTCGGCGGTGGCGTGCAGAGTCGCAGCACCCGTCGGCGGCGATGTAGCCGTCGCCCTTCAACGGCGCGCCGAGCTCGAGGACGGGTCGGTCGTCCACCGCGACGGTGGCGATCGCCGCCTGATCGACCGATCCCAAGGTCGGGAAGGTCACATCGAGGTTGTGGGTGAGCACGGCCGGGACCTGGGCGGCGTCGTCGAACACGAGGTGGAGGTACACCGTGCCCGACTGGGCCGGGCCGAGGCCCTGCTCGGTGCCCTCCTGGTTCGCCAGCGAGAAGAGCGGGGTCAGCTCGGCGTTGTCGAGGGTCTCGACCGGCGTGCCCGTGTCGGCGTCGAGCACCTCGAGCTGGTCGATCGTGGCCGGCTCCCTCGCCGCGTTGGTGAGGAACAGCTCGTAGACCGCGTGGGTCCTGCCATCGGACCCCGGGAAGGGGATGGGAGCGACAGGCACGTGCGCCACCACCGGGGTGAGCTCCTGCGGGTCGTCCGGACCCACGGTGAGCGCCGCGGGCACGGTCCCGTCCGCGGTGGCCCCTGGGACCGACGTGGCTGTGCTGCCGGCATCCGAGGAGCTGGAGCAGGCAACGATCAGGGCGCCGGTGACGACGAACGCGACCGCCGATGCCGCGGCGCTGCCTCGTCGACGACCTGCACCGCGGAGGTCCGACGGGTGGAGTCGTTGGGAGAGCAAGGCGATGTTGCGCATCGCGGAACCGTAGCCAATCCGACGCCGACCCCACAGGATCCACGGTGCCGCTCGCGAGGCGGCTCGATCCAGGTCGTCATCTGCCAGATGTCGCCTGGATGGGTGCGTCTCATCCTCGCGGTCGGATCAGGACAAGCCAGGGATCAGGACAAGCCAGGGATCAGGACAAGTTGGGGATCAGGAGAGGCCGAAGACCCCGACCGGGGTGAGGCGACGGACGTAGGAGCCGTCGCCGACCTCGCCGTTGTCGTTCCTGCCCCAGCAGCGCACCTTGGCATCGGCGCTCAACGAGCACGCCGACCCCAACCCGGCAGAGACCTCGATGGCGTCGCTGAGCGCCGACACGGTGACCGGTGCGAGCACGGCGCCGCCCTGCGTCCCGTTGCCGACACCGCCGTTGGCGTTGTCGCCCCAGCACTTCACCTCACCCGAGGTCAGCACGGCGCAGGTGGTGTAGTAGTCGCCGCCGACGTCGACCGCTCCGGCCGTGCCGCCGACGGTGGTCGGAGACAGGCGGTCCGTCGTCGAGCCGTCGCCGATCTGCCCGGACCCGTTGCGGCCCCAGCAGCGAACGGTCGCCGACGCGAGCACGACACACACGTGGACGTCGCCCGCATTCAGCGTGACCGCGGTGGTGATCCCGCCGACCGCCACCGGTGTGCCGCGGTTCGTCGTCGTACCGTCGCCGATCTGCCCGTACATGTTGTATCCCCAGCACGTCACGCGGCCGGTCTTGCGCAGGGCGCACACCTGCCTTCCCCCGACGCGCACGTCGGTGGCGTCGTCGACGCCCGCGATGTCGATCGGCACCTCAGAGCCGAAGATGGGTCCGGCGGAGGTCAGCTTCAACCACTGAGGCGACCCCCAGCACTTGACCGCACCGCTGCGCAACACCGCACACGACGTCTCGAAGCCGACGGAGACCTTGGACGCGCTGGTCAGGCCGACCACCTGGGTGGGCACCCATCGGTCGGTCGTGGACCCGTCACCCAGCTGACCGGCACTGTTCTCTCCCCAGCACACCACGCGGCCGGTCTTGCGCACGGCGCACGCGTGCTTGTGGGTCGCAGAGACATCCACCGCATCGGTGATCCCGGACACCAGGACCGGCACGGCGCGATCGGCCGTGGTCCCGTCGCCGAGCTGGCCCTTGTCGTTGGCGCCCCAGCACCGCACGGTGCCGTTGGCGAGGACCGCGCAGTTGAAGTACTGGCCGGCGACCACCTTCACGGGCGCGCCCCGGTAGCGATGCAGGAACGCGGCCGCGCCCTGGCGGCTCACCGGCGCCGAGGGACGGAACGTCCCGTCGGCGTACCCCTCGGCGATGCCCTTCGTGGTGAGCCACTTGATCTCACCGCAGAACGCGTGGCCCGCCGGAACATCGATGAACGCGGGACCGACACAGCTCGGCTCGGCACCATCGGGCGATCCCTCAGCCCGGTAGAGCATCGCCGCCACGGCCTGGCGGGCGACCGCGTCGGTCGGGTGGAACGAACCGTCCGCATAGCCCCTGGTGATGTTCTGCGCGGCAAGCCACTTGATCTCCTTGCAGAACGGGTGACTCACGGGCACGTCGGTGAACGGCGCCTCGGTGCACGTGGACTGCGGAGACCCGTAGTAGCGATAGAGGAACGCGGCGATGGCCTGCCGGGTGACCACCGGCGTCGGCCGGAAGGTGCCGTCCGCGTAGCCGTTCGCGAAGTTCCTCGCCACGAGCCACGTGATCGGTTGCCAGAAGACGTGGGAGCGCGGCACGTCGCTGAAGCCGCCGACCGCGGCGGGAGCACCGCTCCCCTCCTCGTCGCGGACCGAAGCGGGCTCGCCAGCGAGCCCCGTGGTCGCGGTGGCCGAGGTGGGAGGTGCTCCCACCACAACGGAGGACAACACCGCCACGGAGGCGACCAACGCGATGAGCACCCAGGTGGTCCGCCGAAAGATCGTCACGACAGGAATCCTGCCACGGCCAACCGGCGGCAGCACGCGATCCCGTCGCCGCCGACGAGGAAGAGGTCCTACCGTTCGGGCGCCCCACCGACGGCGCCGAGGCAGAACTGCCAGACGTCTTGGGCGGCGGTGCCCGCGGCGAGCTCGTTGGGGTGCTCCTGCTGGAGACGGCGCACTACGCCAGCGGGGCAGGTTCGATCGGCGCAGGGACTGCTCGACGACCGGCCCGGCAGATCAGAGGGAGTCCAAGAAGGCATCGAGCGCGGCGTTGGTCTCCGCCGGTGCCTCTTGCTGCACCCAGTGGCCCACGCCGTCGATGATCGTGGCGCCGCGGAAGTCGGTGCACCCACTGCCGGGGTCGGCGTAGAGGTCACCACCAGGGACCATGGCCCGCACCGCGTCGCGCTCGCCGGCGATGAAGCAAGACGGCTGGGTGACCGGCGCGCCGATGATGTCGGCGTCCTCCGCGCTGTCGAGCGCAGCGGCACGGTAGCGGTTGAACGAGCCGGTCGTGCCGGTGCGGGCGAAGGTCGCCGCCATCGCGTCGAGCTCGTCGTCGGGCAGGAAGGAGAGCGGCCCGTCGGGTGGGTCGGGGAGCAGCGGGTGGAACGGGACGCCGCGCGGTGCATCGGGCAACCAGCTGTTGAGCGGTGCATCGCCCGAAAGCGCGAAGTAGCACCGCTTGAGACCGGCGCGCAGATCCGCCTCGAGCTCGGCCTCGGGCACGGCGGGCTGCTGGAAGTGGAGGAAGTAGAAGAAGCGGTCGGCGTAGATCGAGTCGAAGACGTCGCTCAGCGCGAGTCCGGTGGCCGGGAGGTGCGGGACGCTCAGCCCGGCGACCGCCCGGATCCGATCGGGATGACGAACCGCGGCGCTCCACGCGATCGGCGCGCCCCAGTCGTGGCCGAGCAGCACGATCGGACCGTCGTCCAGCGCGCCGGCCACTGCGGCGACATCGCCGGACAGCTCCTTGAGCGTGTAGCGCTCGACCTCGATCGGAGCCGAGCTGCCTCCGTAGCCCCGCACATCGAGGGTGGCGACCCGGTAGCCGTGTTCGGTGAGGTGGGCCACCTGGTGGCGCCACGACACCCCGAGCTCAGGCCACCCGGGGATGCACAGAACGACGGGCCCCTCGCCTGACACCTCCACCTGCAGGCTGATGTCCCCGTTGTCCACCTGCAGTACGTCCATACCGTCTCCCCGTCGGTGCCCGGCGACCCTAGCGGACCGCGAATTGCGGCTACCAAGGTCGGGCGCGGGTCGCTCTCCGACTCCGCTCCGGCCTCGTCCACGACCCCGAGAAGCTCGAGCGATCATCGCCCCATGACGAACGACACGCGCAGCTACGGCTTCACGCTCACCGTCAACGTCGAGCCCGGCCATCCCGCCTACGACGACCCCGAGTGGGCCGCCGACGCGGCGTGGGGAGCGCTGACCAGAACAAGCCCGCCACACGATCGCGGAGTGCGACCAACGGCTCGCCCAGTACCGAGCCGCGCTCGACGCCGGAGCGACCCGCGACCGTCGCCACCTGGATGGCCGAAGTCACCACAGAACGCAACCGCGCCGACATGGCACTGCGAACCGCGACGCCCCACGACGCGCCGACCGCGACCCAGCTGCGTGGACTCATCGAAGGACTCGGCGACATGGTCGCCGTGCTCGCCAACGCGGACCCCGCCAAGCGAGCAGAGCTCTACGAGGCGATCGGACTGCGGCTCACCTGGCACCCTCACGACAAGTAGGTGCTGGTAGAAGCCCAGCCAGCACGTGTGCTGGTCAGATGGTGTCGGAGGGGGGACTTGAACGCCGGATTCTGCCGTCCCGTCCCGTACCATTGAGTCCCTATACGTGCAGGTCAGACCCGGTTTTCCGGAAGGGCTCCTACCAGCGGGTCACAGCCCGTCCCAACCCGTACAACCCCGTTTCCAGGACTTTCGCGGACAAAATGATGACAAGGGTGTCGGCAGCAGGACGGTGTCCTGCGTCCGACGAGGGCCGAGCTCGGTGAGCGCCGCTACTGCGACCGATACGGCGTGTCCTCCCTCCGCCAGGTCGGCGTTGTCATCACGTGTCATCACGATCCCGCGGGCGGTGTCGCGCGTCGGGCGCGTGCATCCTCCGCGGCCGGGATAAGTCGTCGAGCACCGTTCGCCCCGGCGATGTCATCGCTTGTCATCACGCCGCGTCCGTCCACCCACCCATAAGACTCCCTATAAGTGTTCCTTGCCTCTTTCAGAGAAGGCTTATACCCTGTCCCCATGCCCGTGACCGCCGCTTCGAGGAATGTCGTGCGCCGCTGGGGCGCGGGCACGGCTGCGGTGGTTCGGCTTCTGATCGCGACTGACGATCCGCTTACCGGCGTGACGATCGCGTCGATGGTGGGGGTGACCCAGCCCCGGGCGTCGCAGATCCTCAAGCAACTCGCCGACCACGGTGCCATCGAGGCGACACCTGACGGGTACGTCGGCGAGCGGGCGAAGCTGCTCGACCTCTACGCCACCCGGGCCCGACCGCATCTCGTCGAGCCTGAGTCGTACTGGTACAGCACCCGCCCGCTCACCGAGCAAGCACGGCGCGTCCTCGCTCTGGCCAACGACCACGACGTCGCAGTCGCATTCTCCGCCGACCTCGCGCCCGACCTCATCGCTCCGTGGCGCCACCCCACGGTCACGATCGCCTACCTCGACGCACGGCTGCCGATCGAGGACGCCGGCCTGGTCCCCGCGGAGGGGCGAGCCGACGCGAGCCTGATCACTCGGTGGACGGACGACCACGGCCTCCTCTCCCCCGCCGCCCCTTGGCTCGGGGAGGTGGAGGGCTTGCCTGTCGCCGACGCCTGCCAGCAGTGGTGGGACCTGCTCGACCTCGGAGGCGAGGATCGAGCCGAGGCCGCCGACCGGCTGGGCACCGCGATCCTCGACCGGACGATCCCACGGGCCCGATGACGAGACCCGTCGTGCTCCCGAGCCTCTCGGCCGCGATGGACGGCGGCTTCACCGCCATCGCCGACGTGTCTGCGGCCATGGCGGCGAGCGGCACCACCGAACAGCACCGCCTCATCGGAGGCGTGGCCGTCATGCTCCACGTCCAGCGCCTCGCGCTCGACATTCCGCTGCGAGCGACCGGCGATGCCGACTTCGGGGTGCCGCCACACGTACTGCGCGAGCCCGAGCTCGTCGACGCGATCGAGGCGATGGGCTACGCCAAAGTCGCAGGGAACCGATGGGAGCGGCCGATCGACGACCACCGCGTCGCAACGGTCGATCTACTTGTCCCGACCTATCGCAGTCGCGCCCGCGACACCGTCACGGTTGGCTCCGTCGTCACGACCGAGGTGCCGGGTCTCGCCGAGGCCCTTCGGCGTCCCGCCGTCACCGTCGATGTCGAGATGGTGCTCACCGACCAGTCCGCGCTCTCGACCACGGTCACACTGCCTGATGCGGTCGGCATGCTCGCGCTGAAGGCGATGGTTCGAACGGTGCGGACCGAGGCTCGCGATGCCGAGGATCTGTGGCGATGCCTCGAGGTCGCCGCCGCTGATCGGGTCGAGCCAGCCACCTTCGATTCGAGCGAACCCCTCCGACGAGTGCGAGAGATCCTGTGGCGCGAGCTGGGCCCCGACGGAGCGGCGCTCGATGTGCTGACCGCCGACCTACAGGACGATCCGGCAGCACGGCTGCGGACCAGGATCCGCGCCCTGCTCACTGAGACCGTCGGAGCAGTGCCGCGCTGAGCGACTCAGCGAACCGCCGGATCACAGGTCGGGCTCCGGGGTCGAGTTGACCGTCACTCGCCAGCGGCGGTCGCGTTCACCTTGCTTGCGGCCGCCGGGCTGGAGAGGAACGAGCCGGGGCCGGTCGAGAGACTCCGCAAGCAACCCCGTGTCGAGTTCGGCATCGACCAGGTCGGACATGTAGTCGAGCAACCATCCGCATCGCTGCGCAACCGACGACGGATACGCGGCGGCTGCTTCGGCGAGCCGGCCGACATCGATGCGATGCTCCTCGACCATCTCGCCGATGATCGTCGCCACGTTGGAGAGACCACCGCTTAGGAGCGGGTGAGCAATCAGGTCGAGCACCGTCGTCTCGACCGATGACACCCGCGTGGTTCCCGTCGGCGTGTTGACGAGGTCGACGCTCCGCCCAGCCATCGACGCGCCGGTGATGAACCGGATCCGGACTCGACCGAAGTCGCGGTCCCGTAGCCGGGCTGGGGTCATCACCTGGAAAACCTGCGGACGTTGGTGCGCGAACCCATGCACCTCTGCCGCCGAGAGCAGGGCTACGTAGTAGGTGTGTCCGAGCTGGTTCATCAACGCGTCGATGAAGTGCGACGCCGGAACCGCTCCCCACGACCGAAACTCAGCCGGCACCACGACGTAGAGGCCCTTCGTCGGACTGAACAGGTGACCCCGGCGTCGCCACCGGGCGAGCGTCGGCGCGACGTGTGTCTCCGGGATCCCGAGCAGCGCGGCAGCGTCAGCGGTGGTGACCCAGGCCTCACCGCGCGACAAGAGCCAGTCGGCCAGCTCGCGAGGCTCGATGACGTCGTCGGATTGCACACTCACGTACCAATACTAATCGCAACGATTAGTTTCGACGCGCTCGTTGCGCCTGGTCGCTGGCTGCGCCGAGATCAGCGACCGACGAACGCTTCCACCCGCGCCGAGGACCCTCAGACCGGACGGAGGCCAGCCTCGTCGAGGAGGCGGATGAACTTGGTCTTCTGGCCGTGTCGATGGCGGAGGTCGGCCAGGTAGGTCTCGAAACCGCTCGGATCACCGCCGCGCTCGTAGAGCGTGCCGATGAAGGCAACCTGCTCGACGGCGCGCTCGTAGGTCCAGGTCTTCTTGCGGTCGATCTGGGCGTCGACGTCTCGGGCGTAGGCGCGGGCGGCGTCGAGCGGGCGGTCGGTCTCGCTCGCCTTGGCCAGGTCCAGCCAGACCGACAGCGACGCCCCGTGCTCGTCGGCGACGGCCAACGCGTCGTCGAGTCGGCCCTCCCAAGCCAGCACGGCGATGAGGTCGTCGTGGGTCGCCGGTGCCGGGATGCGGGCCGCCACGCGCTGGTTGATGGGCGTCGGTCGGTTCGCCACCGCAGCGGAGCTCGCCGCGCCGCGATCTTCGAGCAACGCGATCGCACGCCGCTCGTGCTCGCCCCAGGTGCCCGACTCGGTCGTCCACCGCTTGAGCCGCTGGTAGCGCTCCAGGTTCGGGCGTTCGGTGAAGCGCCGCCACACGAGCTCGTCGACCTCGGCCATGCGACCGCGTTCAACCCACGCCGCGAGAGCGACGTCGTCGAGGCGGCTGTCGCCGCGCATCTGGTGGTCGGTGTCGTCGAACGCCGCGAGTCCGCGCTCGGCCCACGCCAGGGCTTCGTCACCTCGATCCGCCTCGATCAGGACCTCGGCGATCTCGACGTAGTCGTACGGGTACGACAGGTCCT
>CAZGEF010000098.1:0-9745 GCA_964525005.1 uncultured Rhabdothermincola sp.
TCGCCCAGCTCGGTGGGGCAGACGAAGGTGAAGTCGGCCGGGTAGAAGAACACGATCGACCACTTGCCCTTGAGGTCGGCGTCGGAGACGTCGATGAACTCGCCGTTCTTGTAGGCCGTGGCGGTGAAGGGCTTGATCTCGGTGTTGATCAGAGACATGGGGGTTGGTTCCTCCAGATGGTGAGGGCGGGCTTTGGTGTTGCACATGGTCGTCGGCAGCGGTGGCTGCCTCCGATCAGTGATAGGCACCCTATATCGAAAATCCCGCATCCGATATGTTCAGTCGATCGTTTGTGCCGATCCGGTCCATAGGCGGGATCTATCGAGAGGCGAGATCTGCCGAGAGGTCGACCGGACAGTCGACCGGACCGTCGAACTGGCAGGGAGCGTCCGTCATAGACGACGGACGCTCCCTGCCAGTTCGTGGACACGGGGCCGGGTGAGCGTCCCCGGTGTGGTCATCTCGCGGACGTGGTGCCGCGGACGAGGCCGCCGGGGAGTGCGCCGGTGTGCTCACCCGCGGTGAACGTGACCTGACCGCCCTTGATCGTGTGCTCGTAGCCCCTGGCGTCCTGCACGAGTCGCCGACCGCCGGCGGGCAGGTCGTGGGCGATGCGGGGTGGCGCGCAGTCGAGCGAGGCCAAGTCGATCACGTTCGCGTCGGCCAGGTGCCCGGGTGCGAGCAGGCCGCGGTCGAGCCAGCCGACGTGCTCCGCCGTGCGACGCGTGAGCTGGTGGACGACCTGTTCGACGGGCAGCGGCGGGCCGTCCCTGCGGTCGCGGGCCCACACCGTGAGGTAGCTCGTCGTGCTGCTGGCATCGCAGATGGCACCGCAGTGCGCGCCGGCATCGGACAGGCCGTAGAGCGCCAGGGGGGACGTGATCATCTCGTGCACGTCGCGCAGGTTGCCGTGGGCCAGGTTGAACAGCGGCGAGTAGAGGAGCTGCGTGCCGCCGTCGTTCAGGACGAGGTCGTAGACGAGGCCCGCCGGATCGATGCCGCGTCGCTGCGCATCAGCGCCGACCGACTTCGTGACGTCGAGGTCGTAGTCGACCGGATCGGTCAGCTCGAAGATGACGTCGAAGCCGCCCACGATCTGCTTGAAGAGCCCCTCGTCGAGCGACGCGAGCAGCGCGGCGTGCTCCGAGAGGATCCGGGTTCGGCGGTCGGGGTCGTGCAGGGCCCGGAGGCGCTCGTCGAACGGGGCGTCGCGCAGCTCGTCGTACGACGAGCAGTACAGGAACGGGTTGGCCGTGGCGGTCAGCCCCATCAGCAGTCCGATCGGGCGAGGTGCCACCTGGCCCTTGACGTCGAGCCCGTCGTCGCGCCAGCGGCCGATCGCCTCGAACAGGTCACGCCACCGGTCGGGTGACTGCGGGGACTGCTGCACGGTGAAGCTGAGCGGGCGCCCCGAGGTGCGGGCGATGGCCTCGATGAGGGTGAGCTCCGAGGCGGCGAACGAGTCGTCGGTGGTCCGGTAGGCATCGGAGATCAGCTGGATCACGCCGGCGCGCTCGTTCGCCATGGCCCGCGCGACGGCGAGCAGCTCGGCCTCACCCGCGGTGAGCGTGCCGATGTTCTCGCCCGCCTGGGTCCTGTGCACTTCGGTGCGGGAGGTGGCGAACCCGATGGCGCCGGCGCGGAGCGCCTCACCGACGAGACGGGACATGGCGGCGATCTCGTCGTCGGTCGGCACCTCCGTGTGGTCCGCGCCGCGCTCGCCCATCACATAGGTGCGCAGCGGGGCGTGGGGCACCTGGGCGGCGACGTCGATCGTGCGGCTCGTGCCGTCGAGGACGTCGAGGTACTCGGGGAACGACTCCCACCCCCACGTCAGGCCCTCGGACAAGGCGGTGCCGGGGATGTCCTCGACGCCTTCGAGCAGGCCGATGAGCCAGTCGTGGCGGTCGGGTCGGGCCGGGGCGAAGCCGACACCGCAGTTGCCCATGGCGACGGTGGTGACGCCGTGCTGCGACGACGGCATCAGGATCGGGTCCCACGTGGCCTGGCCGTCGAAGTGCGTGTGGATGTCGACGAAGCCCGGGGTGACGAGCAGCCCGTCGGCGTCGATCTCCCGCAGCCCACGATCGTGGATGCGCCCGACCTCGACGATGGTCCGGCCCACGATGCCCACGTCGGCGGTCCGCGGTGCGGCCCCGCTCCCGTCGACCACGGTTCCCCCACGGATGACCAGGTCCATGCGGGCAACCTACCCGCGTGAGGTTGGGAAGGGACTCCCAGATGTGTGGTCGGGCATGACGGTGAGCTCCGCCAGATCACGGGTCGTCGAGGGCTCGCAGGAGGGTCGGGAGGTCCTCGGTGACCGTCGTCCACAGCACATCGAGATCGATGTCGAAGTAGTGGTGGACCAGTCGATCGCGCATTCGAGCCGCCGGAGACCAGGGAACGGCCGGTCGCGTCGCACGCGTCTCGGGACTGGTCTGCTTTGCTGCCTCACCGACGATCTCGACCAATTTCGTGAGCGCCAGTCGCAGCATCTCGTCGTCGTCGAGGTCGGCCCGGCTTCGGCCGTCCACGAATCGCAGTGCCGTCTCGGCCGACTCGGTGAGGTGGCGGAGCCGGACCTCGTCCTCAGGCTGCATAGAGCTCGACTGCGGTGTCGCGAACTTCGTCCCTGAAGTGGCGGCTGAGATCGTCGTAGGTGCGGAGCTCGACACTGCGGTGGAGCAGGCCGCCGAGCTCGAGCTCCATCGCCGCGACCCGCAGAAGACCTGGGGTGCGATCAGGCTCGAACTCAACCAGGAGGTCGACATCGCTGGTATCGGTGAAGTCGGAGCGCAGGACCGAGCCGAACGCGGCGAGACGGCGGATTCCGTTGCGCGATGCGAAGTCGGCCAAGACCGTGTCGTCGATGGTCAGATCGGGTCGCAGATCCACGGATGCCATGATCGCTCATGGCCGCAATGGAGGCGAGCCCCGAAGGGCTCGCCTCCATTCCCTCCGTACCCGGAACACCAGTGCAGGCAGGGCTGCAACCATGTCGACGATCAGGCGGGGCGATCAGGCCGGCCGGTGCCGCGGTCGATCGGGTGGGTCCCGACGAACGAGGGTCCTCTAGCCTTCTGGTCCATGAACTCGTCGCTGCGGGAGGCCTTGGCCGGAGCGTTGGGCGCCTCGGTGGTGGCGTCGTCGCCCGTCGGCGGGGGAGACGTCTCGGTGGCGTACCGGGTCACGCTCGTCGACGGGACCACCGTGTTCGCAAAGACGCACGCCGATCCGCCGACGA
Source organism: uncultured Rhabdothermincola sp. (assembly GCA_964525005.1). Lineage (GTDB taxonomy): Bacteria > Actinomycetota > Acidimicrobiia > Acidimicrobiales > Acidimicrobilacustridaceae > CAZALT01. Next base: position 3,248 of record CAZGEF010000098.1, read on the forward strand.
ACTTCTTCACGGCCGAGGCCGCCGGACTGCGGTGGTTGCGCGAGGCCGGAGCCGTCGAGGTACCCGAGGTGCTCGCGGTGAGCGATGCCCCGGCCTTCATCGTGCTCGAGTGGATCGAGGAGGGGCGGGGGGCGTCGTCGACCGAGGTCGAGTTCGGCCGCCAGCTCGCGGCTCTGCACCGGGCCGGAGCGCCGGTGTTCGGACGCGAGGACAACCGACCCACCGGGTCGCTGTCGCTGCCCAACGAACCGGCCGACACGTGGGCGCTGTTCTACGGGCGCCGCCGGCTGATCCCGCTCGCCGAGCGCGCCCAGCAGGCCCAGGCGATCGACGGCGACGCCATCACCGGCCTGTACCGCCTCGCCGATCGGCTCGACGAGATCGGCGGGCCGGCGGAATCGCCGGCGCGACTCCACGGCGACCTGTGGGCCGGGAACCGCTTGATCGACGACTCGGGCGCGAACTGGCTGGTCGATCCGGCCGCGCACGGCGGTCACCGGGAGTTCGACCTGGCGATGATGCGCCTCTTCGGCGGATTCGGTCGCGACGCCTACGCGGCCTACCGAGAGGTCTTCCCGCTCGCCGAGGGGTGGGAGGACCGCGTGCAGCTCCACCAGATCGCTCCGCTCGTGGTGCATGCCATCAAGTTCGGCGGGAGCTACGCGGGTGCCGCGGCGGCGGCCATCGCCCGCTACATCTGAGGCGAGATCGCCGGGGCGTCCGGGCCCTCTTTCTTCGTCGGGGGGTCGACCCCCTAGAGTTGACGCCGTGACGCACGAACATGCACCTGGCGACGAGACCCTCTTCGAGGTCATCGTCGAGATCCCCCGAGGCAGCCGCAACAAGTACGAGATGGACCACGAGCGCCACGTGCTCAAGCTCGACCGGCGCCTGTTCTCGGCCACCGTGTACCCGGCCGACTACGGCTTCGTCGACGAGACCCTGGCCGAGGACGGCGATCCGCTCGACGTGCTCGTGGTGCTCGAGGAGCCGACGTTCCCCGGTTGCTACATCGACGTGCGAGCCATCGGCGTGTTCTGGATGACCGACGACAAGGGCCCCGACGCCAAGCTCATCTGCGTGCCGTTCGACGACCCCCGCTTCGGCCACCTGCGCGACATCGAGGACCTCGACACCTTCACCAAGAGCGAGATCGAGCACTTCTTCGACATCTACAAGCAGCTCGAGCCGGGCAAGATGTCCGAGACGCGGGGCTTCGGGGGGCCGGCCGAGGCCTATGCCGAGCTGGAGTCGTCGCGCAAGCGCTACCAGGACCACCGGAACCGCACGATCTGAACCGTTCGGCGTGAGCTGACCGCATCGGCTCGTAGCCAGGGCGGGCCTGCATCTCGGCCCGTGCACACCGGCGGTCAGTCGAGCTCGAACCACACCGTCTTGCCGCGGCCCGTCGCCCGATCGACACCCCATCGGGTGGCCAGCGCGTCGACGATCAGCATGCCGCGCCCCCGGTCGGCCTCCGGGTGGAGGGGGCGCAGGAGCGGGCGGTGGTCCTCGCCGTCGGTGACCGCGACGCGGATCGTGCCGTCGCCGTCGAAGAGCGCGACCTCGAAGCCCTCATCGGTGTGGTCGACGGCGTTCGCTGCCAGCTCCGACACGCACATGGCTGCGTCCTGCGTTCGTGGGTCGCCCCCGTGGACCACGAGCTGGTCGACGAGCCAGTGGCGGGCCGCAGGCACCGAGGCGATCTTCCCAGCGAACCAGTGTCGGGCTTGCACGAGGCTCCTCTACCCGAGCTGACGATCGGTCATCCTCGCGCCGGGTTCCGTCACCGAACCGCAATATCGATCGAGCGGGCGCAACACCGATCGAGCGGGCGCAACACCGATCGAGCGGGCGCAACACCGATCGAGCGGGTCCTCGCCTGGTCGGGGTCGAGCCCGCGGCGAGGTGGTCCACCTCGCCGGTCGGTGTGCCGGTCGACGTGTCAGCGTCGGGCGAGGGCGGGGAAGACCATCTTCGGGCAGGTGTCCATCACGACGTCCAGGCCGGCGGCCTTGGCCCGGTCCGCTGCCGCCTCGTCGATCACGCCGAGCTGGAGCCACACCGCCTTCGCTCGAACGTCGATCGCCGCGTCGACGACCGCACCCGCGAGCTCGGAGCGCCGGAACACATCGACGACGTCGACCGGCTCGTCGATCGACGCGAGGTCGGGGTGCACGCGCTCGCCGAGGATCTCGCCCGGCGCCGTCGGGTTCACGGGGATGATCCGGTAGCCCTCGGCTTGGAGGTAGGCGGCGATGCGGTGGCTCGTGCGGCTCGGGTCGGGTGACAGGCCGACGACCGCCCACGTGCGGGACTCCCGGCGCAAGCGCCCGATGACGTCGGGATCGTTGTCGTGCATGGCTCGTTCCTATCGGGATCCGGCGCGATGTCCACGTCGGCGTCCGGGGCGCCGGCCGAGCACCCCGTGGCGATGGTGGCTCGTCGCGACCTCGGTCGTGCGCCGGCGGTACCGTTCGTCCGTGGCCACGCCGAAGGACAAGCGAACGACGGGTACGTCCCCGTCGAAGGACGACCACCACGGCGGGCCGGTCGAGCTCGACCTCGACGGGTGCCTCGTGTCGGTGACGAGCCCCGACAAGGTGTTCTTCACCAAGCGGGGCGACACCAAGCTCGACCTCGTCAACTACTACCTGGCGGTCGCCGAGCCGATCCTGGACGCGATGGGCGGTCGTCCCGTGCTCCTCGAGCGCTACCCCAACGGTGCCTCCGGCAAGTCGTTCTTCCAGAAGCGCGTGCCGGACAAGCATCCCGAGTGGCTGCGCACCGCTGTCGTGTCGACCCCCAACGGCACCGAGTCCGACGCGCTCGTCATCGCCGACATCGCCCATGTGGTGTGGGCGGTGAACCTCGGCTGCCTGGGGTTCCACGTGTGGCCGTCGAAGGCCGACGACCTCGATCACGCCGACGAGCTTCGCATCGACCTCGACCCGACCCCGGGCATCAGCTTCGACGACCTGCGTGACGGGGCCTACAAGGTCCGCTCCGTGCTCGACGAGCTCGGCATCGTCGGCCATCCGAAGACGAGCGGGAGCAAGGGCATCCACATCTACGTGCGACTCGAGCCGCGCTGGTCCTCCTACGAGGTGCGCGCCGCCGCGGTCGCGCTGGCCCGCGAGCTCGAACGCCGCCACCCGGACCTGCTCACCGCGGCGTGGTGGAAGGAGGAGCGGGGCACACGGGTCTTCATCGACTTCAACCAGAACGCACCGCACAAGACGATCTTCGGGGCGTGGTCGGTCCGTCCCCGGGTCGGGGCGCAGGTGTCGACGCCCATCACCTGGGACGAGGTGGCGACGGTGGAGCCCGACGGGCTGACGATCGCCACGGTTCCGGCTCGGGTCGCGGATCTGGGCGATCCCTGGGCGGACATGTCGGCGGACCCCCAGTCGATCGATGCCCTGCTCGCGTGGTCCGAGCGTGACCTCGCCAACGGGCTCATGGACGCACCCTGGCCGCCCGTGTACCCGAAGCAGCCGAACGAGCCGCCGCGCGTCGCGCCGAGCCGGGCCAAGAAGACCGAGTAGTCGAGAACCGGGCCAGCCGAGGTCGGGGTCGTCGATGTCGGGGCGCTCGAGGGCAGGACGTCAGCGGCGGAACTGCTGGCGGGTCATCGGACCCGGGTTCCACTTGCCCAGGACCTTGCTGAGCGAGCCGACCGAGCAGATCGTGTCCTCGCCGTCACGGGTGGTGGGGACCCCGGCATCGACGACGCACACGACCCCCGGTTGCGGGTCGAGCGGGCCCAGCCGCTTGTGGATCATGGCACCCCGCTGCCGTGACTTGCGGACGCTCTTGTCGGTGAGCAGCTTCTCGAGCGTGGTCTTGTGCCCGAGGGTCGCGCCGACGATGACGCGGACCTTGCGGTCGGGGGTGATCCACACGCACTCGCCCAGGCCCGGCGCGTCCATCGTCTGGGCGCCGCCCCGCTTGAGCATGGCGATCGCCGTCGTGGGTGGCGGCTGCGGGGGAACGGTCTGCTGGTAGGTGATCTCGGCGAACAGGACACCGACGGCGCAGCCGAGCGGCGCGGTCCACCACAAGCTCAACTCGACGGGAGCTCCCGTGAACCCGACGACGGCCGAGACGACCCCGACCGCGCCGATGCCGATGCCGATCAGCCGGCCTCGTTCGACGACCCAGGTCTTGCCGGTGCCGATGGCGATGGCCACCCCAGCGCCCGCGGCGATGCCCAGCAGCCCGATCCAGGTGCCGCTCCAGCCCAGCGCGACGATGCATCCGAGGGTCAGGATGGCCCACACGACCGCTGCCGCGATCAGGATGATCCGGGAGCGACGGGAGTTGCCCGACGAGGCCGGCGCATCGGCGATGCCGGCCCGGCGCATCTCGCGGTTGGGGGTCGCTGGCGGCGCATCGGCAGTGCCTCCGCCCTTCGGCTTCTTCGCGGGTGGTTGGGTTCCCTTGGGGGTGACCCGTCCGCCCTGCTTGCGTGCGTTTCCTGCCACGTCGGCGACTCGCTTTCCATCGTCGACGGCGCTGGCGAGGTCGCCGCGGCCGTCCTTCGTTCGTGGTCGGGCCCGCGGAAGGGGCCTCTCGATGACCGTCACAGCTTGCAGGATCGCGACCGCGAACGCGGCATCGCGGGCGGATTCCACGGCATCGTTCGACGGCTCGTGGACAGGTCCGCTCGTCGGTCAGAACGCCGGCCGGACCGCGCAGATCAGGTCCACGGCATGGGTGCCCTCCGACGGGTGAGGCCTCACCGTGCCGTGTCGGGAGCCTCGGCCCCGCGGGGGGCTCGCTTCCAGTACCCGCGGATCGTCGCCTTCGACCGGGCCATGGCCAGCTCCTCGAACGCGAACCGGCGGATCCGCTGGACCGACGCGGCTTCGCCGGCGACCCACAGGCGCAGGTCGCTCGTCGCTCGATCAGCGGTGAGCCACGCCGTGACCTCGTCGACGAGGCGCGCGCCCGGGTCATCGCCCGTGTTGAGCACCCAACGGAGGTCGGGATCCTCAGCCGCTCGACGGGACCAGGCCAGCGGCAGCCGGGCACGGTCATCAGCCACCTCGACGATGACGGTGAGCGATGCGGCGGGCGGGAGGAGCGGGAGGATCAGGCTGATCGCGGGCAGGGCCGACTCGTCACCGGCGAGCAGGAAGCCGGCAGCGGACTCGTCGATCGTGTAGCCCCGTCCCGTGCCCGACACGGCGACGATGTCGCCCTGTGACGCCGTGTCGATCCACGTCCCGAGGGGACCCTGCCCGTGGCGGACCACGTCGACGTCGAGCTCGTCGGTCGTCGGATCGAACGCCATCGGGGTGAGCGTGCGGATGGCCGGGCGGGAGCCGTCGGCGGCGAGGAACTCGTTTCCGGTCCAGGTGGGCACCTCGGGTTCTGTCTCGCCGGGACGGGGCAGCAGCAGGCGCAGACTCGCCCCGGGATCTCCGATGTCGAGCCCGTGGAGCTCGGGACCGGAGAGCGTGACGCGACGAAGTCGAGGGGTCCGATCGGAGACGCGCGCCACCGTGCAGCGCCGAAACGGGGGAGGCTCGCGGCGGATGCTGGTCGGGTCGGTCACGACGGGCAGCGTACGGCGAACCCATCGGCTCCATCGTCGCGTGCGCACCTGACGTCGAGTGGCGTGCGCAGGTGCGCACGCGACGGACTTCGGTGGGTTGGGGGAGACTCTTGGCGTGACCAGACCCTCCGACGCCACGCGGCGGCTCTGCGCCGGGTACCTCGCGCTGCAGGCCGTGCTCGGCCTCGGGTTCTGGCTGCTGATGGCCACCTCGGCGTCGTGGCGCGGCGAGCTCGAGCTGATGCCCGACCATCGTCCGGTCACCGACGCCTTCGCCGTCGCCGACGTCCTCGGTGTCGTGGTCGCCTCCGTGCTCGGCGCGTGGGCGCTCGACGCGCGGCGGGCGTGGGCGATCCCGGCCGTGTGGTTCGCCGCGGGTGGGATCGTGTACCCGACCCTGTACCTGTTCGGGTGGGTCGCCTACAGCCCCACCGGTACGGGCGGCCTCCTCCTGGCGGCGATGTGCGTCGCGTCGTCCCTCACGTGCTGGGTCGCGGTGCAGACCTGGCATCTGTCGCGCCCATGACGGCGATGCCGATGCGGTCTCGCTTCCCGGTCTTGCGCGCCGGTCGTCGTGCCGGGCGAGGCAGGGCGCTGACACCGGTATCATCGGGCCGACCGCCGGCGATCACACCGTCGGCGACGTGCGAACCGGGGGGTTCACCATGACAGCCACCGATCCCATCCCTGCCGCGCGGCACCTCGGCGCCGACGAGTTGCCCTTCGTCGAGATCGGCGACGGCAACAAGCTCAAGGTGATCATGGTCGATCCTGCCCAGGAGCTCTGGGTCGTCGAGAACATCTTCCAGAAGGGCTACGTCGTGCAGCGCCACGAGCACACCGGCCCGGTGTACGCCTACACCGTGTCGGGTGCGTGGAGGTACCAGGAGTACCCCGAGGTCAACCGGGCCGGGTCGTTCCTGTTCGAGCCGATC
>CAZGEF010000099.1:0-9669 GCA_964525005.1 uncultured Rhabdothermincola sp.
CCGCCAGGAACACCATGGTGGTGCCGTGCATCGTGAAGACCTGGTTGTAGGCGTCCGCCGACAGGATCGTGCCGTGCGGGGCCCACAGCTGCATGCGGATGAAGAGGGCCTCGATGCCGCCGATGATCAGGAAGAAGATGGAGCCGGCGCCATACATGATGCCGATCTTCTTGTGGTCGACCGTGGTGAGCCACGAACGCCAGCCACCGTTGCCCTTGGGCCGGGCGAAGACGCCGATGGACGGCGCTCCCTCGGCTCCGAGCGAGCCCGACGGCAGCGCGAGGGGACGGGGTTCAGTGAGTGCCATGGAGGTGCTCCAAGTTGACCGCGGGTGTCGAGGAGAGACGAAGGCCGGACATCACGCCTACTTGAGGGTCTCGAGGTAGGCGACGAGCGCGTCGATCTGCTCTTCGGTGAGGCCGAGGTCGGGCATGCCGCGTTCGCCGTGGGCATAGGCAGGCTTCATGGCGGGAGGGTTGCGCAACCACTCTTCGATCGTCGGCCGGTTGATCACGTTCGGTCCCGAATCACCGCCGTAGAGCGCGTCACCTGGGTTGCCGGTGACCGCTTCGGTGGAGTTCGACGACGACGTGTCGGGGAGATAGGTGTTGAACAGGGAGCCGGCGAAGGTCCCACGGGTCATGAACGTCGTGAGGTTGGGAGCGACCTTGGACACGAGCGGGACCTCATCGGTGAGTGCCTTCTCGTGCTGGCCGTTGACCACGTGGCACTGGGCGCAGAGCGCCTCGAACTGCTCGCTGCCCTCCGCGGCCAGCGAACCCGGCTCGGGCAGCCGCGGGCCTTCGAGCTGGTTCTGCACCCATCGCTCGTAGTCCTCGGCGCTGACCACGCGCACGACCATGCGCATGTTGGCGTGGGAGAGACCGCAGTACTCGGTGCACTGACCGCGGTACACGCCGATCTCGGAGCCTTCGATGGACCAGTCGGTGTCCATCCCCGGCACGGCGTCCTTCTTGCCGTTGAGCGAGGGGATCCAGAAGCTGTGGATCACGTCGTTGGACGTGATGGTGAGCTGCACCTGGCGGTCGATCGGGATGACCATCTCGTTGGCCGTGACGATGTCGGTCGCGTCGTCGAAGCTGCCGTTGTTGTCGATGTCGTAGTCGTAGCGCCACCACCACTGGTTGCCTTCGACCTTGACGTGGAGCGCGTCGTCATCGGTCTTGTTGAGGTCGATGATCGCCATGACCGTGAGCGCGGCGAGCCCCATCAGGAGCACCGCCGGAAGGACGGTCCAGCCGATCTCGAGGGGCGTGTTGCCGTGGAGCTGACCGGGGAAGCTCTTGTCGTCGTGACGTTCGCGGAACTTCCAGGAGATGACCAGCACGCCGACGAGCACCGCCACACCGACGACCAGCGCCAAGGAGAAGACGATGATCGTGAGGTCCTGGATGGTCCGGGCCGACGGACCGTGCGGCTGGAGGGTGGTCAGCGGCTTGCTGTCGTTCAAGAAGATGGAATCCCAGATGAGCGCCACGTAGAGCACCCCGACCAGGACCACGGCGAAACCACCGAAGACCCGAACGGCCTTGTGGCCGTTCGACAACTTGGGCTTGTCAGACATCAAGCTTCTCCCTCGACGGCCGAGGCGTCGACGACGACACCGAGACCGTGCTCGGCGGACGTTCCCTCACCGGCACCGGCACCCTCATCGGCACCGGCATCGGCGCTCGTGCTCTCGGCGCCGTGATCGTCACCGTGGTGCTCGATCTCGCGCTGGCCGACGACGGCGGCACCGATGCCTGCGGCGATGACGAGGACAGCGACGATGAAGAGGATGACCGTGACGGCGTTCTTGGTGATCTGCGGTCGGGCGGCCACCAGCACGGCGCCGAGGAGGAAGGCCGCTCCGAGGACACCGAAGACGGCGACCGCTCCGGTCTCGGACACGGCGAGCAGGACGCGGGACACGGCGATGGCCAACCCGCCGACGATCAGGAACGACAGGATCGGGACCCGGACGGGCTCGATGAACCGCGAGTAGATCTCGGCGTTGACCTCGGGATCCCCGGTGGCCCGCTCGGCCCAGGCACGGAGCGCCCAGACGAACAAGACCATCACCAGCACCGCGGCGCCGGCGAGGATCACGTAGATGTTGGTGACGAGGCCGATGACCAGGATGCCGATGCCGAAGGTGGCGACCAGAGGAAGGAAGTTCGTGCCGTGCGGCGCCCGGGTGAGCGGCACCGATTCGGTGTGCAGGACCTCGGCCTCGGCCTCGGGGTCGGCATCGCGGAAGGCGAGGAAGAGCCCCCCGAGCGTGGCGGCGAGGACGAAGAGGCTCACGAGGACCGTGTAGGCCAGGTGGTTCCCGACACCGCCCTTCCAACCGAGGGTCAGCGGTCCGAGGACCGCGTCGATGAACGGCTGATCGCTGGTGAAGGCCTGGAGCAGCGCACCGACGAGTCCGAGGGTGGCCAGCGCACCGAAGAATCGGAACGCCGGGGTGAGCATGCGGGAGCGGAGCAAGGGAGGCATGGTCCTACTTCGTCACGTAGATCGCGAGCCAGATGAAGAAGTACACGACGCAGTTGGCGTACCAGAAGAGCGCCGCCGCAGACATGCCGTCGTGCTGACGGCTGGTCTCTTGACCACCGAGCGCCCGAAACGCCATGAGCCCGAGGTAGATCATCGAACCGACCAGCATGAAGAGGTGGCCGATGGTGATCGTGTAGACGAGCACGGCCTGCTGGTTGGCGGTGACGTCGAAGCCCATGAGGCCGTAGAGGTACGACGCCATGTTGATGAAGGCGATGCCGAACACGAGCGTGATTCCCAGGGCCAGGTACGTGTTGCGGCGGTCGTTGCGGGCGACCGAGTAGACCGCCCACTGCACGGTGACGCACGCGGCGGCGAGCGTGAACAGCATGACGGTCGGTTGCTGCAGAGGGATCGTGACGTCGTCGGGCAGCCAGCTGTCGCCTGCGCTGACGAGCTCGGCCCGTCGGGTGAGGTAGATGCCAAGCAGTGCGGCGAAGAACGTGAGGATCCCCGCTGCGGCGAAGATCGTGCCCATCATCACGACCCGCGGGCGGACCAGCGGGGAGGGGGGTGCGGTGGCGACGGCCATCAGGAAGCGTCCTCCGAAGCGATGTCGAGCAGCGGCTCGGCCGAGGTGACCTCGGCGAGCGTGCCGAAGTTGCCCGGCGCGGGCGGCGACGAGGTGGTCCACTCGAGCGTCTGACCGGACCAGGGGTTGTCGGCGGCGAGGGCGCCCCGCGACGAGCCGGCGAGGTTGACGATGGCGAGCAGCGCGGTGAGCGCGACCCCGGCGGCGCCGATGGCGGCGATCCAGAACAGGGTCTTGGTGACATCGGCGTCGATCGCGGAGAACCGCTGGTGGGTCCCGGCGACGAGCAGCGGCAGCGAGGCGACCGCCGTGGCGCCGAAGCCCACGAGCACGACGAGCTTGCCGAGGTTGTCGTTGGCCGTGCGACCCGAGAACTTGGACCACCACAGGTGCAGACCGGTGATGGCGGCGAGCAGCGTGGCACCACCGACGAGGGCGAGGACGCCCATCCGGTACAGCTCGGTCTGGAAGTCGAACCACTCGACGGCGTACAGCAGGCTGGCGAGAGCGCCGAGCAGCAGGAGGAGCAGGGTGAACACCGATCCGATGACGGGTGTGCTCACCGAGAGCTTGCTCGCCCTGAGCGTGCCGACAACACCACCGGCGAAGATCAGCAGCGGCAGCCCGAGGACGATGCCCGTCCCGATGAAGAGGATCTGATCCGACAGGTCCGGGTTGAAGAACGTCTGGGCGTAGACGCCGAACGACAGGATGCCGAAGGCGGCGATGGTGCCGAGGAGCACGCCACGCTGCTTCTGGCGGACGCCGGTGATCGTGGCGATCGAGTCCGCGACGATGCCGAGAGCCGGAACGGCGTACACGAACACCTGGGGCTGCGAGAAGGCCCAGTCGAGCTGGCCCCACTGGCTGGCGCCCACGCCGAAGTCGCTGGGCCGGCCGTAGTGCACGTCGACGTAGATGAGCACGATGTTGGCGAGAAGTGCCGGCAAGGTGAGCAGCCAGAGGCTCCCGCCGATGAAGACGGACCAAGCGAAGAACGGCACGCGATCGAGGTGCATGCCCGGGGCACGCAGCGCGACGACGGTGGTGAGCAGGCAGACCGTGGCCAACATCAGCGAGACGATGACGACGGCGAGAGCGAGGTAGGAGAGGTCGACCGCGGTGGCATCACCGCCGGCGACGCCACCGTTGAGCGCGTAGCTGACCAGCAGCAGGCCCGCACCGAAGACCCACGACCACAGCGCGAGCGCCGCGGCACGAGGGAAGGCGATGGTGTTGGCACCTACCTGCAGGGGCACCACCAGGGTGGCGAGACCGATGAGCAGCGGCAGCACCGCCAGGAGCACGAGGCTCAAGGGGCTCAGCGTCAGCACCTGGGTGACCGCGTCGTCGGGAACGACGGACGCCCCCGCGAAGACGGTGTCGCTCAAGGCTTGCAAGACCCACGCGGCCACGGCGAACAGCAGGGCGAAGCCTATGTAGACGCGGCCAAGGGTCTTGTGGTCTCCCGATCCCAGCGCCTTGGCGAAGGTCGGGTACTCGTCCTCGCCCCGCCACGGATTGGGGGAGACGTCGGTGGACGCGATGTCGGGTGTGGTCTCGATGATCGCCATCTCAGCTCTGTACTCGCGCGGGCCGGGGCCGGTTGCCTTGCCCGTTGCTACTGGTGGGCAGGGCGGGCCGCGGAAGCGATGCGCGAACGCCTCCTCCCGGTTCGTCAATACGGTTTGGGACTCTACACACAGGTTTCCGACCCAGAGAAAACGGCACGCTCACACTCCGAACCGCACGAGGACGTCCGCAGCCATGGCCGCGAACAGCAGGGTGATGTAGGTGATCGAGTAGCCGAACAGGCGCATCGCCCGCTTCTCGGTCGGGGACCGGAGCACGTCGATCGACATGCCCACCCAGACCGCGCCCAGCACCAGCGCGGCCACCACGTAGATGACCCCGAGATCGGCCACGGGGGCCAGGACGAGGGTGAGGGCGAACACGAGAACTGCGTAGGCGACGATCTGGCGAGCGACCTCGCGCATGGTCGCCACCGAGGGGAGCATGGGCACCGACGCCACCGTGTAGTCGTCCTTGTAGCGGATGGCGAGGGCCCAGAAGTGGGGCGGCGTCCAGAAGAAGATGATGGCGAAGAGCACGACCGGCGCCCAGCCGAGCGAGTTGGTGACGGCCGACCAGCCGATGAGCACGGGCACCGCTCCGGCCGCTCCACCGATGACGATGTTGCTGCGGTAGTTGCGCTTGAGCCAGAGCGTGTAGACGAACACGTAGAACAGGCAGGCGGCCAGCGCCAGCACGGCGCTGAGAAGGTTGACGGTCAACGTCAACCAGATGAAGGCGAACGCCTCGATGTTGACGGCGAAGGCCAGCGCATCGCGGGGTGACATGACGCCGGTGACCAGCGGCCGGTCCTGGGTCCGGGTCATGAGGGCGTCGATGTCGCGATCGACGTACATGTTGATGGCGTTGGCACCGCCCGCCGCGAGCGAGCCACCCAGGACGGTGGCGAAGACGAGCCACAGCGACGGGAGACCCTGCTCGGCGACGACCATGACCGGGACCGTCGTGACGAGCAGCAGCTCGATGATCCGCGGCTTGGTGAGCGCCAGGTATCCGAGCGCGGTCGTCTGCCAGCTCTGGGCTACCGGTGGGGCGGCGATGGTGGCCATAGCGGCTCCGAGAATAGGTCCCTCCGCCCAGGCGTGGACAATCCACCGGCCACCGTGGCAGCGGCGGCCGGACGACTCGATGCAGGCCCGCAGGCGAGCCCGTGCCTCGGCCCCGCGGTTTGGGGACCGTTCCGTGCGGCCGTAGCATCGGGTCGTGCGCCTCCCCCCGGTCTCGCCCTCTGCGTACCGCCGGATCGTCACCTTCGCACTCGTCGCGCTGGGCACCATCATCGTCACCGGAGCGGCCGTGCGCCTCACGGGTTCCGGCCTCGGGTGCTCCGACTGGCCCAACTGCAGCGAGGATCGCCTGGTGGCGAGCGCCGACTTCCACGAATGGGTCGAGTTCGGGAATCGCCTCTTCACCGGGGTGGTCTCCGTCGCCGTGGTGCTCGCGGTGCTCGGCTCGATCGCCCGCGTCCCCCGGCGGGCCGACCTCCTCTACTGGTCGCTCGGCCTCGTCGCCGGCGTGTTCGCCCAGGCGCTCCTCGGCGCCGTCGTCGTGAAGCACGAGCTCACGCCGCCGGTCGTCATGGCCCACTTCCTGCTCTCGATGGTGCTCATGTGGAACGCCACCGTGCTCTGGCAACGGGCGTCGGAGGGCGCCGGGCGCGCCGCGCCGATCACCTCGTCAGCCGGTGTCTGGCTGGGCCGCGGCTCGGTGGCGGCCGCCACCGCCGTGCTCGTCGCCGGCACCGTGGTCACCGGCACCGGACCGCACGGCGGCGACGAGCACGTCGAACGCCTCACCTTCGAGATCACCGAGGTCGTGCGCATCCATGCCGTGCTCGCCTGGATCCTCCTCGCACTGCTCGTCGCGACCCTCGCCGTCGTGTACCGCTCCGGCACCACCGCCCGAGTCCGCTCCCGCGGCGCGTTCGTCGTGGGCGCCGTGCTCGTCCAGGGCGCGATCGGCTACATCCAGTACATCACCGGAGTCCCCGCCTGGCTCGTCGGCCTCCACGTGCTCGGCAGCGTCGTCGTGTGGGTCGCGGTTCTCCGTCTGCACCTCGGGCTGTTCGAACGTCCCGCGCTCGACGCCGAACGGGCCGATCCCGACCAGGTCGGTCCGGTCGAGCAACCCGCGCCCGTGAGCCCGTGAGCCCGATCTCCGGCACAGGGGTGTTCCCATCTCCCGGCGCGGGGACCAGAATCAGCTCATGACCGCGACGACACCTCCCCTGAGGCGACGCGCGACCGCACGCCTGACGCCTCAGATGTCCATCGGCGAGCCGGTCGGGGTCAAGGATCCGGACATCGACGAGGTCGTCGACACCGACACGCCGTGGATCGTCCTCGTGTGGAACGACCCCATCAACCTCATGGACTACGTCACCTTCGTGCTGCAGAAGCTGTTCGGCTACAGCCACGAGAAGGCGGAGCAGATGATGCTCGACGTCCACGAGAAGGGACGCGCCGTCGTGTCGAGCGGTACCCGGGACAAGGCCGAGATCGACGTGTTCCGCCTGCACGAGCACGGCCTGTGGGCCACCATGCAGCAGGACTGAGACGGCACCCCTCGATGGCCGCGATCCCGTTTCCCGACGGCACCTTCCGGATCGTGCTCGACGGCGTGCAGCGCAGGCTCCTCGCCCAGGTGTGCACCGAGTTGCGCGACGAGCTGTCGGCCGACCCCGACGACGGGTCGTTCCGACGCCTGTACCCCACCGCTCATCCCGATGATGCCGAGCAGCAGCAGTTCTACGATCAGATGACGCGCGGGGAGCTCACCGACCGGCGGATCGCCGCCCTGGAACGGGTGGTCGCCACGGTCGATCTCGATGTCGTCGATCGCGACGACCTCGATCAGTGGATGGTCGCGATCAACGCGGTGCGCCTGGTCCTCGGCACCCGCCTCGACGTGTGCGAGGAGGACGACCTCGGCGAGCTCGACCCCGACGACCCGAACCGCCTCGCCTGGCAGGTCTACGAGTTCCTCGGGATCCTGCTCGCTCGTCTCGTCTACGGCATCCGTCTCGCCGACCGATGACGCTCGCGCCCGGTCGGGACCGGGCGCACGGCAGGCGCGACGTGCGCACGCCCCGCACGACGAGCTGATCGACCGATCAGTTGCGGCACGTCGTCCGGGCATCCATGACCGCCGCCTGGATCTCGGGTGTCGGCTTGTCGCTCTGGAGCTGCTCGAGGCTGAGGCCGTCCACGATCGCGTCGGCGAAGCACCACGCCGTGTCGAGCTCGACGCCGCCCTCTGACAGGGTCTGAGCGACGAGGACCAAGCGGACCGCAGGCAAGGTGAGGGCCCTGGAGACGTCGTTGGCGGTCGTCACCGATGCCTCGGTGCCGGGATCGCACGATCGCAGCTCGACGGTCTCGCGGTCGACGTCGGTGACCTCGGCCGAGCCCACCGGCATGGCCTCCACCCATTCCTCGAGGGCATCGCGGCCGCGGTCGAGGTCGGTGTCGGTGCCAGCCCGGTAGCGGGCACGGACGCAGACCTCGTCGCCGTCCCGATAGGTGAGGTAGCTGTCTCCCCGCCAGGCATCGACGAACTCGAGCGCGGCGTGCTCGTCGATGCGGGCGCTGAGCACCACGTACCAGGCCAGAGCGCCGAACGAACCGCTGTCGAGCGCCTCGGTGCCGTCGGCAGGCTCCGGTACATCGACATCGAGGGGTTCGACGTCGTCGAAGTAGAGGGTCGGGTCGAAGATCGCCGCCTCGCTCCGCGGCAGGTCGGTGAGCGCCTCGTCGATCCCCGAGTTGCCGTCGACCGCGCTCAGCACCGAGACGAACCCGGGACCGATGGAATAGGGGGCACCCATGAACGCCGCGAGGACCGGTGCGTAGTCGGGTCGGGCGTCGTCGACCTCCTCGCCGTCGAGGCCACCGGCCTGCGCGGCCTGCTCCTCGTCGTCATAGGCGTCCTTGTCCTTGTCGGAGAGCTGGTCGTAGTAGGCCTGCCCGACCTTGACCGCATCGCCCTCGACCACGGAACGGAACCGGAAGTCGCCATCGGGACCGACCTCCTCCTGGAGCGCCTCGAGGTCGAAGTGCTGATCCTGGAGCGCATGGGTCAGCTCATGGACGATGGTCCCCCGGAGGTACGGCGACAGCTCGGTGCCGCGCACCGTGATCCGCTCGGTCTCGGGGTTGTAGTACGCCAGTATCGAGCCGCCGCTGATGGCGTTGCTCTCACCGAACAGGTCGAAGTCGCCCTCGACGAGGCCGAGGGCACGGAGCTCGGCGGTCGCATCCTCGATCTCGGCCCGATCCTCCTCGGTGAGGTCGGCGTCCTCGCTCGTGACCTGGAGGCGGAACTCCTCCTCGCCGAGGAAGTCGACGAAGACGGGGCGATCGAAGCGCAGGCCGCGTTCGTCCTCGACGAACTCGGCGAGGTCGGCCACGCGCGGGTCCCACCGGTCGGGGTGCAGCGCCTCGTCGACCACGCTCACGCCGGTGATCCCCGCGATCAGCACGATGACGGTGAAGACGGCGAGGCCCGCGGCCACCGCGGCGCGCATGCCCGCGTCGGGATGGCGTGGCTTCGTCGGCGACGACTGCGGCCCGAGTGCAGGGCCGCCACCTGGTGCACCGCCGGGGACGGGTGCCCGAGACGGATCCCAGGGGGTCTCAGATCCCGTACCGGGAACAGGCCAGGACGGTGTCGCTCCCGGCAACTGCGACGGATCGGTGGGGTTCGACATCGGACGCGGCTCCGGCACAGCGTGACTGATCGGCGCGCCGAGCGGCCCGCCTCGTCGGGGGGTGGGTGGGTGGGTGGTCAACCTAACGCAGCGACACGCGGCACCAACGGCGCCGAGGGAGGGCTGCCCGACGCCAGGATCGGCCCCGACCCGTCGCTGCCGACCGGCTTCTGGCGTCGCTGTTGCCTTTGCGGGGCCCCGAAGGCGGACTGGTACGCTGCCCCGGCCCCTTCGGGGGTCGGTAGGCCCCCATCGTCCAGCGGCCTAGGACGCCTGC
>CAZGEF010000100.1:0-9562 GCA_964525005.1 uncultured Rhabdothermincola sp.
CCACGGCTCATCCCGACCCAGGCCACCAAAGTCGATTGCTCAGCACAGTCCTAGACCGGTCACCGAGGTACTCGACAAAGTGCACCTCCCCCTCTTGGCCCTTGTCGCCGGCGACGACGCGGCCACCCCACAACAGGACTTTCACGATCTCGACCGAGGTTTGGCAGACGTGGGCGCCGACTACGAGATGATCACATACGAGGGTGCACCGCACTCCTTCTTCGACCACGCCTTCGGCGAATGGCAAGACGCCTGCGACGACGCATGGCACCGGATCATCACCTTCACGGCACGCCACGCTCTCCAGGAGTGACCACCTCTGCCGATTCTGTAGGCAACTCTCGCTCGAGCAGGCCGATCGGGACAATGACGACGAGAGAGTCGGGCACCCCGGCGGGCGCCCGGGGTACCCATGCGTGCCGACCGGAATTCTTCCTCGGTCCGGATCAGCCCGACCGACCAGCCCACATTCAACACCTGAGTATGAGCAGCACCAGGCTCGAACGGTGGTTTCTGCCGGGACCGATCGCAAGCCGCCGGGCCGACGGGATGGTCACCCCGTTCGCGTCACGCGAGTAGTAGCTACCAGGGCCCAACGCTCGCGCGGAGTCCGGAATTCAGTTCTGCGGCAGTGGCGGTAACGAGGGTCCCCGACGCCGAAGCGCCACCGGCCTGGGCAACTCATCGAGCACGCTTTGATGGGTCGCTCGTAAACGGTGAGTCCGTCAGATGTTGGATTGTGAGGTGATCATCATCTGCTTGGGGCCCGGCCCGTGCCACTCCAGCATGACGACCGTCGCGTCATCTTGGAGGTCGCCGCCCTGGTAGCGCAGGATGCTTTGCAGGAGACGGCGCAGCGTCTCGGGTGGTGGCGATCCGGTTCCGCTGGCTTCGACGATGAAGTCGACGAGTCGGGCCTCGCCGAGGAACTCGCCGTGCTCGTCGCGTGCCTCGGTGACGCCGTCGGTGAAGAAGATGACCCGATCGCGTGGTTCGAGCGCTTCTTCGTTCACCGTCCATGGTCCCATGCGAAGACCAAGTGGCGGTCCAGCGGTGCCGTGCCCGAGCTCCTTGACGACCTGTCCGTTGCGCAACAGGAGCGGGGCGGGATGGCCAGCGACGCAGTAGTGGAGGTGCCCGGTTGCGGGATCGAGCTCGGAGATGACGCCGGTGACGAACGAGCTGTCTTCGTAGATGTCGGCGATGGCGCGGTCGATAGCCAGTACCGAGTCGCTGAGCGAGCCGTCGGACCGGCGGGTGTTGCGGTAGGCGGCGAGTGCAACGGTGGCGAGAAGGCCCGATCCGAGACCGTGGCCCATGGCATCGAAGATGGCGAGGTGCGCGTCCTTCGCACTGACTGCGTAGTCGAAGACGTCGCCACCCAAGTCGTAAGGAGGCGCGAGCATCGCGGTGATCACCAGCTCCCTACTGGCGAGAGTCAGAGGCGGGAGCAGCTGCCACAGCAGTTCGGCTGACTGGGACAGGGGTCGTGTCCGCCTGACCTTCTTGAAGAGATCCCCGTAGGAGGTCTTGGTGGTGATCAGCTCGGCCACGAGCCCGGCGAAGGCATCGAGCTGCACGTTCGTCGGCCGTGATGAGCCAGCCGCAACGACGACTTCGAGCACACCGATGCGTTCGGTTCCGTCGACGATAGGAACCCACCCCCGCTGGTGAGCATCTGGAGTATCGGTCCATTGGATCTCGACGTAGCGGAAGCACCGCCCCGCGAGCGTCGCGTCGATGTCGACGGGCTCCCGAGCGGGGCCGGTGGGGTTGGGAACAGGACGAAGGCTTCGCTGTTCGAGATCGACCAGGTAGAGGCCGACGTCGGAGATGCCGATCGACAAGCCGTGGCCGGCCAGCATCCCCACGACGTCGTCGGGGACCGCGAGGTGCGCTCCCTCGACAAGGGCGCCGAGCACGTCGGATGGTCGCTCGTCGTGCACGACGCATGCTCTCACAGAGCGGTACGGACCGATGGTTGGTGTCGTCGTCAACGGCGACCGGCGGGACCAATACCTACAACTCCACTTGACAGTTTTGGGTGTCAGAGTTACAAGTTGATCGAAGCCAACATCCGCTTGGAAAGGAGCCTCCGATGCTCATGCGTACCGATCCGTTCCGTGACCTCGACCGCCTGACCAGCCAGATGTTCGGCACCGCGGCTCGACCGGTGGCCATGCCGATCGACGCGTACCGAGACGGCGACGAGTTCGTCGCACTCATCGACCTACCCGGCGTCGAGCCGGACAGCATCGACCTGACGGTCGAGCGCAACGTGTTGACGGTCGAGGCCCAGCGCTCCTCCACCGGCGACAACGGTCGTGAGCTATTGATCGCCGAGCGACAGGCCGGGCGGTTCAGCCGCCAGCTGTTCTTGGGCGACGCGCTGGATCCCGAACAGCTCGACGCCTCCTATGAGAACGGCGTGTTGCGCCTGCGAATCCCTATCGCCGAGAAGGCCAAGCCCCGTCGGGTTGCCGTTCGAAGCGAATCGAGCCAACCGGTCATCGACGTGACGTCAAAGTCCTCGGCCAGCGAGCAAGGCTCGGACTCGCCCGGCGATCGCCAACTCGCGGGCGCCTCCAACGACCAATGAGTTCCCGATGACCTTCGCCTTCGACGACGAGCACGCCCCACTTTTCAGCGTGGGTCAGGTCGCCGAGATGCTGGGCGTACAACCCGCGTTCGTCCGGCGACTCGACACCGAAGACGTCGTGCAACCGGCCCGCTCCAAGGGCGGTCAGCGCCGCTACAGCCAAGCGGAGGTGCTGACCGTCCAACGGATCTCGTCGATGGCCGGTGACGGGTTCACGCTCCCGGGCATCCGCAGGATCCTGGCCCTCGAGGCTGACGTGCGAATGCTGGAGGCGAAGGTCATCGAACTCCAGGGCCAACTCGATCAACGAACGGTCACCTAGTCAGACCATGAGGCCTGGTTCGGGCCGCCCGGTCCGACGGCGGCACCGCCGCTCGAGCCGCCACAGATTGGCCCTTCAGAACACGTCGCCGATCTGGCCGACCGTCGCCGGTCTCGACACAGATCGCCGATCTCGAAGCCAGCTCACGAGCGAGCCGCTGAGCAATGGAGCGCGAACCGTGACCTCTGCAGCAGGCGCTACCCAAACGGACAACACAGCGGTGAAGGTCCGGCCGGCAACGATCGCCGACATCGATGCCCTGGTCCAGCTGCGAACGCTGCTGTTCGACGACGCCGGATCTGACTCGGACGGTGCCGATGTCGTGTGGCAGGGCGCCTGCCGCCAACTCCTCATCGACGGCTTCAGCGTTGGCGACCTCCTTGGCGCCGTCGCCGAGACCGCCGACGGCACGATCGTCGCCGGCGGTATCGCCGCGTTGCGTCGCTGGCTGCCAAGCCCAACCAACCCCACCGGACTGACCGGCTACATCGACTCACTCACCACCAGCGAACCGTGGCGGCGTCAGGGAATCGGCCACCAGGTGGTCGAATCGCTCATCGAAGCACTCACCCAACGAGGCGCGATCACGATCCAGCTCCATGCCACCGAGGCCGGCGAAGCCACCTACCGACGGCTCGGCTTCGTCGACCACCAACCCGGCATCGGCCTCACCCTCCATACCCCGGATCGCCAGCCATGACCCCCAAAGAAGGAGCGAGCAAGCTCACCGCCACGCAACAGGCCGGCCTCGACATCCGGACCGCCGACCAGGACCGCACCCTCGCCACAGTCCACCAGCTCGAGGCAACCCTTACTCCCCAGCGCCCCGCAACGAGTCGTCCTGGCTCGACGAGGTACGCCGAGCCCTCGCCGTGCTCTTGCTCGAGTGCAATCGCTCGAGGGCGATCCCAAGCGATCGTCGACCCAAGCTGCCTCAACCGCGTGGTCATCCCCGGGCGAGGGACGGCGACATTCAGACATCGGAGTACTGCGATGCGATTGTGTCCAGCAGTCGACCGAGCTCGGTGGGCGCGTCGAGGGCGGGGGTGTGCCCCGCGTCGACCTCGAGGACGTCATTCGCCTGGCATCCCTGGATGAAGAGATCCTGCATCCACGATGGTTGGATCGGATCGCGAAGGCATCGGATGTAGGTGCGAGGAAGCGACGGCGGTATGGCCGACCACTGCATGGCGTGCGAGGAGAGGTTGATCGAGTCGATCGATGACGAGGTTCGTGCGTCCAGCTCCTCCAGCGTTGCTCCGGCATGGTCTTCTCGAAGCTGGGACAGAGCCGCTCGTGCCGCCGAGGCGCGTTCCGGCAGGTACTGATCGATTGGGATGTGCCCGTCCGCGACGGTGATGCCGGCGACGAAGACGAGGTGTCGGACGCGGGAGAGGAGTTCGGCAGCGACGAGGGGAAGCACGATCGCGCCTACCGAATGCCCGACGAGGACCAGATCTGAGGCGGTCGCGGCTTCGATGTCTCGCGCGATTGACGAAGCCGCCTTGCTCGGTGTCACTGAGACGAGCTCTGCCGGTCGATCGGCGCGACCTGGCATGTTCACGGCGAGCGTGGGCGCCGACATCGCCGCCTGCGTGTCGGTCCAAACCGATGACGTGTGGCCCGCGCCGTGGACGAGCACGACCAGTGGACCCTCGTCCGCATGCTTCCGGATCGCAGTGTGCGGGATGGTCATTCGTTCATCAGATCGTTTGCACAGGAAAGCCCGCTCGACAGCGAGCGTTGGTCCACGGATCTCGCCCGCGGGTCCTCAGGAGAGTCGAACGGGGAGTTCCTTGGTAGCCAGGAGGATGGGGTTGATGATCGTCAACGACTGCCACACGGGCGATCCGAGCACTTCGATCTCGGTGGTCCTGCGGAGCAGCTCGTCGAGCATGATCGCGATCTCGAGCTTGGCGAGGTTCGCACCGAGGCAGTAGTGGGGGCCGCCGCCGCCGAAGGACACGTAGGGGTTTGGCTTGCGCTCGATGTCGAAAGTGAAGGGGTCGTCGAAGACGGCCTCGTCGCGGTTCGCTGATGCGTACCAGATCGTGACTCGGTCGCCGGCCTTGATGGTCACACCGCGGATCTCGACGTCGACGTTGGCGCGCCGGGAGAAGTACGAGATCGGTGAGCTCCACCGCAGGATCTCGTCAACCGTCCCTTTCATCAGCGAGGGATCCGATCGAAGTTGTTCGAGCTGATCGGCGCGGTCCACGAGCGCCGGGATTCCCGCAGAGAGTGCGTTGCGGGTCGTCTCGCTGCCGGCTGCGGTGAGCAGCATGAAGAACAGGTCGAGCTCGACGCCGTCGAGGCGATCACCGTCGAGCTCTACGGTCGACAGGATCGTCCACACGTCGTCGGTCGGATTCTCTCGCTTGGATCGGCTCAGCTCCTGGCCGTACTCGAACATCTCGATCTGACAGGACAGTGCTACTTCCGGGGTCACGCCGCTGTTGGGGTCACATGCGGTGAGGAAGGTGCTCGTGGTCCTGAAAAGCCAGTCCCGGTCTTGTTCGGGGATGCCGACGATGTCGGCGATCATGTGCATCGGCAGCTGGTAGGCGAGGTCGGCCACGAAGTCGATCCGTTCGCGCTCGAGCGCGGCGTCGATGAGCCGTCCCGCCCAGGTCCGGCACCGTTCCTCGAGCTGGGAGATCATCTTCGGGGTGAACCCCGCGCTGATGAGCCGGCGCTGCCTCACGTGCTCGCGGCCGTCCATGCTGATGAGCATGGTGCCCTGCATCTCAGGCACGTAGGCCAGCGAGGGACCGTCGAAGGCACTGAACCGCTCGGCGTCACGATTGACCCGCTCCACGTCATCGTGGCGAGAGAGGATCCAGATGCCCGGCTCCCGGCTTTCTGGCACACGGTCGTCAAAGGGGTACCAAACCACGGGCGCTTCGGCGCGCAGCCGCGTGAAGATCTCGTGGGGGAAGCCGTTGTCGTAGACGGCGGGATCGATCAGATCGATCGTGTCGAATAGGTCGGTCATCGGGAAGATCCTCCGGAAACGAGGTCGACGAGCAGGTCCAGTTGGCTGCGCCGTTGGCGTCGGGATCCGTCGGCGGTGGCAAGCAGGCCGAACAGGCTCGTGAGGAACACGACCGCCCGGTCGCCGGCATCATCGGTCTGGGCCTGCGCGGCGAAGGCGTCGATCACGACGCTCAACACAGGATGGTCCTGCTCGCTGTTCGCCTGGACCAGCTCGGGGCGGAACTGCGCTCCGCACAGGTCTTGCACGAGCCGGCGCCCCAAGCGACGCTCAGCATCGAAGACCGCGTCGACGATCGCGCCGAGCACGTCGGCGACGGGTCGACCCTGCTCGACGAGCGGCCGAGCCTTAACTGTGATGCGATGCTCCTCACGCAGCAACAGCTCGGACAAGACGGCGTCCTTGCCGGCGAAGTAGACGTAGAACGCACCCCGGGACACACCAACCCGCTCGGTGATCACGGCGACCTCGGTATCGGCGAAACCGGTCTTTTGAAACTCCCGGATCGTCTCGTCGAACAGCCGAGCCCTCGTCACCTCCCGCTGTGCATCACGGCGGTTGCCGGCGGAAGTTCCTTTGCGATCGAGTTCCGTCGTTTCGCTCACTAGCCGGACAGTAACGCGCGTCAGTGACGCGCGCCATCGAATGTGGCCGGCACCTCTCTGCCTGGTGGGATCGTGTTTAGTGAGGCCGACGCGGGCACCGGCACGACGCCGGGCGCGCTTATTCGTCTAAAGTACGAAAACCATTTCAAGGGGGTACCACGTGGCAGAACACGATCGGTTGTTCGAGGATGCGGTCGTCGAGTGTCCCCACGCGTACTTCGCTGAGCTGCGTGAGGGTGACCCCGTGCATCGGGTTCACGAGACTGACGCGTTCTTGGTGACGCGGCTCGACCTGATCAAAGAGGTCGTTGCCGATCCTGTTCGGTTCTCGAGCCGAACCGGTGAGTTCCTGTTCAGGGGTGCCGATGGTCGCGGTGGCCTGCGCCCGGCGATCGGTGAGCCAGGCAACGACGCCGATGCGTTCGGCGTGCTCGCCACGGCGGATCCCCCCGATCACGCACGCCACCGCGGCCTGCTCACCCGGATCCTGTCGGCCACCGCGATCAAAGCCCGAGAAGCAGAGTTCCGACAGCTGATCGACGATGCGCTCGCGGGAGCATTGGCCACGGGCAGCGTCGAGTGGATGAGCGAGATCGCCGAGCCGCTGCCCATGCTGATGGTCACCCGCCTCCTCGGAATCGACGACAGCGAAGCCGATGTCCTGAAGGAGCAGGGTTACGCGTCGGTGGAGCTCATCGGCGGGTTCGCCACCGAAGACGACCTCCCCGCCCTCCACGCGAAGTTGGTCGAGTTCGGGCCTGCCCTTGAGGCGTACACCGCTGCACAGGCTTCACCGGATCCGGACCCGTCGACGGTGATCGGCCTGTGCGCCCACGCCGCGGGCTATGGCGAGCTCGACGACTTGGAGGTCTTCGGGATCCTTGCCACGCTGCTCGCCGCCGGAGGCGAATCGACCACCAGCCTCCTCGGCGCCGGCGTCCGCCTGCTCGCCGAAGACCGCGACCTCCAGGATCGACTCCGGTCCGACCCGACGCTGATCCCCGCGTTCGTCGAGGAAGCCTGCCGGGTCGAGTCACCCTTTCGAGGCCACTACCGCCGCGTCGTCACCGACACCACACTCGGTGGCGTAAGCCTGCCGGCCGGATCGAGACTCGTGCTCGCCTGGCCCGCAGCAAACCGCTCCGACGAACTCGGCGGCGCGCAGATCGACATCGACCGACCCAATCCGCGTCAACACGTCGGCTTCGGATGGGGTCTTCATCTCTGCGTCGGCGCTCCCTTGGCCCGCATGGAAGCCCGCGTCACCTTCGAGCGTCTTCTCGCCCTCACCGAGAGCTTCGCCGTCGAATCCGACGCCGGCATCGAGCACCATCGCAGCCTCATGGTCCGGCGCCTCACCGCACTCCCCCTCACCCTCACACCCGCGCCGTAAGAGCCTGCCCGTCCCGATGAACCCACCCGCTGAACGAGGAGCCCGATCGGCCGACCCCAAGCAGGCTCGTCCCGAGCAGGGCCCGGGTCGACCTCGTGTGCTCACCGAGGCTGAGGTCATCGACGCGGCCTTGGCACTCGCACGCGAGTCGGGCATCGCACGTCTCTCGATGCGAGCCGTGGCCCGACAACTCGGCGTGCCCCCGATGACGATCTACGGCTACGTCCCGAACAAGGCCACCCTCGAAGCCCTCGTCATCGACCGCATCCTCAGCGAGGTCGCCGTCCCGAACCCCGACGACGGCACCTGGGAACACCGACTCGAGATCATGCTCTGCGATGCCCGACGGATCCTCGTCGAACGACCCTCCCTCGCCGACGGAAGCGAGGATCTCCAAGCCAACGCCATGTCACTGCTCCACGGCGGCGCGCTCGGACACGAAGCAACCCGCCTCGCCAACGCCGTGTTCGACATGCTCCGCGACGGCGGCTTCGCACCCGACGACACCGAAACCTGCTTCGTCGCACTGTTCACCTACGTCACCGGGTACGCCAGCACCACACCAACGAGCGACACGACCACGACCGACAGGTTCGCCATCGGACTGCGATCACTAATCGAGGGACTCAAGATCACCCTGCCCACGAACCGCGCCCCAGACGGTGTGCACCAGCGATCCAAAGCGATCCTGGATGCCCGAGAGGACCAGAACCGATGACGATGGACATCGAACACCTGCTCACCGCCACAAGATCCGCGCGACGAACCTTGGACCTCGACGCCCCGATCGACATCGGTGAGGTCCGGGCCGCCCTCGACACCGGCCTCCACGCCGCCAATGGCACGAACAACCAGTCTTGGCGTTGGCTCGTGATCTCGGACGAGGACACCCGCGAACAGCTCGCCGAGCTGTACCTCGACGCCTATCTCACGATGACGGGCGGAAACATGGTCGGAGATCTCCTCGCCGACCATGGCGAGATCGGTCGAGTGATGGCTTCGACCGAGTGGCTCGTCGAGAACCTCGCCCAGGTCCCCCTGCACGTGATCCCGTGCTACGAGCCCTATCTCCCCCGCTTCGACGACGACGAGTCGTTCCAACACGCCACGCTGTATGGCTCGATCTTCCCCGCCGTGTGGAACTTCCAGCTCGCTCTTCACCAACGCGGGTACGGCACCTGCATCACCACGATGCACCTCCTGCGCGAATCGGCCGTACGAGAGCTGCTCGGCATCCCCGAAACCCACGTACAGGCATGCCTTCTCCCGGTGGCTCGCCTGAAGCCCGGCACCTACTTCCGCCCCGCTCCCCGCAAGTCAATCGACGAAGTCGTGTGCGTCAATACCTGGGACGGCGCACCCCTCGAATCGACCTGACCACCAGCGGCGCCCAAGCCCGTCGTCCGTAACTCCGCGCCAAGGCGAACCATGCCCGGAGGCCACGGACAGCCGACCCGCTGGTCACTGGCGGAACACTCGGCCGCACCAGATCAGGTCCGAGCGGCCAGTGCCCCACTGCACCGCCAGGTCATCTCTTCGCCGACTACGGGAGCAGGCGGCTGACCAGTGCCGCGCCGGTTACACAACCTTCCTGACTGAACCGCCCTGGGTCTGGTGGAGACTCGGTTGGTTGGTTTACCAGCCTCTG
>CAZGEF010000101.1:0-6807 GCA_964525005.1 uncultured Rhabdothermincola sp.
GTCGAACTTGCCTGACTTGTCGAACTTGCCTGACTTGTCGAACTTGCCTGACTTGTCGAACTTGCCTGACTTGCCGGGTTTGTCGAACTTCTTGCCCTTCTTCGGCGGGCGGGTGGCGACGGGCGGGATGTGCACCTCGTCGGCATCGTCTCCCGATGCCTGGTGCACGAGGCGCAACGCCGCAAGGGCGACCTCGCGGACGTCGACGTCGACGGTGAGCTCGGCGAGGAGCGGGAGGAACCGGTCGAGGTCGCCGGCGGCCAGCGACTCGCGGATGGTGGTGGCGGTGAGCTCGAGCCGACGGGCGCGCAGGTCGGCGACGGACGGGACGTCGACGACCTCGACGGCCTGCTTCGTGTACCGCTCGATGTTGCGCAGCAGGTGCTGCTCGCGGGGCTCGGCGATGGTGATGGCCACCCCCTCGCGACCCGCTCGGCCGACACGGCCGATGCGGTGGACGTAGGCCTCGGGGGCCGACGGCACGTCGTAGTTGACGACGTGGGTGAGCTGATCGATGTCGAGGCCACGGGCGGCGACGTCGGTCGCGATGAGCAGGTCGGCGGTGCCGTTCTTGAGTCGGCCCATGGCCCGGTCACGCTGCTCCTGGCTCATGCCGCCGTGCAGAGCCTCGGAGCGGTAGCCACGGCCGTTGAGCGTCTCGGCCAGCGAGTCGACCTCGATGCGGGTGCGACAGAACACGATGGTGGACAGCGGCGACTCGACGTCGAGGATGCGGCCCAGGGCGGCGGGTTTCTGAGCGCGGTTGACGATGTAGGCGCGTTGGGCGACCTGCGGCGCGGCGCCCTTCTTGGTGGAGCCGGCACCGATCTCGACCCGGACCGGGTCGTGCTGGTGGCGGCGAGCGATGGCGTCGATGCGCTTGGGCATGGTGGCCGAGAAGAGGACCGTCTGACGGTCGGCAGGGGTGGCCTGGAGGATGGCGTCGAGGTCCTCGGCGAAGCCCATGTCGAGCATCTCGTCGGCCTCGTCGAGCACGACGATGTCGATGGCGTCGAGGGGGAGGGACCCCCGCTTGATGTGGTCGACGGCGCGACCGGGCGTGGCGACGACGACGTCGGCGCCCCGGCGCAGCAGCTCGAGCTGCCGACCGATGTGCTGGCCGCCGTAGACGGGCACGACCCGCGCGCCGATGCCACGCCCGTACTTGTAGGTGGCTTCGGAGACCTGCACGGCGAGCTCGCGGGTGGGCACGAGCACGAGCGCGATCGGACCGTTGCGATCGGCGCGCGGTGTGTCGCTGAGCTGCTCGAGGATGGGCAGGGCGAACGACGCCGTCTTGCCCGTGCCCGTCGCGGCCTGCCCGAGGAGGTCGCGTCCGCCGAGCAGCACCGGGATGGTCTCGCGCTGGATGGGGGTGGGTTCCTCGTAGCCGAGCTCGGTGAGCGCGTCGACGATGGAGGGCTTCAGGCCGAGATCGGCGAAGCCGGGTGCGCCCGGGTCGACCGATGCCGGTGGTTCGGGTGCCGATCCGGTCAGCGGTTCGGCTGGCTGGTCGGTCAGCGGTTCGGCCGGCTGGTCGGTCAGCGGTTCGGCCGGCTGGCTGGGTGACGCGTCGGTGGACGCGTCGGAGAGGTTGTCGTTCATCAGGGTCTCCGGGTTGAGGCGGACTCCTGCTGGTCCGGGTTGGGACCGCGACGTACGACTCGGGTTTTGGGCAGTTCTCCACGATAGGGCGGCCGGCGTCCGGGGCCACCTTCGGCGGGCTCGTGTCGGTGTGACGCCTGTCGCCCCTACGACGCCCGGATCGCCAAGTCGAAGGAACGCCTCGCCGCGGAGCCCATCGCGGGTCGGCGCCGTCCTGGCCGAGATCTGACGACCGCCGATCCGGCGTGACACGATCCCGTTCAGCGACGGGCGGACAGGACCACGAACTTGGGGTTCGAGGCGACCACCGTGGCGTCGCCGAAGAGCCGAGCGAGCTTGGCGTGGTAACCGAGGTGGCGATTGCCGACCACGAGCACCTCGCCGCCGGGTCGGAGCACCCGCTGAGCGCCGGTGAGCATCCGCCACGCGATGGCATCGCCGACGGCATGGTCGTCGTGGAAGGGCGGGTTGATCACCACGAGGTCGGCCGAGGCCGGACTGCACGGCTCGGCACCGGCGACCTCATGAGCCGACCAACCGGATGCGTCGGTGAACGGCAGGACGGCGTCGAGGGCATCGCCGAGGAGGAAGTGGCTCCGGGCCCGCAGCGTTCGGGTCGCGTCGTCGTTCGCCTGCACCGACGCCTGCGCCGACCGGAGCGCCACGGTCGATTCGTCGACGAAGGTGACCCGGGCGTTCGGACCGGCCAGCAGGATCGAGATCCCGACCGCGCCGTCGCCACATCCCAGATCGATCACGTCGACCGCCGCGTCGCCCGGTGGCCTCGACGCGAGGTGCTCGACCAGCAGGCGCGTACCGATGTCGAGCTTGCCTTCGGCGAAGACGCCGGGACCGCTGATGACGGTGGCCCCCGACCCGGGCAGCGCGTAGCGGCTCCAGGCCCCGGGCCCGGTGGGGAGGCTGGGCCCGCCCGTGTCGACCGAGTCGACGCCGGTCGGGTTCGCTCCCGCGGGGTGTCGCGGTCGGGTGCCCACCGCTTCGGCGCGGGGCGATGCCTGAGGGGGTGCGGCGTGGACGAGCCGGGCCTTGCGGTGAGCGAGCGACGTGGTCGTCGGCCCGATGTGCCGCTCGAAGAGCTGGAGGGTCGAGGCGTGGATGTGGCGGGCCATCCCGGCGCCGATCACCACGGCATCCGGGGCCAGCCGGGGAGCGAGGGTCCCGAGCTCGAGGTCGAGCAGGCCGAGCGTCTTGGGGACCTTGACGATCGCGACGTCGATGACGGGCGGGAGCGCACCCGCCGTGACGAGGCCGCGCCCGCCGTCGGGGGAGCAGAACATCCGGCGCGAGGTGAGCGGTCGGATCTGGTCGGGCGAGCCCCGCCGTGCGTCGTCGCGCTCGAGGTTGGCGACCGTCGCCGCCCAGCTCACGAACGAGTCCGAGAGCGCCACCGGGCGATGGTCGGCGAGGGCGACCGTGAGGGCTCCGTGCGCGTCGTTCACCGTCGTGATCGACCGTCCGGGCAGGTCGAGGCCGGCTCGTTCGAGCTCGGCGAGGTGGCTGAGGGCGTAGGCGTCCGCCGCGTCCCACGCCCGCAGGGGGCTGGTCGGTGCGTGGTGGAGACGCCGGAGTTCGAAGCTGCCCTGGGGCACGGTGAGGAGGTTGCTCGTGTCCATCGGCCCGGCCACGCTACCCACGCTTGCCCTCGTCCTCGCACGCTCCGGTGGATCGCCCCGCGACGGGCGGGGCATCGGATCGAGTGCCTCACCTCCGGTGGATCCCGGCCGATAGGGCCCTAGAGTTGAGCGCCGCCTCTCGGTGACGCCGGTGGTCGCCGCCAGGGTGGCACCGGTCACGGGGCCGCGAATCGGGAATCCGTGCGGGCATCTGGCACGATGGCCAATCCGCAACAGGGCAAGTCCGCAAGAGTTGAGGAGTGCACGTTGGCGTACAAGATCGGTAGCAGAGTGATCTACCCCGCTCATGGGACCGCGGAGATCGTGGGTCGCTCCACCCGCGAGATCGATGGTGAGCCGGTGGTCTACCTCGATCTGGTCGTTCCCGCCCGCGGCTACGGCACCAGCGGTGACATGAAGGTCTCCGTGCCCGAGGACCGCGCCGCCGACCTCGGCGTGCGCGACCCGATCTCGCCCGACGAGGCCGACGAGGTGCTCGCCGTGCTCGCCACCACCAACGTCCGTGTGCCGGCGAACTGGTCCCGGCGGTTCAAGAACCACCAGGAGAAGCTCAAGTCGGGCGACATCTACGAGTGCGCCGAGGTGGTCCGCAACCTGGCCAACCGCGAGAAGAGCGGCACGCTCTCGACCGCCGAGAAGTCCATGCAGACCGCGGCCGAGCACATCCTCGTCTCCGAGCTGTCGGTGTCGTGGAGCATCGACACCGATGCGGTGATGGAGCGCATCAACGCCGCGCTCGACACGGGCGAGCCTGCCGAGGCCGACGAGGACTGACCTGCACGGCGGCACGAGCCGACCCCTCCCAGCGGGGGAGCCGACGCCGCTGGCCCGTCGAGTGCCGCAGTAGCGTGCGATCGTGCACGTCGATCCCGCTCAGCAGCGCGTCCGGACCGAGCGTCGGATCCGTCGCCTCCGCGAGGAGCTCGAGGAGGAGGGGTTCGTCTCCACCAGCCCCGAGGACCAGCTCGAAGTCCTGTTCTCCGAGATCGACTACGCCCTGCACCCGGCGGTCTTCGAGCGGCGCATCCCCAGCTTCGGTGCGATCGTCGGGCCGACGGTTCGCCACACCACGTGGGAGGCACCCACGAACCTGTCCATCTCCTACCGCCCGACGGCTCGCTATCCGCTCGCCGCCGCCCGTCGCTTCGCCGACGGCCTGTCGAGCTGGCTCGTTCGTCAGCACGACGGTGCGGGAGGGCTGGCCGTCTTCGATCGGCCGGCCGGTTCGGAACGGGACCTGGTCGTGCTGTCGGCGGCGACCGGCGCCACGATGGTCCAACGTCACCCGTCGGGCTCGGTGCGCATCGCCGGCCCGAACGGCGTGCTCCGGTGGGACGGGCTCGCCTGGCATGCCGAGCCGCCGGTGGGAGCGTGGATCGATTCGCTGCAGGCATGCATCGGCCTGGGCGATCGCCAGGTGATCACCCAGCTGCTCGAGTTCGCGGTGCACGACCTGGGCGCCCGGGGCATCGGGGCGCTCTTCGTGTACCGACCCACCGGCGATGCTCCGGCGTCGATCGAAGCACGGCTTCCGACACCGCCGCCGCTGCGCATCACGAACCCGTCCGACCTCGCCCCGTTCCGCCACGTGCTGGGTCAGGTCGACGGCGCGGCGATCTTCGATGCCGACGGCGTCCTCCGGCACCTCGGGGTGCGGTTGGTCCCGAGCGCGGCGGCCGAGGCAGGTGTCGAGGGGTTCCGGGGGATGCGCCACACGTCGGCCCGCCGCTACAGCTACGACGACCCGACGGCCACGATCATCGTCGTCAGCGAGGACGGACCCGTCACCGTGCTGCGCAACGGGGAGTTCCTCGGGCGCTCCGACCCGTCCTGATCTGTTGGCTGCCTGTTCTGTTGGCTGCCTGTTCTGTTGGCTGGCTGTTCTGTTGGCTGGCTGATCTGCCAGCGGGCCGATGCCCCGGTCTTCACACCGGATCCTCACCGGTTTCCCGTGTGATGCCCGGGCCGCTTCCGTAGGGTGTGGCGCCATGAAGACCTGGGTGAAGATAGCGATTCCTGTCGGCGTGCTGGCGGTGGTGCTGGTCCTGGGGGGCTGGTTCCTGTTCCTCAGGGACGACGCCCCCGAGAGGGGGAGCCTCGACGCGGCGCGCGAGTCCATCACAACGACGACGGCGAGCGGCTCGGCGGGATCGGTCGAGCCGGCCGAACCGGGATCGGACGGCATCTCCGGAACCTGGACGGTCGACACCGCGACCGGCGACTTCGACTTCCAGTCAGCGACAGGCACGTTCGTCGGCTTCCGGGTCGACGAGGAGCTCGCCGGCATCGGATCGACCACCGCGGTGGGACGGACGGGCGATGTCGACGGCACCATCACCATCGAGGGCTCGACGCTCACCGCGGCCACCTTCACCGCCGACCTCTCGACGCTGACGACCGATCGATCGCAGCGCGACAGCCGTATGCACTCGGCGCTCGACACCGATCAGTTCCCGACGGCGACCTTCACCCTCACCGAACCCGTCGACCTCGGCGCCGGCGCGGCCGACGGCGAGGAGATCCACGTCGAGGCGGTGGGCGAGCTGACGGTCAAAGGTGTGACCAAGCCGGTCACGGTCGCGCTCGACGGTGTGCTCGACCAGGGCACCATCGCCGTCTACGGCTCGACCCAGTTCACCTTCGACGACTTCGGCATCGAGAAGCCGACGGCGCCGATCGTGGCCTCGCTCGCCGACGACATCACGCTCGAGATGCAGCTGCTGTTCACCAGGGACTGATCGGCCGGCAGTCGGCGATCTCGCAGCCTGGCGATCGCGACGGCCTCAGGTGTAACCGAGCTTCTCCTGGAGCGCCCGGTACTCGGCGACCTCGGCCTGTTGCTGGCGCTCCATCTGCGCAGCGAGGGTTCTGACCCGCGGGCTGCTGCCGTGCTCCTGGACGTACCGGGCCATGTGGAGCCCTCCCAGGTGGTGCTCCTGCATGAGCTCGAGGAACAGGCGGTTGGCTTCCTCGGGGTCGGCGTCGCTGAGCTGGGCGATCTGCTCCTCGGTCGCCATGCCGGGCATCGCCTCGACCGTCGAGCTCATGTCCATCCAGGCCATGGCTTCGCGGTCGTCGTCGCCTCGACCGAGCCCGTCGTTGGCGAGCAGCTCGGTCATCTGGCCGATCTGGAAGCGCTGGAAGATGATCGCCTCGAGCGCGAAGTGGCGGACGTTGGGGTCCGAGGCCCGCTCGTTGCCGAGGATGCCGAGGGTCACCGCTTGGTCGTGGTGGTCGATCATGTCCTGGAGGAAGCCCACATCGGCGGTGTTCAGCTCCCGTGACTGCTCGGTGAGCCGGGTGCCGACGACGTAGCCGACGGCGCCGACGAGGAAGACGACCGCGACGCCGAGCGCGATCCACCAATTGCGGCTGGACGGCTCGTCGTGGTCGTCGAGGCGGGGTCCGGTGGGATCGGGAGTCGGGCCCGTGGCGTGGGCCTGGTCGGATGCGTCGTTCGCGGTCACAGCCCTGCCACGCTATCGCCGGACTGCCGGACTGCCGGACTGCCGGACTGCCGGACTGCCGGACTGCCGGACTGCCGGAC
>CAZGEF010000101.1:6907-9502 GCA_964525005.1 uncultured Rhabdothermincola sp.
TGCCGGAGCCCGAGGCCCTCCTACGCTGTGGGCATGGACCCCGACTACGTCGAGATCGATGCCGGCGACACGATCTGGCGGTTCGACCACGCGTTCTTGACGTCGAACTGGACGTGCATCTGGGGACGGGGATGTGTGGGGATCCTCGACCACCCCGCGGAGGAGCTCGAGCAGGGGTGCTGCAGCATCGGGGCGAACCTCGACGGTCTCGACGAGGCCCGGATGGTCGGCGCGATGGCGGCGATGATCCCCGAGCACCTCTTCCAGTTCCACGCCGAGGCCGCATCGGGTGGGGTGTACCAGGACGATCGGACCAACACGCGGGTGGTCGACGAAGCGTGCATCTTCCTCAACCGTGCGGGCTTCCCGGGCGGCGGGGGGTGCGCGCTGCACCTCGCGGCGCTCGACGCGGGCGAGTCCCCGGTCGACTGGAAGCCGTCGGTGTGCTGGCAGCTGCCGATCATGGTCGACTGGGAGCCGGTGGACGCCGACACCGAGATGGCGACGGTACGCCGGTGGACCCGCCGGGACTGGGGAGAGGTCGGCGACGAGATGGCGTGGTGCTGCACGGAGGGGGAGCGGGCCTATGTGGGCGACCGGCCGGTCGTCGAGTCGCTCGCCGACGAGCTGTCCGACATCGTCGGCGCCGAGGTCCTCGTCGAGCTCCGATCCCGCCTCGACCGCGCCTGAACTGTTCGCCACAGACGAACTGGCAGGGAAGGCCCGTCGGATACGACGGACCTGGCCTGCCAGTTCGCTGGGTGGACGTGTCGCGTGGCACGGTTCTCCGCGTGGGGAGCCCTGTCGTGCAGGCTCTAAGCTGATCGGCGATGTCCCTCACGGTGCGGCACCTCACCGTCGAGATCGCAGCCAAGACCATCGTCACCGATGTGTCGTTCGACGTCCGGCCCGGCGACAAGGTCGGTCTCGTGGGTCGCAACGGTGCGGGCAAGACCACCCTGTTCCGGGTGCTCGGCGGCGCCACCAACCCCAAGTCGGGCACGGTCGAGCGGGCCGAGGCCACGGGCTACCTGTCACAGGACCCGCGCTCCGACGCCGTTCCTGACGACACCCGCTGCCTCAACCACGTCCTGTCCGGTCGGGGTCTCGACGTGGCCCAGACGCGGCTCGACAAGCTCCAGATCAAGCTGGAGGAAGACCCGTCCACCGAGAACATCGAGCGGTTCTCGGCGGCGCAGGAGGACTTCGAGCGCCTCGGGGGCTACGCCGCCGAGGGCGAGGTCCACCGGTTGGTGAGCGGACTCGGGCTCGATCCCAGCCGTCTCGACCTCACCGTCGGCAACCTCTCCGGTGGGCAACGCCGCCGGCTCGAGCTCGCGCGGATCCTGTTCGCCGGCAGTGAGCTGCTGCTGCTCGATGAGCCGACCAACCACCTCGACGCCGACGCCCGCGACTGGTTGCTCAGCTACATGCGCAACTTCCGTGGAGCGCTCGTCGTGATCAGCCACGACCTCGGTCTGCTCGACGAAGCCATCACCCGGGTCATCCACCTCGACCGTGACGGCGAGGAGGCTTCGGGCAAGATCGTGGAGTACCGCGGCACGTACACGCAGTACGTCGCCGCTCGAGAGCTCGACGAGGAGCGGCTGGCGGCGGTGGCCGGTCGCCAGGCGAAGGAGATCACCCGCCTCTCCCAGAAGGCCGACTCCATGCGTGGCCAGTCGGCGAAGCGGGCCCGTGTGGCCAAGGCGCTCGACCAGCGGGCCGAGCGCATCGTCGCCGAGCAGGTCGACGCGCCGACCAAGAAGCGCACGTTGAACGTCCGGTTGCCCGAGCCGCCGCCCTGCGGTCGTACGGTGCTCGAGGCCGAGGGGCTGTGGAAGGCCTACGGTCAGGTCGACGTGTTCGAGGATGTCTCCTTCGACGTCGGACGAGGCGAGCGTCTGCTCATCATGGGCCTCAACGGCGCGGGCAAGACCACCCTGCTCAAGATCCTCGCCGGGCGCCTCGATGCCGACATCGGCGAGTTCGGGCTCGACGATCGCGCCAGCATCGGGTACTTCGCGCAGGAGCACGAGGGCATCCGTGACGGCGAGAGCCTGCTCGACCACATGCGGGGCTCGTCCGGGCAGGGCGACGAGCAGCTGCGTGCGCTGATGGGCATGTTCGGCATCGCCGGGGCCAAGGTGCACCAGAACGCATCGACGCTGTCGGGTGGCGAGAAGACCAAGCTCGCGCTGGCTCAGCTCGTGTGCGGCGACCACAACCTCCTGCTCCTCGATGAGCCGACCAACAACCTCGACCCCGGATCGCGCACAGCCATCGGCCGGGCGCTGGCCAGCTGGAAGGGCACGATGATCCTGGTGAGCCACGACGTGGAGTTCGTCCAGGCGCTCAAGCCCGATCGGGCGCTGCTCATGCCCGACGGCACGCTCGACTACTTCAGCGAGGAGATGCTCGACCTCGTCGAGCTCGCCTGACCTCCCGTCGCCCGGTCGCCACGTGGTCCGGTCATCCGGTCATCCGGTCGTCACGACGTCGAGGAGTGCGCTCGCCCGGTCGCCACGTCGTCCGGTCGCCACGACGTCGAGGAGCGCGCTCGGTAGGGTCACGCCGTTCACCGATGTGGACGAC
>CAZGEF010000102.1:0-9448 GCA_964525005.1 uncultured Rhabdothermincola sp.
AACTCCGAGTAGTCAGACATCGGTCTCCGACACTAGTGAAACGGCGCACAAGGCAGGAAATCGGCCACGTGCACGATCAGGGGTGAGAAACGCCCGAAAAGGGCGCTCGACGGCGGCTTTCCAGACCAGATCGCGGACGGAACGACGACGATCCGGGCACCCGCGCCACGATGCCCTCCAGGACCGTGCACGGGTGCTCCGTTGTCTTACCACGCCCGGAAGTGAAACCCCGAAACCACCCGGTTCAGGTCGGTCCTTCGGTTCGGCGGCCGAGCGGTGCGGAGGCCAGCGGTCGACCAGCACCTCGGGCGCCCACGTGAGGCCAGCGGGGCGAACCGATGCACAAGCCCTGGGAGAACAGGGCGACGATCTCGGGACGGGCACGACGGGTTCGAGGACGAGCTCGACGTACGCGCTCTTTCCCGCTCCGTTCGGCCCGACGACGAGGTCGAGCCGGCTCACCCGGGTGATCGCGTCGATCTCTGCGTTGGCGCCGCTGCGCTCGCTGCCGGGTCGGCCGGGACCTGCTGGCGGCGTTGGCCCTGCCAGGCCAGGCGGAAGGCTCAGCCGCCGTGGCCGGCGAGGAGGTCCTCGAGCGACGGAGAGTCCTGCGCGGCGGGCACCTTCACCAGGACGGGGACGGCCTTGGTCGCCGGGTCGAGGACCGTGTCGGGGAGGATGCCCATGACCATGGTGGCCACGAGGCACAGCGCGATGGCGAGGCCGGCGCTGAACGGCACCTTGACGGCACCGGCCCTCTCCGCACCGGTGCCCGACACGATCTCGCCGTGGTCGTCGCCCGACATGTACATGGCGATGATGAGGCGCAGGTACAGGAACGCCGCGATGACCGCCGAGACCATGGCGATGATGGCGAGCGGCCACGACGACGCGTCGACCGCGGCCTCGATCGCATAGAACTTGGCGAAGAAGCCCGAGGTGAACGGGATGCCGGCCTGGGCCAGGAGGAAGATCGAGAACACCAGTGCCAGGCCCGGGTTCGTCCCGGCCAGTCCCCGGTAGTCGTCGATCGAATTGTTGCCGTCGCCCTTGCGGCTGACGAGCGAGATGATGCCGAACGACCCGGCCACCATGAAGACGTAGGCCGCGCTGTAGAAGAGCACGGCCGAGATGCCGAGCGACGACGCCGACTCGACCGCCATGAGGATGAACCCGGCGTGGCTGATGGACGAGTACGCCATCATGCGCTTCACGTTGGTCTGCACGATGGCGAACAGCGCACCGAGCACCAGCGACAGGATGGCCAGCACGTAGATGAGCGGCTGCCAGTCGGCGCGGTAGCTCTCGAAGGCCACCATGAACACCCGCACGAGACCGGCGAGTGCAGCGACCTTGACGGCCGATGCCATGAAGGCCACCGACGGCGTGGGGCCGCCATCGTACGCGTCGGGGCTCCACGAGTGGAACGGCACGGCGCCGACCTTGAAGGCGAAGCCCACGAGCAGCAGCGCCAGGCCGATGAGCAGCAGCGCGTTCGACGTGAGGAAGTTCCCGGCAAGGAAGTCCTTGATGCCGATGAGGCTCGTCGTGCCCGTCGCGCCGTAGACGAGCGCGATGCCGTACAGGAAGAACGCCGAGGAGAAGCCGCCGAGGATGAAGTACTTGAGCCCACCCTCCTGCGACTCAACGCGCCGCAGGTTCATGGCGGTCAGGATGTACACCGCCAACGACAGCGTCTCGAGTCCGATGAACACCACGACGAGGTCGTTCGCCATCGCCATGAGGATGCCGCCGAAGGCCGACAGCATGACCAGCACGTAGAACTCGGGGCCGTCCATGTCCTCGCGGCGCAGGTAGGCGCTCGCCAGCAGGGCGGTGACGAGCACCGCCGACAGGATCGCTACGGTCATGAAGCACGTGAAGCCGTCGATGCCGACCGCGCCGGCGACCGTGCTGTACCCCCCGGTGCCGCTGGGGTTCGTGACGTCGATCCACAAGATGGACGACCAGCCCTGGACCCGAGCCCAGGTGGGCAGCACGGCGACGATCGCTGCGACGGAGACGAGCACCGTGTAGAGGGCGTAGAAGCCCTTGAACGGCTTGCGGCCGCGCAGCAGCGAGCAGACCGTGAGCAGCACCAGCGCGCCGACGCCCACGATGAGCACCGGCAGGAGCCCGACCCACTCGATGGTGGGAGCCGGGATCACCTGGGCGGCCGCGGCCGGATCAGCGGAGATCGGGGCCGGCGAGATCAAGAGGTCGGAGTCCTGGAAGATCACTGACCCGCCTCCTCTCCGCTCGTGCCCGAGACTTCGGAGTCGTGGTCGTCCTCGCCGGCGTGGCCGTGCTCGGACTCGGCGTCGTCGGCCTGGCCGACGAACCGATCGCCGCAGCGCTTCTGGTCGTCGAGGGCGACGACGTCGTCGCTGGTCAGCCGCGAGGCATCGACCTGGATGCGATCCCGGACCCCACCGGCTGCGACCTCGTGTTCGTCGGCTGCGTGCTCGACGTCCTCGCCCGGCCCGGACCCGGCGTGGCCGTCGTCACCCGACTCGCCGTGGTGCGCCTCGGCCGCCGCGGCGATGGCGTCGCGGTCGAGGCCGGAACCGGCTTCGGTCTGGGGGATCTCCCAGTCGTCGACGCTGCACTCGACGTGGACGAGCAGGGCGTCGACCGACGGCTGGATGCGATCGAGCATCGGCTTGGGGTAGATGCCGATGAACACCATGAGCCCGATGAGCGGCAGGATCGTGAGCTTCTCGGTCAGCGTGAGCTCGGGGAAGCTGCGATTCGCCTCGTCGGGCTCGCCGTGGAACGAGCGCTGGTAGGCCCACAACATGTAGAGCGCGGCGATGATGACCCCCGTGGCGGCCACGACGGCCCACCACCGGTGCGAGACGAACGTGCCGACGAGCACGAGGAACTCGCCGACGAAGCCGTTGAGCCCCGGGACGCCGATCGACGCGAGCATCGAGATCATGAACGCTCCGGCGAACCAGGGGGCGACCTTCTGGAGACCCTTGAGCTGGCTGATCTGGTAGGTGTGGCGGCGCTTGTAGAGCCAGCCGAGGAGGATGAACAACGCACCGGTGGTGATGCCGTGGTTGATCATCACCATGACCGCGCCCTGCAACGACTCGGAGGTGAGCGCGAACAGACCGACGATGGCGAAGCCCATGTGCGCCACCGACGAGTACGCCACCAGCCGCTTCATGTTGCGCTGCATGGCGGCGACGATGCCGCCGTAGATGATGCCGACGACGCCGAGCGTCAGGAAGATCCAGCCGAGCTCCACCGACGCCTCGGGGAACAGCCACAGCCCGTAGCGCAGGAAACCGTAGGTACCGAGCTTCAGCAGCACGCCGGCGAGGTCGACCGAGCCCGCCGTCGGCGCCTCGGTGTGGGCGTCAGGCAGCCAGGTGTGGAACGGGAAGATCGGCGTCTTCACCGCGAAGGCGACGGCGAAGCCGAGGAAGAGCCAGCGAGCGAGGCCCGAGTCGATGTTGTCGGAGGTGACGACGCGCTGGAGATCGAAGCTGATCCCGCCGTCGACGCCCGCCTTGGCCGTGACGGCCAGCACCACGATGGACACGAGCATGAACGCCGAGCCGAACATCGTGAAGAGGAAGAACTTCGTCGCGGCGTAGACCCGGCGACCGTGGCCCCACCGCCCGATGAGGAAGTAGAGCGGCACGATGGTGAGCTCGAACATGATGAAGAACAGGAACAGGTCGAGCGCGAGGAACACGCCGATGCACCCCGCCTCGAGCAGGGTGATCCAGAGGTAGTACCCCTTCTCGTCGTGCTCGGGCTTGGCCGCGAAGAGCGCGATCGGGAAGAGGATGGCGGTGAGCACCACCAAGAAGAGCGAGATGCCATCGATCCCGAGGATGAACTTGATGTCCAACGACTGCACCCAGTCCTGGGACACCACGAACTGGAAGCCCGGATCGCCTGACTGGAACTGCACGAGCACGTAGAGGGCGAAGGCCGCCACGAGCACACCGGTGAGGATGGACACGAGACGGTGGAGGTCCGGCCGCGACTTGGGGATGACGGCGATGACCACGGTGCCGATGATCGGCAGCAGCACCATCGCCGGCAGCACCGGGAACGTGGCCGGGCCGTGGGCGGCCTCGGAGGCGAACACCGCCGCGCTCACGAGCTGAACCCCAGGATGCGGCTGAACATGTAGGCGATCAGCGCCACGGCACCGATGGTGATCATGAGGGCATAGAGGCGCACATAGCCGTTCTGCAGGTGGTGGAGGATGACGCCGGAGTACCGGCTGATGCGACCCACGCCGTTGACGGCACCGTCGATGGCGAGGGCGTCGAACTTGGCCGTGGCGGAGAACCCTTCGCGGCCCGGTCCGCCCATGAACCGGGCGATCGCCCAGTCGTAGAACCAGGCCCAGGCGAAGAACTTCGGCTCGATCACCCGGGGGTCGAAGCTGTGCCGGAGCCAACCCGCCCACGCGATCGCGATGCCCGCCAGCGCCACGATCGTCGACACGACCAGCAGGATCACGATGTTGGTCGTGCTCAGGTGGAGGTGGGTCGAGCTCGTCTCGAAGACCGGTTCGAGCCAGCTCTCGAGGAAGTGCATGCTCGAGGGGAACGGCAGGTTCAAGAGACCGGCGGTCGCGGCGAAGAAGGCGAGGATGACCAGCGGCACCGTCATCGTCCACACCGACTCGTGCGGCTTGAAGTCGGGTCCGATGTGCTCGTTGTGCGGCGGGTCGGGGTACGCCGACGCGTCCACGTCGATGGCGTAGCCCGGACCGCCCGGGTGGCCCGGGCCACCGGAGGCGAGGAGCACCGAGGCTTCCGCCTGCTGGGCGGCCTCGACCTGCGCGTCGGTCTGCTCGGCGGCCTCGACCGCCGCGTTGTGCTCGCCGGCGTTGGCGTAGGTCTGCCAGTGCTCCTTGCCGAAGAACGTCCGGAAGGTGACCCGGCTCATGTAGTACGCGGTGAGCAACGCGGTGACCATGCCGATGCCGTACAGGACCTTGTTCTCCTGGAAGGCGTAGGTGAGGATCTCGTCCTTCGAGAAGAAGCCCGACAACGGCGGCACCCCGGCGATGGCGAGCCACGAGATGACGAAGGTCCAGCACGTGTAGGGCAGGTACTTCTTGAGCCCGCCCATGCGGCGCATGTCCTGCTCCTCGTGCATGCCGTGGATGACCGATCCGGAGCCGAGGAACAGGCACGCCTTGAAGAAGGCATGCGTGATCATGTGGAAGATCGCCACCCAGTAGGCGCCGACGCCGACGGCGAGGAACATGTAGCCGAGCTGGCTGATGGTGGAGTAGGCGAGCGCCTTCTTGATGTCGACCTGGGCCATGGCGATGGTCGCCGCGACGAGCGCCGTGATCGCACCGACCCAGCCGATGACCTGCGGCATCCAGTCCCACGACGCGGCGAGCATCGGGTTCATGCGGCACATGAGGTAGACGCCGGCGGTCACCATGGTGGCGGCGTGGATGAGGGCGGACACCGGGGTGGGGCCGGCCATGGCGTCGGGCAGCCACACGAACAGCGGGATCTGGGCCGACTTGCCGATGGCACCGATGAACAGCATCACCATGATGAACGTGGCCGTCGACGCCGCGGCACCGGCCGCGACCGGCAGGAACTGGGTGTAGGTGATCGTGCCGAACGTGAAGAACACGGCGAACATCCCGACCATGAAGCCCCAGTCACCGATGCGGTTGGTGACGAAGGCCTTCTTGCCCGCGCTGGCGTTCTCGGGCTTCTCGAACCAAAACGAGATGAGGAAGTAGGAGCAGGTGCCCACGCCCTCCCACCCGAGGAAGGTGAGGAGCAGGTTGTCGCCCAGCACCAGCATGATCATCGAGAAGAGGAACAGGTTCAGGTACAGGAAGAACTTGGAGAACCGGGGATCTCCGTGCATGTACCCGATCGAGTACAGGTGGATCAGGGTGCCGATGCCCGTGATGAACAGGATCATGGCGCTCGACAGCGGATCGAACAGGTAGCCGACACCCACCTGGAAGTCCCCGGCGGGGATCCACGTGAACAGGGTCTCGGTGGCCGTGTTGTCCGGCTGGTCGTGGAGCCAGACGAAGCTGACGACCGCGGCGACGAACGCGCCGAACACGGCGAGGGTGCCGAGCCAGCCGGCCACCGGCTCGCCCAGGCGCGTGCCGAAGCACAGCAGCACGACGAACCCGACCAGGGGCAGAGCAGGGATGAGCCAGACCACGTTGTCCATGTGTGCCGCTACCCCTTCAGGACCCGGAGATCATCGGCCGTGGCACCCGGCCTGCGGCGGAACAGGGCGACGACGATGCCCAGGCCGACGACGACCTCAGCGGCCGCGACGACCAGAACGAAGAACACGATGACCTGCCCAGCGGTGTCGTCCAGCATGCGGCCGAACGTGACGAACGTGAGGTTGACCGCGTTGAGCATGAGCTCGATGCACATGATCATCACGAGTGGGTTGCGGCGGACGAGCAACCCGTAGGCACCGATGCCGAACAGCATCGCCGAGAGCGCGAGGTGGAGGTTGGCGAGGTTCGAGTTGATCATGAGCCGGCCTCCCCCGCGGACCCGTCGTCCGTCGAGCCCTCGGCATCTTCCGCCGACGGGGCGGGGCGGGGCTCGTGGCCCGGTTCGACGTCGATGGGCACCGCGACGTAGATGTGGTCGTCGGGCTCGGGCATCGCCTCGTCGGGGTCCGGGAGGACACCGACATCGGAGCGACGGCGGGCCATGACCACGGCTCCGACGACGGCGATGGTGAGCAGCGCAGCCGTCGCCTCGAGCGCGAAGACATAGGTGGTGAACAGCTGCTGGCCGATCTGGGTGATGTCGGGGATGTCGGTCGCAAGTGCCTCGAGCGAGGATCTCGCCCCGGTGACCAGGTTCGAACGGTCGAAGATGATGACCGCGAGGATCGACCCGACCACCGCGAAGCAGGAGATGGCGGCGAGCGCCCGTTGGCCGACGATGGGCTCGGTGTCGAGGTCGTCGTCGGTGTCGACGCCGAGCAGCATCATCACGAACAAGATGAGCACCACGATCGCACCCGTGTAGACGATGACCTGGACCGCGGCGAGCAGGTAGGCCTCGAGGTTGAGGAACAGCACCGCGATGGCGAAGAGCGTGGCGACCAGGCTCAGCGCCGAGTGCACCGGGTTGCGGGAGATGACCACGCCGAACGCGCCCGCGAGGGCG
This sequence comes from uncultured Rhabdothermincola sp., assembly GCA_964525005.1. GTDB lineage: Bacteria > Actinomycetota > Acidimicrobiia > Acidimicrobiales > Acidimicrobilacustridaceae > CAZALT01. The sequence continues at coordinate 7,167 of CAZGEF010000102.1, forward strand.
ATGACGGCACAGACCGCGAAGACGATGTTCTCGACCATCGTTCAGTGACCCCCGTGTCCGTCGTCATGACCGTGATCGTCATGACCGTGATCGTCATGACCGTGATCGTCGTCGGACTCCGCCGGTCGATCCTCGAACGCCTGGCCCAGCTCCGGGGCGCGGATGCCGTAGCCGAGCTCGCCGGACCACGCGACCTCGTTCTCGAACTCGGCGGCGCCGGCGGACGCGGTCGCCCGCATCCACGCCGAGGTGTGCTGGTCCTCACCGGGTCGCCAGTCCTCCCACGGCAGGTGCTGGGGTAGGCCTTCGTCGTCGACGACGAGCTCGTCCTTCGTGTAGATCGCGTCCGCCCGTGAGGTGAAGGAGAACTCGAAGAGCTTCGTCTCGGTGATGGCCTCGGTGGGGCACGCCTCGACGCACATGTCGCAGTGGATGCAACGCAGGTAGTTGATCTCGTAGACGAACCCGTAGCGCTCACCGGGCGACACCGGCTCGTCGGCCGGATTGTCGGCGCCGCGCACGTAGATGCAACGGGCCGGGCAGACACCGGCGCACAGCTCGCAGCCGATGCACTTCTCCATGCCGTCCTCGTAGCGGTTGAGGACGTGGCGGCCGTGCAGCCGCTCGGGCTTGGGCGCCTTGCGCTCCGGGTACGGCACGGTGACGACCTTGCCGATCTGACGAAGCGGGATCTTGAACCCTCCGAGGTAACCCATCAGTCGAACCTCCCGACGGGATCTGGGCTCTCGGACTTGGCCTTGCCCGAGGCGATCGCGCCCTTCATGAGCAAGAAGCCGACGAGGAACACGAGCGCCGCCGCGATGCCGACGATGACGGGGTTCCAGTCGAGCTCGCTGGCCACTCCGAAGGCGGCGAGGAGGAGGAACCAACCGATCGACAGCGGGATGAGGACCTTCCAGCCGAGGTCCATGAGCTGGTCGTAGCGGACCCGGGGAAGCGTCGCTCGGATCCACACGAACATGAACAGGAAGCAGAAGAGCTTCACGAAGAACCAGAACATGCCCCACAGCCACCCGGGCCCGAAGTAGACCGGACCGGCAGGGCCACCCAGGAAGAGGGTGACGATGATGGCCGACATGGTCACCGCGTTCATGAACTCGGCCACGAAGAACAGGGCGAACCGGATGGAGCTGTACTCGGTGTTGAAGCCGCCGACGAGCTCCTGCTCGGCCTCGACGAGGTCGAACGGCGGACGGTTCAGCTCGGCCGTGGCCGAGATGATGAAGACGAAGAACGGCAGGACCAGGGTGAGCAGGATCGCCCAGTTGGGCAGCCAGCCTCCCGGACCTTCGCCGGCCTGGACCGACACCATGCCGTTGGTGGAGAGGGTTCCCGTCTTGAGCACGACCATGGCGACGGTGAGACCGATCGCCGCCTCGTAGCTGATCATCTGGGCCGAGGCGCGCACCGCGCCGAGCAGCGGGTACTTCGAGCCCGACGACCAGCCGGCGAGCATGACGCCGTAGACGGCGATGGACGACAGCGCGAGGGCGAGCAGGATGCCGATCTGCGGATCGGCGACCTGGAGCAGCGTCTCGTGACCGAAGATCTCGACCCGGCCGCCGTTGCCGTCGTTGAAGTCGCCGCCCACCGGGATGATGCAGAACAGGGTGAAGGCCGGCACCACCGACAGGAGCGGAGCGAGGATGAAGACCTTGCGCTCCGCCTTGTCCGGGATCAGGTCCTCCTTGAAGAAGAACTTGGCGCCGTCGGCGAGGCTCTGGAGGATGCCGAACGGACCGGCCCGGTTCGGCCCGATGCGGTTCTGCATGTCGCCGACGAGCTTGCGCTCGAACCAGATCATCAACATGGTGGCGACGAGCAGGAAGACGAACGCCAACACCACCTTGAGCACGACGATGAGCACGTCGACGAAGTCGACGTCGACCAGCATCGGGTCGAGGGCGAAGATCGTGGCGACCACGGTGGTCATCAGACGTCACCCCGCTCGATGCGCACGTCGTTGACCCGAGCTCCGGCGTCGATGAGCATGCCGGCCCCGAAGGTGGCCTGGTTGAAGACGACCGCAGCGGACCCGCGCGGCACCGAGGCGTCGGCGACGATCTCGCCGCGGACCGAGCCGCGGGGTGAGGTGACCTCGACGGGCGCGCCGTCGGACACGCCGAGGCGTTCGAAGTCGTAGGGGTTCACCCGGACCTTCGAGCCGGGCGCCAACCCGACGAGCGACGGCGACTGGGTGACCGCCGTGCCCTGGTCGTAGAGCTTGCGGGTGGCCACGAGGCGCAGCGAGTACTGGTCGA
>CAZGEF010000103.1:0-8995 GCA_964525005.1 uncultured Rhabdothermincola sp.
GACGTGCCAGTCCGTACCACTGCGGACCAGCCAATCCCAGCCCGCGGTGTAGAAGGGAGTGTAGAAGTCGACGGTCTCATGCGACCGTGCGGTCGAGAAGGTGGCGGTTCTTGGCGATCGATCCGGGGAGGATGGCGAAGTGGACCTGCCCGTCGTCGTCGACGGCGACAACGCGGACGACCGCTCGCGCCTGGCTGTTGCCGGCGAGGAGCATCGCACCGGGGCGGACACGATCGGGAGCGATCGCATCCGCGAGGGTCGACCAGCCGAGGCCATCGTCGTCCTGGGCGTTCAGGTCGGCTACGAGATCAAGGTCGTCCATGGTGCACCTGCCCGATCGGGTCAGCCGTCATTGTACGGGTTGATCCAGCTGAGGTGCTCGCAGGAGAGGAGCCCCTCCACGCCAGCTTCGAGCTCCTCGAACACCACGGTGAAGTGCCGTGCGTTCCGACCAGTGGGGTCGAGCCGGAACCCGGCGGCGCGCAAGGTGCCGACGCGGACCAGGGTCAGGGTCTCGAACCGCACCAGAGGTGTCTGCTGGGCCAGCTCGTCCACAGTCGCGTCACGGGCTGCGAACACCGAGATCCCGTAGTCGCCATAGATGTCGTGATAGCGCTGGGCATCCGCCCGCAGGGCAACAGCGTCGAGGACACCACCGCGGATGACGACGGTCGCGTCGTCATCGAGCCGGTCACCTTCTCGGATGTGTCGCTTCTTGGTCACGTCGGGCTCACCGCAGTGTGGTCACGAAGGTGGGCGGCATTGGTCGCGCTCGCTGCGTCGGCGCTGTGCGTCAAGTGATTCGGCTCCTCGCCCGTCCAAGGCGCGAGCGCCCGGTGAAGCGCAGCAAAGCGGACGCGTTCCTGTTCGAGCCGGACCTGGTGGCCGAACCTGTCCTCGATGAGATCTTGGTAGAGGGTCGCCTCGAGATCCGTCAGCGCGTCGAGTAGCGCATCGGTGGGTCGCTCTTCGACCACGACGTGATCGAGGTGATCGATGAGGGTGGAGCGATCCATCAAGATCGAGGTGACGGTGGGGACGCGCTTCCGCAGTCGGTCGAGGATCGCGAATCCGTGGGTGTCGATGTCTCCCCAATAGACGAGCTCGCGGTCGCGTAGCCATGGAATCGCGTCCAGAACCGTGACGCCGAAGCCTTCGCCGAAGACCACCACTGCGTTGGGCACGGGGGGAAACGCGAGGTAGCTCGCACGGTTCTCGACGATGAACACGGTGGTCACCGAAAGCGGAAGCGCAGCAAGCTCATCGACCCGCAGCTCGACTTCGGTGATCACTGCCGGAAGCTCCGGCAGTGAGTCGAGAAGCCGGAGCCGCACGTAGCTTGCCCGTTCGCGAAAGCCGAATCGGCCTGCGAAGGTCCGTGCCGTGCGATCGATCTGATCGTCGGGTGCGATGTGTTCCAGAAGGCGACCGAGGATCTTGCGGTGCCGGTCGACGAACTTGGTGTCGACCCCGGGAACATCGAGGTGGCGCAGGTCGAGGTTCGCTCGGTCATGGTGGTCGTCGGTGATCCAACCGACGACTGACAGAAGGTTGCTCCACGCTTCGGCATGTTGGAGCGCCTCAAGAGGGTGGTCCGATATCCAGCTCGCAGTCGCAGCGCGGGCGCTCTCGTCGGCGTCCCAAGCGTTCGTGAGCTCGAGCACCCGATCGAGGGCCTCCACCTCCGATCCCGTCCCGAGCGCGTCGTGCAGCTGCCTGAAAGACCTGAGGTGGGCTCGAACTGGCACCTGGGTATCGCCGATGGTGCGGGTTCTGAGGGTACGGGAGTCGAGATCGAAGATCTGACGCGCCCTTCCGGTGTGGTTGTCCCGGTCGAATCGTTGGGCCCAGTCCCGGACATCGTCGAGTTGGCCTGTGAGATCCGCCGTCTTCGGGGCTCGGATCGGCAGGGAGATGGGTTCGAACGTCGAACCCTGAGCGTACGCACGGAGGTAGGTGCCTCGTTCCCACCGGGAGTGCAGCTTTGCGAGGAGGTCGGCGACCGTCGTCCAGTCGGGCGTCAACTCACCGCCGCTGTCGGCGCTCGCTCTTGCCATCAGCTCGGCGTGTTCCGACGTGAGGCCGTGGCCGCGGAGGAGCGCGCTGCCCGGTGCTCCTCGATGGTGATCCGTTGGAGCAGTGATCGGTTGCCGTCGGGGTTCTGCACCAGGCCGACGCATGCGACGTAGGGCTCGATGACGTGGATCTTCTGGAGCGGGGTGACGATGAGCAGTTGCAAACCGAGCTCGCTGAAGAGTCGCAGGGCGTACCGGGTGGAATCGTCGGACCCGCGTCCGAAGGCCTCATCGATGACGACGAAGCGGAAGGTCCTGCCCTCGTCGTCGCGGTCGAGCTTGAACTGGTAGGCGAGCGATGCAGCGAGAATCGTGTAGGCGAGCTTCTCCTTCTGGCCTCCGGACTTGCCTGATGAGTCGGAGTAGCTCTCGTGCTCTTCGTCGGTTTCGCGCCAACGCTCCGACGCCGAGAAGACGTACCACTGACGCACGTCGGTGACCCGGCGTGTCCACGCCCGGTCCTGGTCGGTGCTGCCTTCCCGGCCTCGGAACCGGTCGACGAGGGCCTTCACCTGGAGGAACCGCTGCTCGGAGTACTGGTCGTCGCCGGCGCCTGAGGTGATGTTCGAGGTGCACGCTCGGAGGTCGTCCTGGAACTGGCGGATCTCGGTGTTGGGCGTCGTCTCCGGGACGAGGCGGATGTATCGGCCAGCGTGGTAGTCGATCGCATGGAGCGAGGAGTTGATGCGCTCGACGCGTTCGCGAATTGTGTTGGCCTGGCTCTGGAGCTGGGCGGAGAGTCCGGCGATCTCGTTGATCGTGTTCTCGCGCAGCGAACGTTTGAACTCCTCCTCGAACCGGGGGAGGTCGTCGGTGGCGATGCGAGCGCGCAGTGCGCGATATTCGGGAGCAGACGCCATGGTGTCGTCGAGCTCGTCGACGTCCCGCGCATAGACATTCCGGAATCCGCGCATCACCCCGACAGCGCGCTGAGACGCCTGGTTCTGTCGGGCGGTGACCCGTTCCCTATCGCTGCCGATCGCCTCGCGAGTCGTTGACTGCGCAACGTCGATGCGATCCAGGTCCCAGAGGTGCCCTCGGACCTCGGAGGGCACCGATCGCTCGACATCGTCGAAGACGGGCCGTACCGCTTCAAGCGCGAGTTCGTCGGCGAGCAGTCCCTTCACGGTGACCAGCCGACCCGCTGCCTGCTGGCGACGTAGCCGCTCGGCACCTCGCTCGGCTTCCAGGCCACTTCGGCGTTCCTCGCGATCCTTGCGCTGTTGGACCGCTTCGTCACGTTCGCGGGTGAGCGAGGCCAGGGCATCTGACGACGACCGGATGCGCTCCCGTTCCTCTTCCAGGCCACGGATCTGTCCATCGAGTGTCGCCCAATCGAGCTCCTCCCAACGCTCCCGCTCCGTGAGGACGGCAAGGTCGTTCAGCAGGGACTGGACCTCGATGCGACGTTCGTTCGGAGTCGAGAGCTGGTGGTCGACGTCGGCCATCCGCTCGTTGAGGTCGGTGGCATGGGCGATGAGCGCGTCGACCTTCGCTGCGTTCGTCCAGCCCAACACGTACTGCCGACGGTCATCGATGCGGAAGCGATCATCCTTCTCGTGCCGGTCTCGAGACTTGACCTGTCCCTCCCTGGTGATCGCTCGGTCGTAACGAGGGAACTCCTGGGTACTGTCGACGCAGACGTGGTCGGCTCGGCGGGCGAGCTCGTTGCGCAGCCACGGTTCGAACGTGCTCTCGGGTTTGATCTCGATGAGGTCCGCAAGCATCCGCTGCACGCCGACTCGGTCAAGGTCTCGAGTTCGCCCGAGGCGGTCGGGAACTCGGAAGTACACGAACCTGATGCCGAGGTTCCGTCCGTTGATCCACGACGCCACCGCCGCGTACTGGTCGTTGGGGACCAGCAGCGACGTGGCGAAGCCCCGCAGCACCCGCTCAGCCACACCTTCCCATGCGGCCGCATCGGCGCGCACCTGGAGCAACTCACCGACGAACGGAAGCTGATCGACATCCAGGGAGAGATCCGCACACATCACGTCTCTCACCGCGAGGCTCTCCGCCGGCAGGTTGCTCTGGCGTGACGCCAGACTTCGCAGCTCGGTGTTCACCGCCTCGGCAGCCTTCTCGAGCTGCTTGCGCTCCGAGCGCAACTCGATGACCTCGTTGTCGAGACCGGCCAGTTCCGCGTCCAACTCGTCACGCCGACGGCCTATATGAGATGTTGCCGCCGCGAACCGCAGCGCGTCGGAGACCGGCCCGGACCCGTCGAGTCCCACGCGCGTCAACAGCGCGTTGAAGCGCTCCAACGAGCGTTGGCGCTCATCTCGCCGGTCGGGCAGCGTGGTGAGTTCGGCCTCGATGACCGCGAGACGATCACCACCGTTGCTCGCGATGTCGATGGAGAGGTGCTGTTCTCGTTCTCGCAGCCCCTCGATCGCCGTGTCAGCTTCGCTGATTCCGGCGTCGAGTTCGGTCAGCCTCACGTCGATGGCTTCGATCTGCGATGTCAGGAGCGTGTGGGTGCGCTGGCCGAAGAAGTACGGCACGGCGCGACGCTGCTGGTCAAGATCCTCGATGCGACCCGCAAGCTCGTCGTAGTCGTCGAGAGCCTTGACGAGCGGATCGAGCAACTCCAGTTGGTGCCTCGCTCGAATCACTGCTTCGTGGGCTCGGGTGAGATCGTCGAAGTGGCCGATGAGGTGCCCGATCCGCGTCGACATGTCGAGCGGTTCGAGCATGTGCGAGCGCACGAACGCGTTGAGGTTGTCCACGGCCTTCATCGAGACCGTCTGGTGGAAGAGCTCGAGTACCTGATCCGACTCGATCCCAAGGAGACGGCGAAAGGATCGTCCGTACTCGGGGAACCCGTCGAAGGTCTCAGCACCCGCGTCGCGGAGACGCCGCTTCAACTCACGGAAGCCGTCTCCGGGTTCGAGGAAGAAGTTCTTGGTAATGGCGAGTTCGACATCACCGGTGACGAAGAACCTCTCCGGCTGCCCACCGTCCTCGCGTGCTCGAAAGACCTGGGCGATGGTGACCGGATGGGATGCGTCGCCATCTGAGCCGGTTGTTGCACCTGCTCCTGGGGCGAAGACCGCGAGCAGCACCGAGTAGTTCTCCGGTCCTCGAAGGCCGACGGGACGGCTGCCACCTGTCTCCTCGTTGTGCTCTGACTTGTAGTGCCCGAGGACGTAGGAGCGAAGGTCACGCTCGCGGGTATCGGCGCCGGCCGCCTTGTTGTACGAGACGCGGTGTGCTGGGAGGAGCAGGGTGGTGATCGCGTCCACGAGGGTCGACTTCCCCGAACCGATGTCACCCGTGAGCAGCGCGTTCGCGCCATCGACATCAAAGGTCCAGACCGCCCCATCGAAGGTCCCCCAGTTGTAGACCTCCAGTCGTTGGAGTCGGCACCCCGGACCTCGGTGGCCGCCTCCCCCGAGCTGGTCGTCGGTCGTGTCGGTCCGACGGGGGTCAGGCGCGGGCTGCATCGTCGACCTCCAGTTCATCGCCTCGTCCACGCGAGGCACCGTCGCCGGCGATGTAGGCCTCGAGGCGCTCGTCGAACTGCGAGAGCCACTGCCCGTCGACGAAGGCTCGCAAGATCCGTCGCACCTCGAACTGGTCGCTGGATCCTCGAAGCTTGTGGAGGAAGCCGAGCTCGACGATCCGGTTGACATGGTTGTCGACGTGGCGTGCGAGCTTGATGTCGTCCAGATCCGGTGGTGCGTACACGCGGTAGAGATCCACGATCTGATCGCGGCTGAGGATGAGGCGTGCCTCGGTGCTCGACGTATCGAACTCGAGGAGCCGCTTGCGCAGCAGGGCGATGAGGAGGCTGGTGGTGAACGACAGCGAGTGTCGAGCGACGAGCCTCGGGTAGTCGATTTCGCTCTCGCCGTCCCGCAGACTTCGGAGGTAGGCGAACCCATCGGTCTCGTCGATCTCCAGGCGAAGGCCGAGCACCGCGACGTGATCGGACACCCTGCGGCGCAGCCGACCCAGCGGCTCCCAGAGCTTCTCGTGGACCTCGCGGTAGACCGGCCCCTTGAGCAACTGGATGACGACGAGCGAGAGCTCATCCGGCTCGTTCGGGGCACCACCGGAGGTGTCCGTCGGTGGATCCACGAGCGACGTCACGACTCGACGTCCCGGGCTCGGCTGATGGTCACGAGCGGCAGATCCGCCACCCGCTCGACGTGATCGCCGCGATCACGATCTTGTCCGTCGCCGTCATCGCCGCCCTCCGCCACCCATTGCACCCTCATGCGCTCCTTGTCTTCGAAGTCCAGCGACAGATCGTCCTCGTCGATCGAGAGATAACTGATCAGCTCAGCAAGTCCCTGCTCGAGTGGGGCGGACGCGATGACCTCATCGAGACGGATCGCGTCTCGGGCGCCCAGGCGATCGAGGATCACGCGCAACAAGGCGTCCCGATCGACGTGGAGCTGGTCGAACAGCAACGATCGGTCGAGGTCGGCAAGACCCTCATCAACCGGGGAAGCCGCGAGACCGGTTGTCCGGACCCGCTTGTAGAGCGGTCGCTCCATCGGCAGGACCACAGGAACCGAGGTGCCATCGACCTCCATCTGGACAGCCGCATCTGCGGCCGCAGTTCCATGCAGGTCACGAGCTTCGATGGCCTTGACCTCGATCGAGCGGAGAAGGTCGAACACCCGACGGTTCTCCATCCACACCTGATCGTCCAGGAATCGACGAAGCTGTTCGGAGAGGCGGCGAACCGTGCCCTGGGTTCGTTCGCTCGCGTCGATCCAGTCGTAGTGAACACGAGCCAGGCGAGGGTCGAGGTCCGAGATGCCCTCGATCGCGTGAAGTCGGGCGAGTAGGTCGGTGAGCTCAGCCTGCTTCTCTGACGACAGCAGCAGGTCGTAGAACGCCCGAAAGCTCCGACCCTGATCCGAGTCCGTGATCCCTCGCCGGTTCGTGAACAGGTCATCGAGCAGTTCCCCCTTCGAGCCTTCCCACAGCGCGATCTGTTCGCGCAGGTCCCTGTCGAGGTCACGGAAGTTCGCCTCGACCTGGCGGAAGTCGGCGAGGAGTTCCCTCGCAGTTCGAGCAAACTGCTGATACCGATCGCGCTGGGTCACCTCGTCGGCCAGCACCACGTCACCTGCCTTGAGCTGGGCGATCTCGGAATCGATCAGGGTCCGGCGCCGTTCGAGGTCGGCCAGGCGCGCGGTCGGATTCTCGTCAGCCCCGTGGACCATCTGCCTCAGAAGTTCGAAGATGGTCGAGAGCCGGGACTCGGTGCCGATAAAGCTCCGGGCCCGTAGGTCGTCAACCCATGCGAGGGCCTTCTCCACTGCCGGCGTGAGGTCGTAGTGCGGCTCATCGCTCCCCGGTGGATAGAAGCGTCGCAGCCAGCCCTTGTCGGTCGAAGCCCAGTCGTCGAGGTACTGCTTGGCCGATCGCGGGAAACGGGGCTCCTCATCGTCACCGTCTCCGAGGCGGTTGTTCAGCGCGTAGAGCTCGTCGTCGAGCTCGTCAACCAACCGTCGCGCGGGGATGTTGCTGTCGTTGGCATCGACGAACACCCGCCCCAGGAAGCTCAGCACCAGCGCAACGTTGCTGGACGACAGCAGACGCCACGCGGGGTGACGTGTCCTCATGCTCTCGATCTCGTCGTAGTCCACGACACCCCCCGGCCGCGTCCCAGCCGACGGAGAGATCGTACGTGCCCCCTGTGACACCCTCGTCGGGCCCAGCGTGCCGCCGGCCGACTCCGACACAAGCCCCCGCTCGCGCGCAGCCGGCGTGAGCTGGGTGCCTCGGCGTCACCGACGTTCCCCCGACTTCGCGGCTTGCCTTCGCGAGGCCCTGACCTGCACCTACGCGCCGTCGACCGCGTGCGCGCTGTCGGTACTAGGGATTGTCTTCCGATTGTTCCCCCGGGAAGCCCCGATCGTCGAGGCCCCATCCGAAGGAGGACAGTCATGAAGGGACACATCAAGAAGCGCGGCGACCGCTACTACGCGGTCATCTACGAAGGCCTCGATCCCGTGACCGGCAAGGAGATTCGGAGCTGGCATCCAGCGGGAACCGACCGGGCCGAAGCGGAGTGCTTCGCCGAGAAGCTCGCCGCAGCGGCGGCCAAGCGCATCGGTACGGTGCGGGCACTGACGTTCGGCGCGTACCTGAACAGCCAGTGGCTCCCGGCCAAGAAGCTCCAGCTCGCCACCAGCACCTACCGAGGATACGAGCGCAACGTGCAGCTCCACATCCTCCCCGTCCTCGGCCGGATCAGCATCCGCCGGCTGCGCTACCAGCAGATCGAATCGCTCTACGACGCGCTGCTCCACCCCACCAAGGGTCAGGGCCTCGCGCCGAAGACCGTCTATGAGATCCACCTCATCATCCGCGGCGCCCTCACCGACGCCCACCGGCGAGGGCTCGTGACCCGCAACGTCGCACTCGTCGCCCGCGCCCCCAAGCAGCGTTCACTGCAACGCGTTGAGGGCATTTCCCTGACCGAAGAAGAGCTCCGCCAGCTGGTGCGCGCCGCCGCCGGGCACCGGTTCTTCCCGATCTACTGGCTGACCGCCATGACTGGCATGCGCCGCAACGAGGTCCTCGGCCTGAAGTGGAGCGACATCGACCTGAAGAAGAAGCGCATCCACCTCAACCGAGGCCTCGTCGCCGTCGGCTACGAGGTCCACCAGACCCGCGGCAAGACCAAGACCGCCCGGCGCACGATCAAGCTCGACGCCACCACAATCGCCGTGCTCGAAGGATGGCGGTCCATGCAGATCGCCGGGCTCGCAGCGGTGGGCATCGCCAACGAGGAAGCCTGGGTGTTCACCGACGGCGACGGCAACACCATCCACCCCCATGCCGTCTACGAGTCGTTCAAGCGGATCGTGCGCAACGCCGGTGTGCCCGAGATGCGGTTCCACGACCTGCGCCACACCCACGGCAGCCTCCTCCTCAAGGAGGGCATCCCGGTG
>CAZGEF010000104.1:0-8931 GCA_964525005.1 uncultured Rhabdothermincola sp.
CCCTGGTCGCGTACTGCAGGGCATCATCGGCGACCCCACCTACCGCTCTTGGGGTGCGGGCGATGTCGTCGACGGCGGTGATTGCTCTCATGGAGCGGGCGCCTTGGGCTGCCATGCCGATGACTGATGTGGCGCCGCCGATGAGCGAACCGGTCGCGACCGATCTCCAGTCGATGTCGTGGAAAGCGTCGCACCCGTTCCAGGCGTTGGTCAGCATCTGCATGCCGAGGTCCGAGGCACCACCGATCGCGGCTCCTATGAGCACCACGGCCACGAAACCGAGCTCGCCCGACGGGTCGACCACGTTGACCGGATCCCCGAAGGCGTATCCGTAGGGGTCGCCGCTGACCGACAACAGCGGATCACGGCTGAGGAACTGACCGGACTCAGGTTCGTAGTACCGGGCCCGCAAGTACTGGTTGCCCGTCTCGGCATCGGTGTACTGGCCAGCGAAGCCCAACCGGCTCAACGTCCCCGACGAGGCCTCCAGCTCACCATACGGCGAGTACGTCGCCTCGCCGGTGACATCACCGGTCGCATTGGTCAACAAGCGCGTCGATCCCAGCTGATCATGATGCAGATAGGTCACTGCACCATCGGGCGCGACCTGCTCGACCGGAAGCCCTCCTGGCCCGTACACATACCGGGTGGTGCCTTCCGACACCGAGGATTCGGACAGCAGCAACGGGACAGGCCCGCTCTTGTCCCACTCGTAGAACACGATCGTGCCGTCAGGCCCATGCTTGACGCTGCGCAGACCGTCCGCGTCATAGCTGTAGGACCAGTACTCGGTCGCACTGTCGAAGTAGCCCTGCACGTCGATGACCACATCGAAGGTCGGACCCGAGGTCGTGACCTCGATCGCGCCCGTCGACGAGAGCGGCATGATGATCGTGTTCCCCGTGATCTGCCCCGCCTGGAACTGGATCCTCGAACCACCAGCCGTACCCGCGGTGCCCACCACCGCCGAACCGCTCACCGCCGGGTTCACCACCTTGACGTTGACCGCGACCGCCTTGGCCCCGAACTCGGGCACACCCGCATGACCCGCGACCTGCACCACCCGCGGCCCCGTCGAGGTCACCGCCGTGCACTGCGACGACGTCGACGGACACGCACCCACCCGCGACGCCGCACGCGTATCGACAAGCCGTTCAGGGTTCATCGGATTGAACAACTGACCCACACCCGGATCAGCCTCAGCGAACCAGCCCTGCGTGTAGACCACAACATCGGTCGCACCCGACGACTTGATCGTGATCCGACCATCAGCGCTCACCGGCACCACCGATGCCGCAGCACGACTCACACCGGCCAGGTAGCGCGGCCCCGCAGCACCCGTGGGCTCGGGGGTCCCTGCCTCGTAGACCTTGAGGTTCCCGGCACTGGTCGGGTCGACCGCCACGAGGTTGACGACGACGGCGTCGACGCCGCTCGCAGGAACACCCCCACGTCCGGTGACCTGCACCGTACGGGACGATCCGGCCGTCAAGGTCGTGCACTGCGTGCTCGTCGCAGGACACTGCCCGGCACGAGACCCAGGTCGGGTGTCGGCCACCATGGTCTGGGCCAGGGGATTGAACGCTCCTCCTGCCACGCCGGTCGGCGCGGAGAACCACCCTTGCACGTCCACGACGAGGTCCGTCGACGACGTCGCGGCACCGAAGGAGACCTGTCCGTTGGCCGACACCTTCGCGAACACGGTGTTGCCCAGGATCTCGGTCGAGCGGTAGTTGAGCACCGACGACGATGTCGGAGCCTCCCCCGCCGGATACGCCGACAACGTGCCATTGCCTGACGCGTTGACCGACGTCACCGTGAGCGCCACCGCCGCGACACCGGTCGTAGGCACCCCGGCCTGGCCGGTGATCTGAACTGTACGAGTGGTGCCCGCCCCGATGGTGGCGCACTGTCCGATCGCCGTGGGGCAGAGACCGAAGCGGGACGCCGCCCGGGTGTCGAGCACACGCTGACCGTCGAGCGGGTGGAACTCCCCACCGCTGACCGAAGGCACCGAGACCGACGTGAGCCGGTTGGCCTGATCCCATCCGTAGGAGGTGACACCGCCGTCGTCACTCGTCCGGGTCGTGCGGTTCCCACGTTCGTCGTAGCCGAACGTGGTCGATCCCGTCGGTGGCGTGCCGCAATCGCCCGGTCCCGCGACGGCCACGAAGCAGACCTGGCCCCCTGCGTTGAAGCCCTGCACCCTGCCAGGCATCTCGGTGAGGTTGTCGGCCGCGTCGTAGCCGAACGAGTCCGAGTTCCACGAGGCGAGCTGATGGAGTGCGTCGTAGGAGTAGGTCGAGTCCGACCCGGGAAGCGACGTGAGGTCCTCCGCGGTCACCTGGCCGTTGCTGTTGCGGCTGTAGGTGATCGAACCAAGGACGGTCGCACCCTTCTTGAACGAGACCGAGCTCATGCGGCCCGCGTCGTCGACGCCGTACTCGTCGACGTTCACGGCACCCGGGAACGTCGTCGAGCGCCACGTCGAGTTCTCGTCGTACCCGAACATCGTGGTGCGCGAAGCCCCATCATCGACCGAAACGAGTCGGCCCACATCGTCATAGGTCTTGGTCATGGGAGGGCCGGACGCCGCATCGATGGTCGTCACGTTGCCTGCAAGGTCGTAGCCGTAGGTCGTGGTCCGCCAACCGTCTACCGACGAGGTCAGCCGCCCCAGCGAGTCCCAAGACCATGCGTTCCCGCCGCCGGACAGGCGCCGGCCGTTGTGGTCATAGGTGATCGACGTGATGTCCGGTGTCGCAGGGTCCGAGTAGTCGATGCTCGTGAGCTGGTTGGCGACATCTCGACCGTAGGTGATGCACCCGAGCTTCGGCGACGCGAGGCAGTTCCCGCCCGGGTCTTGAACAGAAACCACGTTGCCCGCGCCGTCATAGCTGTAGGTCGTCATCTCTCCGAGTGAATTCGTCTCGGTCCTCAACCGGCCTTGCGCGTCGTAGGTGAACGTCGTGGGCTGGTTCGCCGCGTCGTACTGCTTCCACAGCAGGTTGTTGTCGTAGTACTCATTGACCAGCGTCGAGGAATCTGCCCGCTCCGTCGCGACGAGACGATCGTCGGCGTCGTAGACGAACGAAGACGTGTGGTTGGACGAATCGGTGATCGAGAGGAGGTTCCGGTTGTCGTCGTAGGTCCGGGAGCTCGACATCCCCTCGGGACCCTGCGCCGCCAACACATCCCCGTAGCCGTCGTAGGTGTAGCTCGTCCTGAAGTCACCAGGGTCAGCACCGAGCACGTTCCCACGCGGCTCCACCACCCACTCGAGCCACCCCAGCACGTTGTACTGCGAGGTCGCGACATTGCCGAGCGGATCGGTCACCGAACTGCGATACCCGTGCACGTCATAGCCGTAGCTCCACACCTTGCCCCTCGGGTCGGTCATGGACTCGACCTGCCCGGCGACCACCGGGTCGTAGTCGAGCACCACGGTCTGAGAGACCGGAGGCGACGACCCGACGAGCGGCGTCGCCACGCTCTCGATGTTGCCGTCAGGGTCATAGACGTAGGTCGTGACCACACCCTCCCCGTCGGTGGTGGTGAGCGGCTGGTTGAACAAGTTGTAGGTCGCGCTCGCCGTCCGCCCGAGCGGATCCTCCGTGGAGATCTTGTTGCCCCGATCGTCGAACGACGAGCGCCACTCGTTCAAGGCCGGGTCGGTCACCTTCGTCACGCCGAACGTGGCGGGGTCGTACTCGAAGCTCCACGTTGCCGCCTCAGGTGTGCCGTAGCCCTTCGTCGTCGCCGTCCTGAGCCCGTTCTCGTAGTGGTCGACCACGACATGGCCCTCAGGGTCCGTCACCGACGTCGCACCCGGGACTGCCGTATAGTCGAACAAGGTTTCGTTGCCCAGGCGATCGACCTGCTTGATCACACGACCAGTTGGGTCGTACTCGTTCACGAGCTCGGCCGGCGTGACCGCAGCGGCCTCATTGGGGTCCCGCACCCGCTCGAGCAGGTGGTCCGTGTAGCCGTAGTGCCACACCTTGCCGGCGACATCGGTGACGCCGACCAGATCCCCGGCCCCGTCGTAGCTGTACTCGATGATCCTCAGCTCGGGGTCGGTGATCGACGTGATCCGGTCACCCGTCCAACCAACCTGCAGGACACGACCGGTCGCATCGGTCACGGTCTCGAGTTCGCCACCGATGCTGTAGTCGAGCTCCAGGGTGTGCCCGTTTCGATCCACGATCGACGTGAGCTTGCCCGCGCTGTCGAACCTGAACGTGTCGCGTCCATTGCGCACGAAGACCCATGACCCATCGCCGTTCTCGGTCAAGGTCGCTTGAACGCGCGGAGGAGCGCTCCAACCTCCTGCACCGTCGGACGCGAACGGAGCGATCGCGCCGGACTCCTGCACGACCTTCGCACCGAGGCCACCCGCGTAGGTCTCCACTCGCATCCCATAGGACCAATTCCACCCGAACCCGAACGGTCCCTCATCCACCGCGCCCAGAGAATTGTACGAACGACTGATACCGAGCCCCGGCCCTCGACCACCGATCGCGAGATCGCTCACCGGGAAGGTGAAATTCCCCGAGGCCGTGTTGACTGGATCCCCGACGCACCCGTAGCCACAACCCGAATTCGGCTCCGCCGGGTTCTCACCACGGGTCTCCTCCTCCGACGGTGCATCCAGACAGGGTGGGCCTGCCTCGGACCCGGTGGCCGTGAACATCAGATCCAGATCGACCCATGGGTTGTACTGCTGCGAGACCGTGATCTCCACCAGACGCGATGCGCCGTTGTTGTACCACGGCCCCTTCGAGATCGGGTACGAGCCCGGCCCGCTGTAGTAACCACCCAACAAGCTCGACGAGAAGTGGGTGATGTGAAGGATCACCTGCCATCCACCCGTCGTGTCCCGGTGATCGACCCCGACCGTGCCGTTCACCAACAATGACCCGCCACCTGGAACCCAGATCTTGAGCACCCGCGGCCCACCAGTCAGGTCTCCCGAGACCACACCTCCAGAGCAGACCACCGGCACCTCGGCTACCGCCGCAGAACCCACCGTCCCCACCACTCCGGGAACCACCGACGCCGCAATGGCGAACACCACCCCGCATCCAACAACACGGAGCCACCTGGAGCACCACCGAATCACGAGCAACCACTATGGATAGCTGACCCACCCACGATCGTCAACATCGAGCTGACCGAGCGAAGCCCGGGTCGATGGATCGTCACAATCCCATCCTGGCGACGCCTTCCACGATCGATGCTGCGATCTCGTCCGCTTTGACGATCAGTCGTCGTCGGCGGCCTTTAGCGCCTCGCCGAGCGCGACCGGGATCGTCCACTGCTCCTCGGGCAGGTGGTGCTCGCGCGTCCAGGCCACGGTGAGCGGGTCGCTCCCCGCCAGCTCGAGGCGGTCCCCGCCGAGCTCGGCATGGCGCAGGTACAGCCCGACGTTGCGGGTGAAGCCCCGCACCCTCGACCAGTCGCGCAGCGTCTCGGGATCGTTGCGGACGACCTTGCCGCAGATGGTCGCGATCACCCGGCCGTAGGTGTGCAGCCCGCTGGTGGTCTTGCCGCAGTCGTGCAGCAGCGCGGCGGCCAGCACGGGACGGGTCGCTCGTGTGCCGATCGCCTGCTCCACGCGGCGGGCGACCCCGACGGCGTGACGGCGATCCGGGTTCCACATGGAGCGCCACACGGCGACCTCGCCGGGCAGAAGTTGGGCGGTCGCCCACTCGTCGTCCGCCGGCCGCGGGCCTCCCGGACGGAGGGTGCCGAAGAACCTCGAGACCAGATGGACCGGCGACCCCACGAGCGCCGGGCGTCAGCCCGCGTGCTCGATGCAGAACCGGGTGGCCGGCATGGCGTCGAGCCGGTCGTCGGCGATGGGCTGCGAGCAGACCTCGCACAGCCCGTAGGTGCCCTGGTCGAGGCGACCGAGGGCGGCCTCGATCTCGTCGAGCTGCTCGCGGAGATCGTTGGCCAGGGCCAGGTTCTCGCCCTGCTCGGCGGCCACCTGGCCCCGGTCCGCGAGGTTCGGGTCGCGGGACAGGTCGCCCTCGTCGTCCTCGAGCTCGTGGATCTGCGCCTCGATCGTGGCCGCCTCCCGGGCGAGCTCCTCACGGAGCTCGGGTACGTGCTCAGGCGGGGGCTCGACCGCGCCGGGCACGTCGTCGTCCGATGCGCCGGGCACCACGTCGGACGGGAGGTCGGTATCGCTGGACACGCCTTGACCGTATCCCCTCAGGCCGGTGAGACGGCCGACCCCACGCGAGGGGCCCTCACCCATCGGACCGACGGGCCCGCGGATGCGCGTCGCGATACACCTGCTGGAGCCGCTCGGTGCTCACGAGCGTGTAGATCTGCGTCGTGCTGATGGACGCGTGGCCGAGCAGCTCCTGGACCGCCCGGACGTCCGCGCCGTGATCGAGGAGGTGGGTGGCGCACGAATGGCGCAACACGTGCGGGGTCAGGCTGCCGGCGAGCCCCGCACGGTCGCCGTGCTTGCGGACCACCGCCCACACGCCCTGGCGTGACAGGCGCCCACCACGGGAGTTCAAGAAGACGGCCTCGGCATCGTCGCGTCGCCCCCGGTCGGGCGGGACCATCGCTCCCCTCCCACGGGCATCGAGCCACGCCACCAGCGCACGGACCGCATACGAGCCGATCGGCACGATCCGCTCCTTGGCCCCTTTCCCGTAGGCGCGCAGGAGGGCGGCGTCCAGGTCGAGGTCCGACAGCGAGAGCCCCGCCAGCTCCGAGATGCGCAGACCCGTTCCGTAGAGCACCTCGAGGATCGCCCGGTCGCGGCGGGCTGCGGGACCATCGCCCTCGACGATGCCGAGCAGCCGGGTGATCTGCTCCTCGGTGAGTGCCTTGGGCAGGCCCTTGGGCACCCGCGGCATCTCGACGTCGGAGGCAGGATCGGTCTCGACCATGCCCTCCTCGACGAGGAAGCGGTGCAGGGACCGGACTGCCACGAGCGCACGGGTGACGCTGGCAGGCGCCCGGCCCTCGGAGCGGAGCACGTCGACGTACCGGCTGATGTCGGACTCCGTCACGGCTCGAAGGTCGGTTCGCCCCTCGGACAGGTTCCACCGGTGGTAGCCGAGCAGGTCCCGCTTGTAGGCCGAGATCGTGTTCTTCGCCCGGCCGCGCTCGGCACCCAGCCACACGAGGAAGTCCTCGGCCTCGATCGGCAGCGCCACCGCGGCCTCGATGTCCGCCTCCGCTCCGCCCCCATCGTCGTCCATCGGCCCGCTCACCGGAGCGTGCCCTCCGGCCGAGCGCGGACACCGGACCGAGGCCGCGGGACCGACGCTGACCACGTCCTCACGGTGTCAGAGCCCGAAGCGCCGCGCCGTGGTGAGCAGGCCGAGCACCGTCTTCGCGTCGGTGATCTCCGCGGCGTCGATCAGTGCCAGGGTCTCCACGAGCGGCAGGCGCACGATCTCCATGTGCTCCTCCTCGATCCCCTGGAGGTCGAGATCCGTGGGGGTGAGGGCCGTGCCGAGGAACACGTGCGAGAGCTCGTCGCTGAAGCCGATCGAGTTGTGGAAGGTGCACAACGGCACCAGCGACCCGGCGTGCAGCCCGATCTCTTCGCCCAGCTCGCGGTTGGCCGTCACCTCGAGCGGCTCACCCGCGACGTCACGCTTGCCCGCCGGTATCTCGAGCAGCTCGGCGTCGACGGCGGCCCGGTACTGGCGGACGAGCACCACGGTTCCGTCGTCGTGCAGGGGCACCACCGACACGGCACCGGGATGGCGGACGAGCTCTCGCTCGAAGCGGGAGCCGTCGGGGCCTTCGAAGGTCCCGACGGCCAGCGAGATGACGTGACCGGCGTACTCGGTGGTCTCGCCCACCTGCCTGAACGCCGACCGGTCGGTCGCGGAGTCGGGGGTCTCGCTCAACTGCCGGAGCCCAGCACGGCCTCGGCGTCAGCATCGAGCTGGAGGAGGTGCGGGTTGCGTCCCTCGTTGCGGGCGAGCGCGGCGCCGACGAACTCCCGGAACAGCGGCGCGGCCCGGTCGGGCCGACTCTTGAACTCCGGATGCGCCTGGGTGCCGATCCAGAACGGATGGGTCTCGAGCTCGACGAACTCGACGAGGCGCCCGTCGGGGGAGGTCCCCGAGCAGCGGAGCCCACTTCCCTCGAAGCGCGACCGGTACCGGGGGTTGAACTCGTAGCGGTGGCGGTGGCGCTCGGAGACGACCTCCCGACCGTAGGCGGCATGCACCTTCGAGCCCGGTTCGAGCATCGCCGGATAGGCACCGAGGCGCATCGTTCCGCCCATGTCGGTGACCTCGCGCTGGCTCTCCATGAGGTCGATCACCGGGTGCGGGCTCTGCGGATCGAACTCGCTGGAGTTCGCCCCGGTGAGGCCCAGCACGTTGCGCGCGTAGTCGATGGTCATGACCTGCATGCCGAGGCACAGACCGAGGCACGGGATGTCGTGCTCGCGGGCATAGCCCGCCGCCGCGACCTTGCCCTCGATGCCGCGTTCCCCGAAACCGCCCGGGATGACGATGCCGTCGAGGTCGCGCAGTCGGCCGTCGACCAGGAGCCCTTCGACCTCCTCGGCCTGGATCCAGTCGATCTCCACCGAGGTGCTGTGGTGGAAGCCACCGTGGTTGAGCGCCTCGACCACCGACAGGTAGGCGTCGGGCAGGCTGACGTACTTGCCGATGATGCCGACGCGAACGGTCTCGGTGCGGGTCTCGACCCGGTCGATGAGGATCTCCCACGTGGAGAGGTCGATGTCGTGGTCGGTGAACCCGAACTGCTTGCACACGACCGTGTCGAGGCCTTCCTCGTGCATGACGAGGGGGATCTCGTAGAGGCTGCGGGCATCGGCGGCGTTGACCACGGCGTCGACCGGGACGTCGCACAGGTTCGAGATCTTGCGACATACCCCGCTTGGCATAGAACTCATCGACAAACGCGGCAAATGTA
>CAZGEF010000105.1:0-8834 GCA_964525005.1 uncultured Rhabdothermincola sp.
AAGCGCATGCGGAAGAAGAAGCACAAGAAGATGCTGAAGCGCACGCGCTTCCAGCGCCGCGCTGCCGGTAAGTGATCTCGGGCGCGTCTGCGCCTCTGACCTCTCACGCTTCGCACCTCCTTGAGCTCGAGATGTCCCGAACGCGGGCCGTCTCCGCTTCGCTCGGACCGCTCCACGCGGACAGCCGCGACCTACCCTGACGAGGCGATGGTGGTCGCGACGACGCGCCCCTGACCGGGGTGGGCACCCTCGACGAACCAGGTGGAACCGCTGCCGGCCAGCCTCGGTCGCTGACCGGTCGCGTCGGCGAGGTCGTCACGGTAGGCCGCCAGGCGGGGCTCGACCACGAGGGCCGCGGGCTCGAGATCGTTGCCGTGATCGCCGACCGGGCCGCCCATGCGATCCCACGCGCGGTACACCGCGACCGTGGAGCAACCGAACGGCGGGGTGAGCAACGTGTAGGTGCGAGCTTCGAAGGCGAGCGGTTCGAGCACCTCGCCGATGCCCGACACCCGTGCCCGTCCGCCGCGCACGCAGAAGGCGACGTCGGCGCCGATGCCTGCCGCCACCTCGGGGTCGGTCACACCGGCCCAACGCAGGATCGCCGCAGCATCCGATGATCCTCCTCCCAGCCCGGCACCAGCGGGGATCCGCTTGCGCAGCACGACCCGAGCGGTGCGCCCAGAGAGGGCGAGTGCCCGACTCACGAGGTTGTCGGCACCGGCCTCCACCGGCAGACCCTGCTGGCCGATGACCTCGAGTCCGTCGCCCGCGGGGTCGACCTCGAGCGTGTCGGCGATGTCGAGGCTCACCATCTCGGCGTCGATGAGGTGGTAGCCGTCGCCACGCACCCCGGCGATGCGCAGCGAGACCGTCAGCTTGGCAGGGGCGGAGAGCACCACAGGTCGGGAGGCGGGCGGAGGGGCCGAGGACGACACGGCCGCCGACCCTAGCGACTCGACGACCATCAGCGGCTCGACGCCCCTTCTTCCGAACTGGCAGGGAGAAGCCGTCGCATACGACGGACTTGGCCAGCCAGTTCGGCAGCGGAGTGGGGCGGACATCGCGGCCTCACTGTTAGCCGCTCGTTAGCCGCCATCCATACCGTCACCGGTATCGGGTCACCCCTCACCCCTCACCCCTCACCCCTCACCGAAGGTGGCTGAAGCCCATGCGCAGGATCCTCGCCCTCGTCCTCGCCCTCGTCGTCGTGATCCCGGTCCTCGCCGGATCCAACCCGGCCGCGGCAGATCCCACCGCGTCCCCCTCCTCATCGACCGGCTCCCCAGCGACCGGGTTCCGCGATGTCCCCGACGGCCACCCCTTCGCCGCCGACATCGAGTGGATGCTCGACGAGCAACTGGCGACCGGGTACGGCGACGGGACGTTCCGACCGGCAGCCACCATCACCCGCCAGGCCGCGGCCGCGTTCCTCTACCGCTTCGCCGGCGCGCCCGAGGGCCAGCATCCGAGCTGCGCCACCACCCCCTTCGGGGACATCCCCACCGACCATGCCTTCTGCGGGGAGATCGCCTGGTTGGCGGACCAGGGGTACACCACCGGCTACGGCGACGGCACGTTCCGATCGACCGCGCCCGTCACCCGCCAGGCGCTCGCGGCCCAGCTCTACCGGCTCACCGGCGCGCGCTCGGGGGACCACCCGACGTGCAGCACCGCCCCCTTCGTCGACATCCCCACCTCCCACGTGTTCTGCGGCGAGGTCGATTGGCTCGTCGACAACGAGATCGCCACCGGCTACACGGAGGGCACCTTCCGCCCCACGAACGCGGTGAGCCGCCAGGCCATGGCGGCCTTCCTCCACCGCCTCTCCAACCTCGACCCCGAGCCGGACCCAGATCCCGACCCGGATCCCGATCCCAAGGCGGCCGTGGACTGGCGCTTCGATCCCGCCGGCATCCTGCTGGCCCCCGGGGCGACCGGCACGGTCCACCTCGTCGGCGTCGACGAGGACGGCAACGACACGACCGCACCGCTGCCCGATGGCGTCACCTTCGCGTCGACCGACCCCTCGGCCGCCACCCTCACGGTTGGCGCCGACGACGAGGTGACCGTCACCGGCGCGGCGACCGCCGGCATGACGCTCGTGACCGCGACGATCGGCGAGGTCACCACCGATCCGATCACGGTGACGATCGCCGAGCCCGTCGACGGTGCCGTGCTCGTGCCCGACGATCAGATCTTCTTCCCCCGCGGCGCCGACGCCGCCGAGGACGGGATCAGCGAGGCCGAGGTGGGTCCGTTCACGCCCGACGAGGTGGCCGCACGCTTCGTCGAAGGCACCGGCACCGACCCGGAGGACCCCACGTCCTTCCTGGGCGACGGCACCCGTCTCGGCTACATCCTCCGGGGATCGGCCCCCGCCCCCGGCACCGTGCTGATCGGTTCGGGCGAGGTTCCGCTGATGGGCCGGGTCGTGTCGGACGGCACCACGCCGACCATCACCCGGGTCTTCCCCGGCGACGGCGCCACCTACAGCCTCCTCAGCGTCGAGATCGTTCCGTTCAACGAGGCGTTCCGGACCATCAAGGGCGGCTACGACACCGACGAGCTCGAGGACCTCGGCCTCGACACCGAGGCCATGATCAACAGCGGGTTCTGCGATCCCGCCACGAACCCCGACTGCGACGGCACCCCCACCCTCGTGCCCGGTACCCCCGAGGTCGAGCCGTACGACGGCCCCACCGCTCCCGGTGAGGGCGAGAGCGACATCGCCGCGTTCGAGACGACCCCGTTCGAGAGCGACATCGCCGCGTTCGAGACGACCGCATTCGAGACGGCCGCAGTCGAGACGGGGAGCGATGCGCCGACGCCGTCCACCCTCTCGCCCGCCGCCACGCCCGCCGCCGACCTCGGCGAGTTCGAGGTCGCCGGACTCGAGTGCAAGGCCGAGGGGTCCGTCAACGTGGCGGCGCTCAAGCTCGAGAGCCTCAAGCCCAACATCGGGCCGCACGTCGTGTTGCGCGTCGACATCGAGGACATCACCGAGCCCTACGTGCGCTTCGAGCTCGGTGCCCGCCTGCGCCCCGAAGCCGTGTTCTCGCTCAACCTCCAGGCCAACATGGCCGGCAAGGTCGAGTGCACCGCCGGCCAGGGACTCAAGTACGTGATGCCGACCACGGGCCCGTGGGGCCTGATCGCTCCCGGTGCGCGGATCCTGCCCACCGTGGAGGCCAACTTCGAGGTGACACCCGGTCCGAGCGCCAAGGCGAGCGTCACGGCGCGAGGCAACGCCTGGGCGGTCATCGGCTTCGAGTTCGATCCGGCCAACCGCTACGGCCACATGGCCTTCGGCCAGCACTTCCGGGCCATCGCGGACCGCACCGGGCCCGAGTTCACGCTCACCCCGGAGATGCAGGCGTCCCTGTCGGACACCGACAGCATGTCCCTGCACGCCCAGGTCACCGCAGGCATCTACACCAAGCTCGAGTTCGGCGTGCAGCTCGGCGGTCCGATCATCGAGAAGTACCTGCGCAGCATCGGCAAGGGCAACCTCGCCGACTCGTTCTGGCAGCCGTTCGCCTTCCTCAAGGCAGGCGTCCAGGGCCGCATCACCTACGACAACGACGGCGCCGTGCTCACGGCCAAGGCCACGGGCAGCTTCGTCGGCGCCGAGGTCGTCGCCTCCATCGGGATCGACAGCCCCAAGATCAACGACCTGGTCAAGGCCCTCACCAACGGACTCATGACGCTCTCGCTCGAGCTGCCGTTCCCGGGGCTGCCCAAGTGGACGCTGTTCGAACCGCCGGTCATGGGATCCGTGGTCACCATGGTCGACGGTGACACCAGGGACGCCGGCTCGCTCGAGGTGACCAAGGGCCAGACCCTGCGCGTCGAGGTACCCGTCGATGCCGCCAAGACCACGAGCTGGACCGGCGAGCTCACGGGCGGTTCCATCTGGGAGACCGTCTCCGCGACCCACAACAAGAGCGACGTGGTCGACCTGACGGTCACCGGTGGGACCAAGGCTGACAAGAAGCTGACCGGCGAGGTCGTGGTCAGCGACGACCTGTGCGACAGGTGGAAGTCGGCCACGACCTATTCGCTGCTCGGCTACACCCCGCTCGGCATCGACATCCCCACGTGGGCCGGCGAGCTCACGGTCACCTGCATCGACCCGAACATCGACTGGCAGCCGGGCAAGCTGGAGAACCCCGGGACGGCGGCGCTGAAGGCCAAGAACCTCCCGGCGGCGAACCGCCACTGGGAGATCACCTCGCAGATCCCGGACTGGCTCGTCGTGTCGCCGACGCAAGGCGACTTCGCCTCGGCGGACGCATCGGCCCCGGTGAGCTTGTCGCTCGACGACGACGAGAAGCCACCGGACTGCGGCAAGCCCGCCAAGACCTACGCCACCACGGTCACCGCCAGCGCCGGCACCGTCGACGGCAATGAGCTCACCGACAGCCTCGAGATCGACTGGAAGGTCGAGCCCGAGAAGCCCGACGGCGACGAGTGCGATCCACCACCGCCCGGTCCGGGCGGTCCGGGAGGCGCCAACGGCGATCCCCACATGCGCACGATCGACGGCCTGAACTACGAGGGCCAGGTCTTCGGCGAGTACATCTACCTCCAGCCCCACAGCGGCGACCCCGACGACGGACCGGTCGTGCACGTGCGCCACGAGGCCACCGACGCGGCCCTCGTCCACGGCAGCAGGGTCACCAGCGCGACCGCGGCCGCGGTGCAGCTCGACGGGCATGTCTTCGAGGCCTACGCCCGACCCGATCTGCGGTTCTTCGTCGACAGCGTCGAGTGGACCCCGACCGATGCGACGCCGACCGTGATCGCACCCGGGCTGTCGGTCACCAAGACCGTCAACGGTGCCAGCATCGCCGGACCGCAGTTCAACCTCGAGGTCTCACGCTCGGGTGGCGTCGGGACCAACCCGTCGGGCTTCTTCGACGTGACCGTCATGGCCATGCAGGACGGTTCGCTCCACGGCCTGCTCGGCATCCCCGACAGCACCACGGCGAACGACGGGACCCGCGCCGACGGCGTCGTCGAGACGAACCTCGACGATCTCGCCGCGTTGCGGCGCTTCACCGACTCCTACCACCTCGACGACGCCGAGGACTCGCTGCTCACCGGCCTGCCCCTCGCCGAGCGTCCGGTGGGCGCCGAGAAGTACGCCGATCCGATCTCCGACGAGGAGCTCGCGCCGACGCTGGCGCTCGTGCAGGAGGCGATCAACCCGCCGGTGTGCACCACCGTCGGCGCGGGTGCCCACGCCTACCAGCAGTTGACGCGCAACATCGCGCTGGACGCCTACGCCATGGCCCAGCCCATCGGCGACCTCACGCGCTACTCGTGCAGCTACTACGTGACGGGCACCGCCACCCTCGACCTCGGTCCCGGCCAGCCACTGCTACCCCTGACCGGCCTCCAGGTCACCATCGAGGCACCCGGCATGCTGGCGTGCACGACCTCGGCCCACGCCAACGGCACCTACGCCTGCGACCTGAAGCCGGCGAACAGCACGACCGCTCCCCCACCCGACGGCATCGTCGCCACGGCGACGGCCCGCTGGCCCGGCGACCCCACCGTGGTCGCCACGGGGACCCACACCTTCACCGAGCTGGCTCCCTTCAACGGCAGCGCCCGCGGCTCGATCGAGCTCTCGGTCGCCCCCGACAGCGTCGTGCTCGCCGACATCTCGGGAACCGTCACCCGCGACGGCGTCCCGTACGTGGGACCGGTGTCGATCGGTGCGACCACCGATGCCCCGTCAGGTGACCCCAGCGCGCAGTTCTCGTCGACCGTCACCACCGATGCCACCGGGACGTGGACCCTCTCGCGGGCGCTGTCCCGGTCGGTGACCTCGCTGGACCTGACCGCGACGATCCACGAGGACGGATGGGCCCACACCGCGTCGACCTCGACGAGCGGGCTCCACACAGGGCGAAACCCCGTCACCTTCGACGTCTCCTACCTCCGGCGCACCGTGGCGGTGACGGGCACCCTCACCAAGGACGGCGCGCCGCTCGTCGGCAGCTTCGTGGTGTCGATCCAGTCGTATCCGGGTTCGACGCCCACGGGTGCACCGTGGTCGGGCACGTCCGTCGACGTCACAGCCGACGGCTCCGGTCAGTGGTCGCTCAGCCGAACCGTGCCGAACGAGTCCGGCTCCGCCCGGATCACGGTGTTCGCCGACGGCCAGAGCTTCGTCCGCGACGTGCTGCTCTCGGCCGGCACGAACGACGTCGTGTTCGACATCGACACGACCCGGCCCACCGTCGCGGTGTCGGGCACGCTCCACAACGAGGCTGGTCCCTACGTGGGGACACCAGAGGTCGTGGTCGAGGCCAAGCGCGCCGACGGCAGCACCATCCAGATCCTCAGCGCCAACGCGCCGACCAACAGCTCCGGGGCGTACTCGGCCTCGTTCGCGCTCGCCCAGGACGCCGCGTCAGCGGTGATCCGGATACGGATCTACGAGAACGGCTGGATCGAGGAGCTCACCACCACCCGCACCGGTCTGGTGACGGGCCTCAACCCCACGACCCTCGACGGCAGCTACAGCCGGGTCCGCTACGACGTGAGCGGCACCGCCACCAAGTACGGGAACCCGCTGACCGGTCCGGCGAACCTGGTGGTGCAGTCCTCGGCGACACCGAAGGGGCCGTTCGAGACCGGTGACCTCGCCAACTCGGGCAACCCGGTGACCCTCGACGCGAACGGCCACTGGTCGACCACGGTGTACGGGCCGGGCGGCACGACCTTCGTGCGGCTGTCGCTGAGCGTCGACGACCAGTGGTTCACCGAGGACCACACAGGGGTCACCGCCACCAACACCTACGTGCTCGATGCCGACGGGTCGCAACCGATCGTCACCATCTCCGGCGACGTCGTGAAGGACGGAGCGCCGTACAACGGTCCGATCTCGGTGAGCATCGACGCCTACAAGGCGAACCCGACCCCGGGTGGCGATCCGCAGTACTTCTGGCCGGCCACCGTGTCGGCCACGGTGACGAACGGCCAGTACTCGGTCACCCAGGTCCTCCCGCGGGAGGCCGTCGAAGTCCGAGTCCGGGCCTACCTCGACGACCAGCAACGGGTGCTCCCGGGCCCGGTCTCCGTCGTGGCCACATCGACACCGAACGACATCGTCTTCGACCTGGACCTGACCCAACCGCTCGCCCACGTCTCCGGGACGGTGACCCGCAACGGCGGCGTGTACACGAAGCCCGTCCAGCTCGAGGTGCTCGGCTACGTCTACACGCCGGGCGGCACCCCCGAGTACTTCCTCACCGACTCGTTCTCCCAGACGGTGACCCCCGACTCCGAGGGCTACTACCAGCTGAGCCGCCTGCTCCCGGCAACGACCAACCGCGTCTGGGTGAACGCCTACATCGACGGCGAGCTCCACCCGTCGTCCTGGAAGACGGTGAGCCCCGGAACCAACGGGATCTCCTTCGACGTCGCAGACGACCGCCCGATCGTGGACGTGTCGGGCACGCTGACAAACGCCGGTGGAGAACTGCCCGACACGGTCGGGATCACGCTGTTCCTGTACGGCGGCGACCCGGCGAACCCCACCTACCTGTCCAAGGCTCCCCACCTCCAGACGACGGTCTCCGAGGACGGCACCTACTCGTTGAGCGACATCGTGCTGGCCCCGGAGACGACCTCGATCCGGGCGTCGGCGTGGTGGGACCCGAGCCACGGCACCAGCGGGTTCGAGCAGTGGTTCACCGTGGACAACAGCCACCACACGCTCGTGTTCGACATGTCCGGGTCGGCCAAGACCCTGTGGGTCACCGGCGACGTGCTGCTGAACGGCGAACCGTACGACGGACTGCTGACCATCCGTACCGTCGAGTTTTGGGATCCGGACGACTGCGGCTTCGGCGAGGACAAGGACCCGGACTGCCACCACCACGGCCTGGGCGACACCTCCGCCGATGTCGAGATCGTCGACGGCCAGTACGGCTACGCGCTCGAGCTCGACCGCCGCACCCAGAAGGCGTGGGTGTGGGTCGACTTCGTCGCCGATGGGACCTTCCGCGAGCTGATGATCGAACCGGGGAGCAACGAGGTGACCGCGGACCTCGACCTGTGGGCGGCACCGATCCACTTCGAGGGCAAGGTCCAGTACGACAACGGCGACCCGTACACCGACCCCGTGACCATGTGGATCTACCCGGAGGGCGACCCGGAGGAGCGGCCCGAGGACCCGACCCAGGTGGACGGCTTCCAGGAGTTCACGTTCTGGATGGACGAAGGCGACGGCGCCTACTCGATCGACACGTTCATGCCGTGGGACACCGGCCGGGTCGTCTTCGAGCTGCACCCCCACGATCTCCCGATCTCGTTCGGGACCGGGTTCGACGCCCCCAACGACGGGGTCGGCTATGGCTGGGACTGGACGCTCACCCGCCCGACGTTGCAGGTCACCGCAGGGATCACCGTCGACGGCTCCCAGGTCGAGGACGGCATGTACTTCTGGGTTCGCACCAACCTCGACGAGACCCGCCAGTACTTCATCGAGCCCGATGAGAACGGCGAGTACCGGTTCTTCGCCGAGTTCGACCCCGGAACGTGGAGCCTCACGGTCCGGGCCGAGTACTGGCCGGGTGGCGGAGAGGTCTGCTTCCCGGGGCCGGAACAGGAGGTGACGCTCGGCTTCGAGCAGTACACCGACTGGACCTACACCGGTGACACGGACATCGACACCGTCACGGAGTGCGTCCTCCTCGGCTGATCCGCCGGCCCTGGCCCCCTCCGGCCCATTCCGGCGAACTGGCTGGGAGAACCCGTGGCATACGACGGACTTGGCCTGCCAGTTCCGTCGTCGGGCCGAACTGGCTGGGAGA
>CAZGEF010000106.1:0-8530 GCA_964525005.1 uncultured Rhabdothermincola sp.
TTCCGCGGACGCGGCCAGATCAACCAGCCCGAGCGACTGAAAGAGCCGGGTTAGTGGGCTTCACAGCACCCCGGTCTGTTAGGTGTCGGCTCGGTGGTGACGGAACTGAGGCCGGGCACGTTGCGGTGCACAGGCAGCCACGCTGACGATTGGGTCAAGACCGTCTGCTGTCAACTGATCCATCGACACCCACTCGAGCGGGGGACATTCCCCGTGATGGGGATGGCGTGAGGAACTCGGCTGTGGCCCGATCTCCTCCCACAATCCTCCCAAGAACAGCGGAGAATGAGCGGAAATGACGGTCACCAGCGGTCAGACCAACTAAGTTCTGACCAGGACATTTGTCCTGGTCAGAGGCCGTTTTGCCTTGTGCCCCCGGGCGGATTCGAACCACCGACACACGGTTTAGGAAACCGATGCTCTATCCCCTGAGCTACGAGGGCGGGGGCTTCCTGCGCTGGCGGAAGACGGGCCAGGTTAGCGGCCGCCCGAGCGCGGCTTCCGCGGCCAGGAGATGGGGGCTGGGCCCGCCCCGGTCCGGTCGACGTGGTCGATGGTCGTCCCGATGTCGTGCTCGTGCTGGATCGGGGCGGCCGTGCCGTCGCCTGGTCGTCGTGTGGCTGGTGCCGGACCAGACCGGGCTTTAGGGTCCGCACGTGCCTTCGATCCCCTCTGCCCCCATCGCTGCCGCCGGTCTCATCGGCGGGTACCTCGTCGCTCGTGAGACCGGGATCCGACCACTCGGTGGGGTCGTCCTGGCGGGGGCGGGCGTGCTCGCCGGGCGGTCCTGGTATCGCACGGGCGGACCGGCCACGACGGCGGTGTTGAGCACCGTCTACCTCGGAGGCTTCGGCGCGTCGCACCCGCTCGCGAAGAAGATCGGCCCCTGGCCCTCGGTCCTCGCCGTGGCCGGGGTGTCAGCCGTGGCCTCGTGGGTGCTGTCCGATCGCAAGCGCTGAGCTCGCCGCCCGGCCGTGGGCCCCATCCTCTCCACCTGCTTCGCTCAGTGGGGGTGTCCGCGCCCGGGATCAGAGTCTGAGCCTCAGGCGAGAGCCACGATGAGGTCTCGCCGGGTGCCGGTGGGTGCGGCGAGGACGGGGAGCTGGGCGAAGACCTCCACCGGGGACAGCGCCATGAGCGCCTGGGTCCGCAGCGCGGGATCGTCGCTGCCCCAGGCATGGATCACGCGCACGGCCTTGGTGCCGAAGGTGGTCGCCCCGGCCCGGGCGAGCCCGCTCGCCAGGGCATCGTCGCGCGGTGTGCCGCCCGCCCACAGGATGCGGGCACGCACCAGGTTACCGAAGCCCTCGGTGAGCTTGGCGATGGTGGCTCGCACGCGGTCCTCGGGGAGCTCGATGCCGGCGGCGATCTCGTCGGGTTGGAGCAGATGGCGCCAGTGGAGGTCGAGGATGTCGCGGTTCTCGGGGCCGAGCAGCGCTGCCGCTTCCCAAAGCCGCGCGGCGACGGCGGGGTCGGTGGCGACTCCCCGCAGGTCGGTGCCACGTGAGAGACGTTCGATCGCTCGTCGTTCGGTCGCGGGATCGTCGCCTGGCCTGACCCGTCGCGGCGCACCGGTGCGGAGGATGAGCGACCGTACGAGCAGGCTCGGGAACGAGGCCTGCGCACCCAGCTCCAACTCGGTGCGCACGTCGTGGAACCCACCCGAGAGGACCGGGGCGCGGTCCGGGCTGGGGACGCCGAACTGCACGACGCGGTCGTGGGCAGGATCCAACCATGCCTCGACGAGGCGTCCGAAGGCAGACCTGTCCCCAGCCCGAGCGGCCGCGGTCCACTGCTGGTCGCGGAGGTAGCGCTGGCCGCCGCGCGACGCGCGCGCGGCGCGGGCGTGAGCCTCGGCGGAAACGATGTCGTCGCTCGGATCGCTCACGGGATCCCCTGCTCCTGCTGTGGTTCGTGCACACCGCGCTCGTTCCCTGTCGGCCGACGGGGGCTCGACGTTGAGGATCCGAGGGTTGGGAACCCGGCCAACGATCCCCGCACCGGATCCGACGGTCAGGGAGCCGGTTCGGTGGGGGGCTCGACGACGAGGGTCACCACCGTCGTCGCCCTGTTCTCGCCGTCGACGAAGAGCACCACCGTGTAGTCGTACGAGCCGGCGATCACGTTGCAGATGTCGGGCTCACCGCTCGGGCACACGCTGAGCGACCCGCTCTCCGGGTGGCGTCCTCCGGAGACGCCCGGCCCTCCGATGCTGACCCAGATCTCCGGCGGATCGACGGGCAGCCCGTCGACACCGGGCTGCCCGATCGAGGCGACGGTGGCGGACCAGTCCAGGGTCGCCCCCGGGAAGCCCTGGGTGACGATCGCGGACGGCCCACCGTTGATGGAGGCCTCGATCCTGTCGGGCTCCGGGGGGATCGTGGTCGTCGTGGTGGTCGGTGGCCGCGTCGTCGTCGACGGCGGCACGGTCGTCGTCGTCGGTCGGCGCACCCGGCTCTCGACGGTGGACGGCGATACCCCACCGGTGGCGACATCGGCCTCATCCGAGCCCCCACGGGTCAACAGGAATGCCACCAGGCCGATGAGCACGACGGCGCCGATGACCCCACCGATGACGACCTTCCTCGTGCGGCCGCTGCCGTCGGATCCGCCTCGGTCGACCGGAGCATGGCGGGGCCCGACCGGCGACGACGGCTCCGCGCTGTCGCGTGGAGCCGTCGGCCCGGTCGATGCGGCCGCCGCAGCGGTGCCTGCCGCTGTCGCCGCTGCGATCCGGGCAGCAGCCGTCGAGCTCGGGTCAGCAGGTGTCCCCGACCCGGGCTGTGGCGAGGGGTTCGTGGGACGCGCCGGGGCGGGTGTGCTCGCGGCGAAGGCGGCGATGGGTTCGATCCGCATCGTGGTGTTGTCGTCGCAGGTCTCGCAGGCACGGGCGTGGGCGAGGATGGTGCGGCTCGCCGTCGCGTCGAAGGAGCTCACGCCCGCCGCCGCGAGCTGCTCGGCGAGCCCGTCGTGGAGGGGGAGGCCGCCGTTCCACAAGATGCGCGACCGGACCAGGTTCCCGTAGAGCGCGGGGAGCTTGGCGAGCTGGTCATCCACCCATTCGACCGGGATCGACAGCCGCGAGGAGATCTCTTCGGCACCCAGACCCTGTCGCCAGCCCAGGTCCATGATCGAAGCGGCCTCGCGCCCCAACAACTCGGAGCTCTCTTGCAGGAAGATGGCGACCCGGGCATCGGCAGCTGCGGTTGCGGGATCGGTCGCCTCGACGAGGATGGCGACCGATGCTCGTTCCTCCCTCGGATCAAGGGCACTCATGGGTTGGTGGCTCCAATGTGGTCAGGCGTCATTCGAAGATGACCGTCCGGTTGACATAGGCAACCACACGGTGCTCGAGGTGCGCGCGGACGGCTGTCGCGAGCACGAGCGCCTCGAGGTCCCGTCCTCGCCGCGCCAAGGTGCGGGGTGTGTCCGCGTGGGACACCCGCGCGACGTCCTGGGCGATGATCGGACCGGCATCGAGGTCGCTCGTGACGTAGTGGGCGGTGGCACCGATGAGCTTCACCCCCCGCTCCCAGGCCTGGTGGTAGGCGCGGGCACCGGTGAAGGCGGGCAGGAACGAGTGGTGGATGTTGATCGTCGTCGACCCGAACTCCTCGCAGAACGCCGGGGAGAGCACCCGCATGTAGCGGGCCAGGACGATGAGGTCGGGCCGGAGGTCCCGGAGGTGCTCGGTCACGGCGAGCTCCTGGCTCGCTCGGGCCTCCACGGAATCGCTGCCGACCGGCTCGTGGACGAACGCGATGTCGAATCGCGCCGCGACCTCCGCGTGTTCGGGGTGGTTCGAGATGACCGCGGCGACATCGGCGGGGAGGTCGTCGGTGGCACACCGACCGAGGAGGTCGTAGAGGCAATGCGGTTCGCGGGAGGTGAGCACGGCGAGCCGGGCCCGGCGCGGTTCGTGCAGCTCCCACCGCATGGCCCAGCGGGATGCGATCGGGAGGAACGCACGACGCAGGTCGTCATGCGGGGCATCGTGGTCGAACTCGACGCGTTGGAGGAAGAGGCCGTGCTCGGCATCGGAGTACTGCCCGGCGTCGACGATGTTGCCTCCGACCGAAGCGACCCACGTCGCGACGTCGGCCACGATCCCGGGTTGATCGGGGCAGGTGAGCAGCAGGACGGATCGGAACATCGTCCCAGTATTGCCACCGGGCCGACTGTCCGAGCTGGATGCGCACGGATCGGCCGGGGCCGCCGGTCTATGGTTGGCGGGTCATGGAGGTCGCTGGGTTGTTCGCGGTCGTCGCCGGGGTGCTCGCTGTCGGGGGCATCTTCAAGTTGGCCGATCCCACCTCGACCGTCGAGATGTTCGGGGTGCTCGGCCTTCCGCGCTCGCGGGTGCTCGCCCGAGTGGGCGGGGTCGTCGAGCTCGTCGTCGGTGTCACGGCGTTCCTCGTCGGCGGCATCGTCCTCGAGACGCTCGTCTCGGTGCTCTTCCTGATCTTCGCGGTGATGACCGGCGCGCTCGTGGTCCGGGGCGGTTCCTCGTCCTGCGGCTGCTTCGGAAGGCTGTCGTCGGCACCGTCGCGGGTCCACGTCGCCGTGAACCTGGTCGCCGCCGGCCTCGCCGCCGTGGCGGTCGTCGCCGATGCCCCGGGATTCCTCGACCTGCGCGACGAGCTGCCGGCGGCAGCGGTGCCGTACCTCTTCTTCGTGGGTCTGGGAACCTGGCTCGGCGTCGTCGCGCTGACCGTCCTCCCCGACACCGTGGTCGCGACCCGTCGGGGTCCCGCCACAGCCACAGCTGTCGACTTCGAGGTGAGGTCCGTCCGGTGAGCCGAACCAGTCCTGCCCCTGTCACCGACCGGCCGCCCACCGGCGAACCCGCCAGCACTCGACCCGCCAGCACTCGACCCGTCACGAGTCGGGTCGCCGAGAAGGTCTCCGGTGTCCTGTCCTCGCGGTTCTCGCGACGCGGCTTCTTCGCTCGCTCCGCCGTGGTCGGCAGCGCGGTCGCGGTCAGTCCGGTGGGGTTCGCCCTCAAACCGGCGACCGCCTATGCGGCCGTGTGCAACTGCCAGGGATCGTCGTGCCAGTGCGGTTCGCTGTGCTGCGACGGCTACACCGAGTTCTGCTGCACGCTGACCGGCAACAACAAGTGCCCTCCCGGCACGCTCATGGGCGGCTGGTGGAAGGCCGACGGCAGCGGCATGTGCAACGGGTCGCGCTACTACATGGACTGCAACGCGCCGTGCAACGGGTGCGGGTGCGGGGGCAACGGCATCTGTTCGGGGAGCTGTTCGGGCACCGGCTGCGGTTGCGCCAACGGCGACTGCAACAACCGCAAGGCGGGTTGCACCAACTTCCGCTACGGGCAGTGCAACCAGGCCATCCCGTGTCTCGGCCCCATCCTGTGCCGCGTCGTGACCTGCCTGGCCCCATGGGAGGTCGACGCATCGTGCACCACGGCCGTGCGCGTCGACCAGGCAACCACCTTCCACGACCGGGCGTGTCTGCACCGCACGATCGGGAGCCTCGACCACGCCGGCGAGGAGAACGGTCGGATCCGGGTGCGGGGGTGGGCGCTCGACTACGACACCGCCGGTCCCGTGCGGGTCGAGGTCTACTCCGACAACATCCTGATCGGCTCGGGCACGGCCAACGCTCGACGTGACGACGTCGGTGCGGCCAACCCCGGCCACGGTCCGTTCCACGGATTCGACTTCCTCGTCGACGGCAGGGCGGGCAGCCACGACATCTGCGTCTACGCGATCAACGCAGCCGGCCCGGGTGGCAACCAGTTGATCGGGTGTCGCCGTGTCGCGCTCAACAACCCGATCGGATCGGTCGACGGGGTCACAGCCGGACTGGGCACGATGAAGGTGCGGGGCTGGGCGATCGATCCCGACACGACGGGACCGATCAAGGTCCGGGTGTACGTCAACAACGTCTACAAGGGCGAGTACACCGCCAACCAGTCACGCCCCGACGTCGGCGCGGCGTTCCCCGGCTTCGGCAGCAACCACGGGTACACCGCCGAGTTCCCGATCCAGGACGGGTCGAAGAACGTCTGCGTGTACGCCATGAACGTCGGTGGGGGAAGCGTCAACACCTTGATCGGCTGCGTGCCCTACGAGGTGGGAACCCCGTTCGGCAGCTTCGACGTCGCATCGTCGCGGCCCGGTGGCATCCGCGTGTCCGGGTGGGCGATCGACCCCGACACGACGTCGCCGATCAGGGTGCACGTCCACGTCGACGGGAAGTTCGTCAAGCAGACCGTGGCGAACCTCGACCGACCCGACGTGGGTGCCCGTCATCCTGGGTACGGCAACGCCCACGGCTTCTCGGTGGACGTCCCCGCGGTGGCCGGGTCGCGGCAGGTCTGCATCTACCTCCTCAACGACGGTGCCGGACCGAACCCGATGATCGGCTGCAAGACGGTCCAGGTCATGGCAGGGACGCCGATCGGTTCGCTGGACGAGGTCACCACAGGCCCGGGCAAGGTCCGGGCACGAGGCTGGGCCATCGACCCCGACATCACCGGTCCGGTCAAGATCCACATCCACGTCGACGGCAAGTTCGTCAAGCAGGCAGAGGCGAAGCTCAACCGCCCGGACGTGGGTGCCCGCTATCCAGGCTACGGCTCGGCGCACGGCTACGACGTCGAGGTGCCAGCCGGGGCCGGTCCCCATCAGGTCTGCGTCTACGTGCTGAACGACACGCCCGGTCACAACCCGATGATCGGTTGCAAGGCGGCGACGGTCAGGGGCGGCAACCCGTTCGGTTCGCTCGACGAGGTGACCGCGGGTCCCTCGACCGTGCGCGTGCGCGGGTGGGCGATCGACCCGGACACCGCGGACGCGGTCGGGATCCACGTGTACGCCGACGGGAAGTACCTCGGCAAGGCGACGGCGAACACGACCCGCGCCGACGTCGGCGCCAGGAACCCGGGCTACGGATCAGCCCATGGGTTCGAGGCCACGTTCCCGCTCGCGGGCGGTTTCCACGAGCTGTGCGTGTACGCGCTCAACAAGGGCACGGGGACGACCAACCCCCTGGTCGGATGCCGCAGCGTCTTCATCGGAGGCGCGCCCTACGGCAGCCTCGACGAGGTGAGCGGAGGTGGCGGCTCGATCTCGGTGCGCGGCTGGACCATCGACCCCGACACCTCGGATCCCACCATCGTGCACGTCTACATCGACGACACGTACCGGGGAGCGGTCGCGGCCAACAGGGACCGGCCTGATGTGGCGTCGGCGTTCCCCGGCTACGGCGCGGCTCATGGGTTCAACGGCTCCTTCCCGGTGTCACCGGGTTCGCACCGGGTCTGCGTCTACGCCATCAACAACGCGGGCGCCGGTGACCATCCGCTCCTCGCGTGCCGGACCGTCGTGGCATGACCGTCGTCATCGTGCTCGAGGGTCTCGTGATCCTCATCCTCGCCGTGCTCGTGGTGGGGCTCCTGCGGAGCCATGCCGAGATACTCCGACGGCTTCATGAGCTGGGCGCGGGTGTCTACGACGAGGACGACGCAACGGTCGGCGATGTGGCGCACGACCATGCGGGCGTCACCTCGGCCGTCGCGCTCACCGCGAACCCTTCGTTCGGCACGCAGCCGAACCCTTCGTTCGGCACGCAGCCGGGTGTCGCGGCGCCGGGCCGTGCGACCACACCCGCCCACGATGTCGCCGGCATCACGGCTTCGGGTTCCACGAAGGCCGTCGGCGTGACGGGGGTCGAGCACTCGACGCTCCTCGCGTTCCTCTCGAGCGGTTGCGGCACGTGCCAGGGGTTCTGGTCCGCGTTCGCCGACGGTGAGGCCGACGAGCTTCCGGGCACCGACACCCGACTGGTCATCGTGACGCGCGGCCTCGACCGCGAGAGCCCGGCCGCGGTCGCCCAGCTCGCGCCTCGTCAGCACCCGACGATCATGTCGAGCGAGGCGTTCGACGACTACGAGGTCGAGGTCAACCCGTACTTCATCCTGGTCGACGGGCCATCGGGAGGTGTGGTCGGTGAGGGAGCGGCCTCCACCTGGGAGCAGGTGGCAGGGCTCTTGCGCCAGGCCGCGGCCGACAACGGGCTGGCGACCTCGTCGAATCGGCAGGGGCGTGAGGCGGCACACCTCAACGGCGTCGAGCGCGAGAAGCGCGCCGACGACGAGCTCGCCGCGGCCGGCATCGGTCCGGGGCACGCCAGCCTGTATCCCGACAGCATCGAGACGCCGCTCGACGACGCGGCCTCCGAGGCCGAATCCGACATCGGAGCCGAGCGCGACGCACCCACGACTGGAGCTGAACGCTGATGGCCACGATCACCGCTCACGGCATGGCTGCCGAGGCGCCGCGCGGCTGGGACGGCGAGATCTACACCCGCGCCGACGAGATCGACGTGCTTCCTGCCGGGCGCGGACCGGCACTCGCCGAGACCGCCACCCCGATCCTTCACCTCGCCAACTTCGCGCTGCCGGCCGTTCGTGGCGACTACGGCGGTGGCGCCGTCGAGCTGATGGGCAGCGGGGGCATCTTCATCAGCCTCCTCGAGCACCCGTCCGACGAGGCCGGGCTCG
>CAZGEF010000107.1:0-8466 GCA_964525005.1 uncultured Rhabdothermincola sp.
CCCGGCGGACCCTCTCAGGCCCTACCGCTCATACACCACTTCTCGGGACTCAACCGGACCCTGCCCTTCCTCCTCCTGGGTTCAACCCGCCGGGTCCTCTTCCCCAGCCGGGGTCGCAACGTCCCCTTCACAGTCCGCAACTACGCGTAC
The DNA here is from genome assembly GCA_964525005.1 of uncultured Rhabdothermincola sp. GTDB lineage: Bacteria > Actinomycetota > Acidimicrobiia > Acidimicrobiales > Acidimicrobilacustridaceae > CAZALT01. The sequence goes on from CAZGEF010000107.1 coordinate 151, forward strand.
GTCGACCAGTTCGGCCGCGAGACCGTCACCTGGTCACGCACCTTCAAGTTCCGGCGGCGGTTCCGGGTCTTCGACGCGACCATGATCCGAAGCAAAGGGCGAGACGCGGTCGTGGACTACCTCGGCACCCACCAGCACCTCGCTGTCGATATCTACTGCTCGGTCGACGACGATGGCGCCATGTGCATCCGCAGCGGCGAACAGCGCTTCTACGAGGGCCCCCTCGGATTCCGGTTCCCCCTCCCCTTCTCCGGGGTAGCCACCGTGCGCGAGTGGTGGGACGAAACGGTTCAGCGGTTCCGCATCGAGGTGCACGTCGCCAACAAGTTGCTCGGCCCGCTGTTCGGCTACCGAGGGTCCTTCACCGTCACCGAGCACCCGTGCACCGCCGACGGGATCCCCATCGATGTCCGCCCCATCCGGGAGGAGCTGCGGGAGTGATCCCGCTCGCCATCCCGGTTCACGCTGTGTAAGCGGGACAGCACTTTCTGAGACCAGGACGGCCCCGGAACCCGTCCCGGCCCCCTTTCAAGCGTCCCGGTCATCCCGGAACCCGTGCCGTTCGTGCCATTCCGTCTGCACCACCTCTCCCGCGTGGGGGAGGCCGATCGTCCCGGTCGTCCGTGACGTTCGCCGGGTGGCCCGACAGATACCGCGTGGGTACCGGAACTCGATCGAGGCGGTTCACGGGCACCGATAGCCTCCCGGACGCCAGGGAAGGCCACGCCACCCGAGCTGACTCTCGAGGCCCCCGAGAGACCCGCCCGAAAACAGCCCTCCCGACCAAGGACACCGGACCACCACGACGTCCGCTCATGGACCTGCCAGCTGTCGCCGAGCTTCTCGGCGTGAACGAGCGACACGTCCGACGTCTCGTGCACGAACGGCGCATCCCATTCGTGAAGTGGGGACACCTGCTTCGGTTCGATCCGATCGAGATCGACGCCTGGGTCGACGCGGGCCGGGTACCCGCCGAGGCGTGAGGCCCTACAGCGCGGTGATCACGACCTCGGGGTGTCCGCTCGCGAGCGGGTCGAGGTCGTCCGGATCACCGGTGAGCACGACCCCACCTCCCAGCTCGATCGCAGCGGCGACCACCAAGGCGTCGATAGTGGAGGTCGACCGGGCGGCACCGAGCAACGCCCCGGCGCCACGCCCGGTGCGCTCGTCCGCTGAGCTGACCTCACCGACGGCCTTGATCACCCGGTTGACCGATGCGTCCTTGGCCGATCCGCGCACGGTCTCGGCGATCACGACAGACGGGATGGACACCTCGACGCCGGCTTCCCGAGCAGCGGCCAAGACTGCCTGCGCCCGCAAGTCGTTGCGCGACAGCGCGATGACCGCACCGCTGTCGAGGATCAGGCGCTGCGGCGGCGGGGCTTGGACACGTCGGCGGGACCTCGCCATAGCTGTCGGGCCTCCTCCATCAGCTCGTCGGGGATCGGGCCCGACTCGGCTTCCATCTCCGCCAGGAGCTCCCCTATGCGATCGTGCTGGAGCTGCCGCCGCAGCGCATCGGTCACGTACGACGACAGCTCTCGACGACCAGCACGCTCACGCGCCTCAGCGAGTACGTCCTCTTCGATGCTGAGCGACACCTTCGACACAGCCATGCGAAGTATCGTACCGTAAGTAGGAATACCTGACGAGGGTCCGCGCTGACAGGCTCGCTACCGAGACCCCGACGGCCAGGAGCGGACCAAAGACTTCGCCCGCAAGGCAGGCGCCGAGCGATTCCTCGCCACCATCACCGCCGACGTCCTGCGCGGCGCGTTCGTGGACCCGAACGCCGGCAAGGTCACGTTCGCCGACTTCGCCGGGCGATGGCTCGAGGCGCAGACCTTCAAGGACTCGACTCGCGCGACCGCACACTTCGGCCAGCGGGAGCTCCGCTCGATCGACCCGTCGGTGATCCAGGCGTGGCTCCGTGGGTTGCAGCAGGATTGGCTCCGACCTACGTACGGACGATCTTCACGAACGTCTCTCGAACCTGCGCCACGGCACCTCAGTCGGGAGGTCGGCGCGATCCGGTCGCAGGTCGAGCCCGAGGATGACCCGACCCGTCGCCGCCATCGCCCGGAGGACGCGCTCCGCATCGTTCCGATGCCACATCACCTCGCGTCCGCCGGTCACGAACCTCGCCGACGAACGCAGGTCGGCGGGAAGGAACGAGAGGTCGCGCTTCCCCGTCGGCCCGTCGCTTTACGCCTTGCCCATGCGCCCCACGGTAGGCCGGCGGGGCCCCGGATCCCTGGCAGATTCCCTGCTCTGTCTCAGGCAGCGATGTGGATGGCGATGCCCAGGTCCTCGGCGATCTCGCGGAGCCGGATGCCGATGTTGCGCGGGTTCCCGAACCAGAGCTGGCGACCGTGGGCCAATCCCGCTGCAGCGGTCTCGGAGATGAGCAGGCCGGTGTTGCCGTAGCGCGCGGCGATCTGGGCGGCCTCGTCCAGCAGCGGTCGAGGATCGATCACGTCGAGCACGAACGGCGACGGCTGACGGAACACCGCTCGGCCCGCAGGAGACAACGCCCCCAACGCCCGCGAGAGCTGACCGTCGCTCGGCGCGTGGATTCGCTGGAGGACCCGCCACTGCGCGGCTGTCGTGATCGCCAGCGGCTCATCCGGTACGTCGTCCGGAACATCGCCGAGAAGCGATCGGATCGCGAGGTACTCGTCGACGACGATCACGAGAGCGGGCGCAGATCAGTCGTCGCCAGGGTCGCTGCCACCGCCGAGCAGCGGATCGGCGTCGCTGATCGCGGCCAGCGAGTCGGCGAACTCGTCGGCGAGGTCGCCCATCGTGATCCGACGGAGGATCTCCTTGTCGGCATCGGTCAGCCGCGGATCGCCGGCTCGTCGCTGGCGACGGAACTCCTCGAGCAGATCTTGGCCGGTCGTGGACACCCCGCCATTGTGGCCGCCCAGGAACCCGAGCGCACCCCTTCAAATGGTGTGTTCTGAGGCGTCTTCGGCGGTCGGGTCTTCTCGCCGGCCAGGCGGGTGATCGTGTCGATGACCTCGTCCGGCAGCTCGTCAACGATCTCACAGAGATACGTGTCGGGGTCGGTGACCCGAACACCCCGCGTCGCGAGAGGTCGCGACGGGAAGTCCTCTCGTTGTTGGTCAGGATCGTGCAAAGCTCCCTGAGCGAAACGCCGCCAAAACGGCGAGCTCCGAGCCGTTGACTCCTACTCGCAGTTCATGCCGTAGTCCAGGTTGTTGACGGGGTGGCCGATGCCCACTCGGTAGGAATCGGGCGCGCAGCCAGGCGGGTTCAGCTTCGCGGCCCCTTCCCTGGTTCTTGCCACGGATATGCCACGCGACGAAGCGAGGTCACGAAAGGCGACCGCAAGCGACGGGATCGCGACCGGGCACTACGAGTGGATCGATCAGCGAGGTGCGAGGTAGCGCAGGACGCTGCCGTCCGATGTGGCAAGGTCGATCTGCAGCCAGGACGATTCAACGAGCTCCAGGTGCGTCTCGCCCGCACCCACCTGCATGCCGTCGATCATGACCTCGGGACCGATCAACCCGGAGGGGTAGCCGGCGATGGTGAGGGTCCCGGACTCCGGGCTCGACACGTTGCTCCCGCTCCGCTCGAACCCGAGGCCGGGCGACGACAGCCGGACGAACTGGTAGCCGACCAAGGGGTCGAGCCGGATCGTCGCAACGAACGTCGAGCCCGTGGATGAGTCGAGTGTGACCTCGTAGCCGCCGTCGGGCAGAGGGACGACCTGCGTGGTGACTGCGTCGTCGCCGAGGACATCGCGGGAGATGCGCTCGGCGAGGTCTTTGGGAGATTCGCCTGGCTGCGCGACGACCTGGCCTGTCTCGACGTATGGCGGATAGCTGCCGGGCGTGGCGACCGCCAGCTCGTCGAGCGTCCGCGTGTCGAGCACGTCGTTGTCCTGGGACCGAGTGACCGGGAAGACCTGGTCGGCCCAGTAGCCGTCGACCTCGTGGCGCGTCGCGTCAAGCCACTCGTGGGTCTCGTCCCTCGGTCGGGATGCCTCCGATTGGATCCTCCCGACCTCGGAGGACGCGGCGGTGGGTACGCAGAGCGTCGCCTCGTACCGCTGCGCGGCCTCGTTGAAGGTCGTCACGCAGGTGACCGCGATCGAGAGCTCGGCGCCGGTGGTCTTGCTCGTGACCCGGCGAATCCCGTCCGGATAGGGGTTCGGCTCATTTGGATCCGGCGTCGTGGGCGCGGACCCACCGCCATCGGTGAACACTGGTGCCGCGTCGTCCGAGCGTTGCGACAGCACGATCGCACCGGTGGCGAGCACGGCAGCGACGATCGCCACTGCGGCGACGAGGACGCCTCGATGGGTTCGGCTCGTCGGTGGCGAATCGGCGAGGGCTGGAGCCGTGAGGCTTGCGGTTGCCTGGGAGAGCTCGGAGGCTGCGGCCTCGAGGCGCCCATGCACGCTGTCAGTTCGCATCGGTACTCCTCGGTTCGGTTTCGTCGGCGCCGAGAAGACCACTCAGCTTCTCGAGTGCTCGGCGGTGATGCGTTCGAGCGGCGCTGTCGGTGATCGAGAGGGCTCGGGCCGCCTCGGCCACGCGGAGCCCACCGAAGTAGACGAGCGCGATCACCTGGGCCTGGCGCCGGGGGAGGCTGTCGATCGCGTCGAGGACGGCGGTGGTGTCAGGGCTCCATTGCCCCGAAGCGCCGGGTCGGTCGCCGTCGACCTCACCCAGCGTTTCGTGCCTCATCCGTCGTCGGGCCGAGATGGCCAGGTTGATGGCGACGCGCCGGACCCACAGGTCCGGACGGTCGAGGCGGGAGACCCGTCGCCATTTGGTGCTCGCCGCCGCGAAGGCCTCCTGAGCGATCTCCTCGGCGAGATCGATTCGGACGACGAGCGGCAGGACCGCACGGACGACGGACCGATAGCTCCCGGCGTAGAGGTCGTGGAAGCCGTCGAACGGCGTACTGCTGTCGGTCTCGTGTGATCTCGTCGGAGGTTCCACCGCACACAACACGTTTCGAGGACGGGAAACCGCTACACCGTCTCACCAATTCCTGATTCCGTGCCGAGCGCAGTGGTCGAGCGGTGCGGATCGCCGGGTCGATTCTCCGACGATCCCACGCCGCACTGATCACGAGAAGTTGCGCCACCGGTGTACCGGTTTCGGCTGGGTCAGGCGAGTACAACTACATGGACCAGGATCGGGGTCGCGGTGCGAAGCGAGGTGGCGTGAGCGAACCATCCACCGCGGATTTCGAGACGTTCTTCCGTCGCGTCAATCCTGCTCTCGTCCGGCTGGGCTACGCGCGCACGGGAAGCTGGGCCATCGCCGAGGATCTAGCCCAGGACGCAATGGCCGACGCCCACCGACGATGGGACGTCATCGGCGGCTACGAGAATCCGGCGGCATGGACACGGCGAGCCGTGCTCAACCGATCAATCTCCCGCCACCGGCGCCAAGTGTATGAAGCACGCACACTCCAGCGAATCGGTGGCTGGCCCGCGGCCGACCCCGGAGATCCCACGCTGGCCGACGACGAGCTGTGGAACGCCGTGCGATCCCTTTCCGGCCGGCAACGCAACGTCGTGCTGCTCCTGTGGTTTGAGGACCTCCCGCTCTCCGAAGTCGCCCTCGTACTCGAGTGCGGAGAGGAAACCGTGCGCACCCACTGGCGCCGGGCTCGCGCTCACCTTGCCAAGGCACTCGGCGCTCCCGAACGCGCCACCTCGACGCGCCCCGATACGACGACGCCCACCTCCGACAAGAGGACAGCACCATGAACCTCGACGAACGACTCGAAGCGGCACGAACCGACTTCCAGCAGCTCCGGCGCGGCAGCGACGAAGCTGCATTGCCGCGGCTGCTCAGCGATGCCCCGACGCGGCCCAACCGGCGTACGACAGTGATCGCAGTTGCCGCCGTCGTCGCGCTCGTGGCCGGAGTCGTCGGAGTTGTGGCGGTGCGAGACGTCGATGGGGACTCCGCCGAAGTTGCGACCGCGCCGAACGACCAGGGCCCGCTCACCTCACCGCTGAGCGGGGCGGCCGTCGACCAGGCCACCTTCGCCACGGACCTTCCCACGGGCGCCTCCGACCAGTTCTCGACGATCGCCTGGACCGGCGATTCACTGATCGTCTGGGGCGGTGAGCAAGGCGCCAATGGCCCAGAGGACCAGGAGACCGATTGGGAGACTGGGGCCACCTACGACGTGGCCACCGACACCTGGACGGCCTTGCCACTCGGTCCCCTGGGTCCCAGGGGAGCGCCGACATCGGTGTGGACGGGGACCGAACTCGTCGTGTGCTGTGCGGCCCCCCAGGCGGGACTGTCTGCCGGAGCGGCGTACTCGCCCTCCGCGGGAACGTGGCGGTCGATCGCACCGTCGCCGATCGACTACGCCAGCTACACCCGGGCGACGTGGACGGGAACCGAGATGCTGGTCGTGGGCGGAGACCACCGGGGCGGGCTGGACGGCAACAGCCTTGCCATGGCGTACGACCCAGCAACCGACACCTGGCGTGAGCTCGCCGCGCCCCCATACCTCATCGGGCAGTCGCCTGACACGGCTTGGCAGGACGGCACGTTGGTCGTGTGGCCCCGCGACTCGCACAACCAACGGCCCACGGCGTTGCTGTCGTTCGACATCGCCACGAACCAGTGGACCGAGATCCCCGTACCCGACGCGATCCGTCCGGTCGGGGGAACGATGGCGTCGACCAGCAGGGGAACGCTCCTGTGGGGAGTGGGACCCGACGACGTTGCGGTCGCGGCGTGGCTCCCGACGAAGTCGACCGAGTGGGAGGGCATCGCCGTGCCAGCGCTCCCACCCATCTCACCGGCGACGGGAGTCGCCGACAGCGCCCTGAGCGTCGCCAACGGAGACGACGTGATCATCTGGACCAGCGCAATCGGATCCGACGAAACGCAAACGCCCGGCTTGCCAACACGCTTCCTGACCCTCGACACGACGAACCTCACCTGGATTCCTGAGATCCCCAGCGCTGCCCTACCCGGGAACAACTTCTCGATGGTTCCCACGACGGCCGGTGCCGTGCTCCTCAACCGCGGTCAGGCGGTGTTCGTCAACCCCCGCATCGCCACCCAGGACCCCTCCGCAGGACCCGAAAGCCCGGCGGGAGAGGACCCGCTCGACGGACCAGAGACTGTCGGCGAACTCATCGATGGGCGCTTCCTCATCGGCGGAACTCGCCCCGACGGAACGCTGGCCTTCACCGCCAGGCAACTCGACGGATCCCAGCTCACGTTCGCCGCGTCACCGGAAATCGCCGACGACACCAAGGACATGCACATCGCGCTCCGCGGCTGGGTGACCTGTTCGCCTCAATGCGGCGACGCAGAGCTCACCGCCACCGTTCGTCTCCCCGCTGGAATGACCGAACTGAGGACGTTCACCCGCGACGACGGCATCGTCGTTCGCGAAGTGAGCGACGTCGGACGTACCTTCCTCATTTTCGACCTCGGCATCTGGTACCTCAGAATGACCACGCACGGAGTCCCAACCGATCAGTACGAGCGGTGGGCCACCTCGCTTCCCCTCACCCTGGGTCCCACACGGTCCCCGGTCGTGTCCGACGGAAACGGGTTCCGCCTCATGCACGACGCCACACCGACCGTCGAACTTCAGAACGGCGTCGAGCTCTTCGTCGTCAGCAACGGAACCACCTGCGATCCGACTCGGAACTCCCCGCCCGGTCCGCCCGGTCCCGACACCGGCACCTACCACTACGCGACTTCGTGTCCCGACCCCACACTTCCCGGGCTCAACTTCCAGGGTGACGCTCGCGAGGTGGAGCGCTTCTACGAAGGTCTGCGGTTTGAGTCCTGATCGCGTCGGTCGAAACAGGGGCCGTTGATCGCCAGGTCTATTGCGATCACCGGTCGCGGTCTGCGGGCTTCTGCGTGTTTGGATCCGCAATGGTGGCGGCGCTGGCCCACCTCTCCGGGCTGGCTTCGGGTCTCCTGCAGATTCGGTTGACGGTGATGGCCAGTCATGTGAGGTGGCTCAGGAAGCGGGTGGCGACGCGGCGGAGATCATCAGCTGCTACCGGAACCGGCTGGCTGGTCCATCGGTTGATCCGACCAGCGGTAACGTCCGCGTCAGTGAGGAATCCCCGTCGCAGGAACCCCTCGGTGAGCGCAGGGATATCCCACGGCGCCGCCGCAACCACCGCGGCGAGAGCGCCGTCGGCGTCGAGTCGGTCGAGCAAGGCATAGGCGTCGAGGGCGTCGCTTGCCTTCTTCTTCTCGTTGGCACGAGGTCGTGCCTCGGCAGCTCGTAGCTTCATCGGGATCAGTGCGGCCGGCTGCGCGAGTCGGA
>CAZGEF010000108.1:0-8432 GCA_964525005.1 uncultured Rhabdothermincola sp.
GAACTCGTTGACCATCCGCGCCGGCACCAGATCCGGCACCGACGTGAACCCGAACCCGAACTCGGACATGGACTGTCACCTCCGCCTATCGACTCCTATGGACAACCGGCGCCGCTCACCGTGCGGGCTCGCTGCTCGGTCCGAAACTGCCGTAGCCGCCCTGGTCGCTTCGCCGGATCGGCGCCTCCAACACCCGGAAGACGCCGCGCTGGCGCTGGAGCGCCAGCGGCTCATCGACCAGACCTTCGAAGGCGAGCAGAGACCTGACGACATCGAGGGAAAGGGGCGGTGACCAGAGGGGCCAGTGGAACCGACCCTGCTTCCAGGTGCCGCGGCAACCCGTCGTGAGCAGCTGATCCCGGCCGGCCCCACCGTTCTTGGCCGAGGGGAAGAGGCCGAGCGCCGAGAAGGCCAGCCAGTCGGCGCCGGGAACGCCCGTCTTCTTGTCCTTGGACGGATCTGTGCCTCGCAGGGCGTAGATCCGCTCTCCACGAGCATCCCAGCCGAGCACGGGCAGGCTGGACTCGTACGACCACGGTCCGACCACCGCCTCCCGAAGCAGGTCGAGGTCGACCTTCTCGTTCAACTCACGGGCCATCGCCAGGAACTTCTGCTGGCCGGCGGTGAAGTGAAGAAGGGACGGCTTGGCATCGTTCTTACCCGCCAGGGCGTTCTCGGCCAGGAGCGCTACGAACTGGTCCGAATCTCGCCGGTTCGACGCGGTCGCGTCGGCCCGGATCCTCGACGCCCACGACCGAATCCCCGCCTCGTCCGACTTGACATCGGCGACGGGCGACCCGTCCGGACCCGAGCTGAGGATGAGCGACGAAGCCCAGGCGCGCCGATCGGCATCGAGCAACCCAACGAGCTCGTCGACACCAGACGGGCCATCCACGCACGCCCGAGGAACGATCCCGTCGCTCCACGAAAGCTTCGGAGCCGAGGCCGGATCCTGCCGTTCGATGGCGGCAAGCACGCCGAGCGCAGCGAAGAACCCGAGGGGGTTCGTTCCAATTAGTGGTTGCAGTTCGATGCTCATGCCGCTCCGCCCTCGTCCTCGCTCACGAGATCCACGCCGTCGCCGCCTGAGTCGAGCGGCGGCCAGCCGTTCGTCTGCTCCCACTCGCTACGTCGATGGTCAGCGAGGCGAAGGATCGCCTCGAACCAGGCCAACCGGTGCCAGCCATACCGGCGTACCAGGAGCCAAAAGCGATCGGGCACACCCGAATCCAAGCGCGCCAGCCCATGACGGTTGCTGTGCACGAGTTCGACGCCCTCGAGCACATGGCGAACCACCATCTCGTCAGGGTCATCCACTGGAGGAGCGAACGGACGACACCAGCCGTGGTGACTGGCCACGAGATGGAGGACAAGTTCCCAGTCCCCCGCCTGGCCCTCCATCTGGGGAACCCCCTCGACCATGGCAACGCTCAGGAGCTCGTGTCGTGCACCCGCTGGGTACCCCGACCGCTCTCGTGTAGCCCGGCGCAACTGGTACGACTCGGCACCAATCGCTGATTTCGCGAGCATCTTCCCGGTGGTGGCGACGGCATCACCCCCGTTGAGCCAGATCTGAAATCGGGGATCAGACTTGCCGAGGTCATGAAGGCGGCCAGCGAGCTCCAGATCTTCGACGATGTCGAGCGGCAGCCCGCAGTTCCCAGCCAACACCCGCGCCCACCCGGCCACACCGTGGAGGTGCTCATCGAGCGCAACCTCGACTGCGGTGAACGCACTCGTGTCCGGCTCAGAGTCGACCGATTCGGTGGATCTGGATCCCTCCGGTCCAGCGTTCAAGCTGGCCAAGGTCTCGTTGCTGATCTCATCGACGCGCTTGGTGAGGACGTAGAAGCCTCTCATACCGCCTCCGGCCGGGAGCTCGACACGCTGCACGGCCACCTTTCGCTCCGACGAGCGTCGTCGCAACGCGGACTGGATCTGCACGGCAGCAAACCGCTGTGCGGGAGCCAGAAGAGCCACGTGCTCGTCCAGCCATGCCAAGACACGATCCCGGTCGCTCAGATCAGGAGAATCGTCGGGGTCTGGCATCGCAACGCCGAGGGGGCCATCTCCATCGGCACGATGCAGCACCCCAGGGCAAAGCCGAAGCAGCGCTCGTCGACGCTGGACCAGCTGCACAAGCTCTGCAAGATCGGGGACCTCCTCGATCGCAGCCGGGTCCCACGACTGGTGATCACCGACGCCTCCGTACTCTGCGGGCACGAGGATCACGTCGCCCGGACGAAGCGTGCTCTCTTCTTCTCGGCGGGCCCGCGGCGACCCCTTCCACGACGAGGAGCCAGCATCGGCAAGCCGCAGGACGGCGCTGCGATCCCCATCCCACCGCACGAAGGGGCGGGCCGATCCTCCACGATCATCAGACGGGACATCGGCGGAATCCGCCTCGACATCGCTGACCGGCGGCACCTCCGCACCTGCGAGCCAGGCACGCGCAGCCGAGAGCGGCACGGTCATCGACTCGAGCGCACCCGGTGGGGCACTGACGATCAGGGTCCGCACCGCCTCGGCGAACGGGCCGCCGCCCGCAGGCTTCTCGGAACGCGCCCCGTCGAGCAGCGAGCGTGTGAGGTCGGATCGCCAGACGAGCGTGACGTCACTCGACGGGCTCTCGGGCCCGTGCAGCCAGAACTTCGGATCGGGGTCGGGAGTGGGCTTGGGGTTCGTCTGCACCCAGGCATCGAGGTGCCCAGGAAAGAGGATCGGAGCATCGGATCGCTGCGATCGCAACTGATCATCTGCCAGGAGCTCGACGGGAACCCGCCCGATGCCGAAGTCGAGCTCCGACGCCGCGGCGAGCGCGTTCCACGTGTTGGCGAGAGCCTCGCCATAGACAGGATCGGGGTCGCCTTTGAGGTCCGCCGCCTTGATCATCACCACCCCACGAGATGGCGTGCCGGCCTGGGCCAGAACGCCGTCACGGTCGACCCGACCAAACCGTTGCACCAGCGAGTCCAGGCTGGCGCACTCGGTGACCAGCGCGTCGAGGTCGAAGTCGGCTCCGGCCTCGATGCACTGTGTGGCGACCACGACGAAGGGCTTCTGGTCAGGACCACGGAGGCGACCGGTCCGCAAACGCTCAGCCAACCCCCCGCGCATCAGGTTGTCTCGATCGTGGGGCCGCATGCGTCCCGTGATGAGCACAGTCTCGATCTCGGACTCGGTCAGCTCGCGGTACGCGGCGACAGCAGTCTCGACACGGTTCACCACGATCGCCACCGTCGCTATGCCCGGTTCTTCCAGCAGCGCCTGTGCCTGCCCGGCGCAGGCCGAAGCGAAACCCGTTGCGATCTTCCTGCGATCCTTCCCCACGATCTTCACCGGATCGGCCAGCCGAACCGGCTTCGATGCCGTGAGACGGCGCGGAAGCACCTCGTTGCGCGCAGGATCGAAGTCGCCGTGTTCGGCGGCCAACACGAACTGCCCACTGGTGACCGCTTCGCCTGGGGTGGCCGACAGCTCGACCACCTCCCAGCGAGCATCGATGGAGCGTTCGGCCCAGTTTTGCTGGTAGTCCGCCGCCAGAGCCCGAAGCGTCTGCGCGAACGGCTCAGACAGATGCACCTCGTCGAGCACGAAGAGCGTGTCCGACCCGAGCAGGCCCGCGTGGATCGGCTGCATCGAGGCGCTCAGCCCATAGCCCCGGAACAACACTCTCGAACCGACCTGGTCGACCGTCGACGAGATCACCGCAGGCTGATCGGGGCGACGGGCCCATGCCTCGTCGCGCACAATGCCGCCGCGAAGCACGGTGGCGATCAACGGTTCGCCCGCTTCGTTGGGCGCCCTACCGGTGGTGTAGGTGCGAAGTCCCGCCGCGACCCGTTCCGCCACGGACCCCGCCTCGGCCGAACTCAGCGCCCGCGCGAGGTGCTCAGCGTGCTGGTGGGCCTGGTCGACCACAGTCCTGCGGTCGACCACGAAAACCACCCGACGTGGAACTCGCCGCTCATGAGGCAGTCGCTGCGCCTCCAGCGCAAGGAGGAACACGACGATGTCGATGATCGAGGTCTTGCCCGAACCCGTCGGCAGGTCGACGAGCCGGGGGAACAGCGGCCCGGTGTGCGTCGAGTCCTCGAGGCGAGCAGCGACCTCGGACAAGAACCGCGTCTGCCAGGGGAACGGATCGTGACCTTCGTTGACCGCAGCAAAGAAGGCCGGAAAATCATCTAGAGCGAGCGTCATGACCCCACCGTCGGTTCTACGCCAATGAGGTCCTGCACCGATCCGCCAGACAACGCCGAACTCCTCGAATCGACCGGACGAAGAAGGCCGTAGCCGAAGTACCGTCCCGCCCCGAGGAGGACCGGGCCGCGAACCGGCTCGTCGAACTCGACGCGAACGTGCACGGCGACGCGCCGCAGCTTTCGCCCCGGCGACCGATATGTCGGAAAGCTCCGAACGTCGGGCACGCCGATGACCGGGCCCGATTGCTCGACCGAGACGGACGCAGGACGAGGCAGGCCGATGTAGGTACAAGCCGTGGCAACGCTCTCTTGGGCATGGGCTTCTGCCCGATCACGCTTCGCCGGCGATGCACTCCACAAGTCGCCCGGAAACCGGTCGAGGGCGACGGGGGTGCACGAGACCCAACGCGGCGATGCCCGACACCACGACCGAGCGCTCAATGCGTCGAGCGACCCAAGTGGGTCGTCCACCTCGAGCGTGCGGACACCAGCTCGACCCATGGCGACTGCTGCGTAGCCGTCTCCTGCCTCGACCCATCGACGCACTGCGGTCGCGATCGCCTCTCGCTCGAAGAGCGACGCAGCCCGTGGCACCACGATCGCTACCCCTCGAATGCCACCGTCGGCATGGACGTGACCGACGAACGGCAGCGGAACCACCGCCAAATGTGGCGTTGCCGAAGCCGGGGTTCGTTCTCCCACCGGACCCGGCTGGTGGCCGGACAGGATCTCGGGCAACGGGTCGTCGGCATAGCTCAACAACGCGCCGCGAACAGCGACGGTGAGATCGAGCGCCCGCGCCAACGGCAGCTTCTTCGGACTGGGATCCCTTAGGACGATCCAGTCGGTACCGAACAGGGACTCTGGGCTCGGGAGCGGCACCTCTTCCGCCTCCCCGTAGGACGCCAACACCATCGGCAGGACGCGGGGCTCCGATGCCTGGTGAGCGGCGAAGGCGAGCTCCAGCTCGTCCAGCAGACCCGGAGCGGTTACACGCAACGATGTCATTCCGCTCTCCAACGGGACCAGGGATGGCGGTGGCACGTCATCGATGAGCGAGCACGAGACCAAGGAGGACGAATGCCCCAAACGGGAGACTCGGGCCAAGAGACCATCAAGCGCACCACGATGCTCGGTGTCCTGCGGAGCGTCGGGCCAGGAGAAGTGGACGACGGGATGCTCCGGGATCATGACGGGAAAGGCGCGCCCCTGCTTGCCCCGCTCGTCGGGGAGCAGCTGGATGCCGTTGCGCACCGCGTCCGGAGACTCGCTGACTTTGGATGCCGAGCCCTTCGCGGAGTCGAGGAGGACCTTTTCCCGCAGCTTCGTCGCCGCCTTCTCAAGCTTGTCCGCATCCTTCGCGGCGGAACGATCGTCGGGATCGAGCGAGAGCCGCCGATGTGCTCCCGCCAACTCCGTCCCGAGATCGGCGAGCTTGGCGAAATTCTTGGACTGGTCGGCGACCACCGTCGCCGATGCCTCGTTGTTCGGCACGAAGAAGGTGACCGATGCCCGAGGTCGTGCACCGCTGGCCGAGATCTCGGGAGCACCGAGAGACTCGAACCATAGGAGCGCCTCGCGCTCCGCGTGGTCGGGTTCGTCCGCATCAGCCCACATGGCGACCATCGCGGAGAACAGCCGAGCGGGATGGGGTGGCCACTCCCCTACGGATCGATCGTTGAACCGGGTGGCAGCATAGCGCCCGGTCAACAGCTCAACCTTGACGCCGAGCACTACTGACCCCCTGCCTCGCCAGCAGCCGAGCGCTCTGTCAACCCACGACTGCGAGAGATCAGGTCCACAAGGCGAGGAGCGGGTTGGAGCAGGAGCTCATCAACCATCCACGGCAGCCCCAGCGATGCGACCGCCTTACTCGACGCCGCGACGAGAGCCAAGGCCTCGTCGTGGTCCAGCGTGAAGCGGGTGGGGTCGCCGCCGCCCCGGCGGAGCAGCTCGAACTCCTGCGCCGCGATGGGTGCCAGCACGCACCGCGACCGAAGGTCGAAACCGTCCTCGAAGGCAAACACAGTTGCGGCGAGACCGAGCGCAGCGAGCGCAGTACGTGCCGCATCCTCGATCGCACACCGCTTTTCGGGGTCGATGGTGCTCCCCAGATGATCGACGGGAAACCGCAGTCGCCGCAGGGCCACGAACGACAGCACCGTCGTCGCCAGGATTGCATCCGCCGTCACACCGCCGGCCTTCGTGTCGATCGAGGGCGTGACATTGCCGTGGTTGATCTGCGACGGCCGGCCGGGTTGTCCCACTCCACCACCCACGGGAACAGGCTTTTTGCCATCCACAACGTCCTCATCGGGATCGAGCGTCCAGCCGAACTCATCCTGCGCCTCATAGACGGTCGCCGCGTCCCGCTCGATGCCCGCGGGATCGAGCCGGGATCCTGTCTTCACGCCTCGCTCGATCCCCAGAGCCACAACCTCGGAGGTGAGGGCGCGCTCGAACTTCGACCCGCGTCCACCCTTCGGCCCCGTCGAGTCCCAGCCTCCGAACAGCAACGTCGCGGGGTTGTAGTGGAACAGGGCGGCCGCCGACTTCGCGGTGGCCTCGGTGATGGCCACACCCGGATCCGACAGCCGGAACGCACGACCGTCCAACAGGCTGTCACGAAGTATCGCGTCGTACACCCTGTGCGGTACCTCAAGCGAGCTCAGGAGACCGAGGTCATGGACGGCGCCCTCCTCGCGGAAGTCGACCGACACCACGGGCAAGGCGAGCTCGTCGGCGCGGACCGCTTCGAGTAGAGCCAGCTCGAAGCGGTTGGCCTGGGAGGCCACCGAATCGAGGAGCACCGATTCCACGTCGGCCCCGTCGATGCGACGAGTCTCTACCGCATACTTCGTCTCTGCGTTGTCCTCCACGCCATAGGTCGGAGGAAAGATCTTGTCCCCCGCACCACCGAGCGGTTCCAGTTCAGTGCGACTTCGCACTCCAACCCCATCGCCTGCCACTGCCTCACGCAGGTCGTCGTAGCTCAATCCCATTGGTGTTCCTTCCACTCACGCTTGGTGAGTCCTCGTCGTCGAAAACCGCCTACCTCGCCCAACTTGGGTCGAGTGATCACTGAGGACCGATTCAGGTGCCAGGGCCCGACGGCCCTGGCAGTGCTGATCCGGGCCAATCCGCGCGCCCTTCCGCCAACAGAGCCGCAATGGAGCAGAGGCAATTCTCTGTAGGGGGTAGTGCAGCTAGCTCTTGATTCCGATAATGACGTGCCACACCCTGCCCGTCAAGAGAATTTCGCGATCCACTGGACAAGATCATGTGTACGATTCGCACAAGAGATGGACGCATCGCTCGCCGACACCGTGGTCTTCCAGGCCAGTGACCTCAGCCAGAAGCGGCGCGAGTTCATCGACCAGGCACGCATCGGCGGTGCTCGCCTGCGCGACACCGACGGCACCTCGCTGGTCATGGTCCGGGGCAGCCGCTTCGAGTTCCTCGATGAGCTCGCGACCTGGACACACCGGTTGCTCGACCTGCACCACGCACTTCGACAAGGCGACGCCCCCACCCCGCGCCAACTCGGCGACCTCGCATGGCTCCGCTTCTTCGACGGCGACGACCGCCGCGAGTTCGCCACTGAGCTCGAAGACGCTATGGCCATCAGCATCGCCGACGGCTCTCTCGACCATCTGCACCAGATCGTCGACGCGTGGCGCACCACCGCAGACACACTTGAGGACCCGCTCAGTCGCGAGGTCCTGCTCGGTCATTTCGACCCAACCGACTTCGTCGACGCCCCACGACCCGAGTAGGCCTCGGTGAACCCGGGGGCCTACCAGCCCTTCGAGCCGGCACGCCGGCCAGGCAGCAGGCCGGCGGAGCGCCCGTCGTATCGCGTGCTCGTGCATCACCGATTGCGCGAACGGTGGGCGGCGCTTCCCGGCCGGGTCGGCCTCGAGAACGCCCAGCAGTTCTGGGACCACGTCGCTACGAACCCCGGCCAGCCGGCATCTGTGGGCTCGACGTCGATCCTTCGGGGAAAGGCCGGGCAGCCACGAGCACCCGGGTTCTCCCGAACCATCCACTACGAGATCACCGGCGCCGGACGGATCGACCTCCAGTTCGCGAACACATTCAAGACAAAGGACGGCGCCGACCCCCACCCCGTCGTGTTCATCCTGAGCATCAACCTGTCGAGCCACTGATCGCCTCTCCACCGTCGTGGCTCCAAGTAGTACCGAGCGCCTGTGACACGAACCTCGG
>CAZGEF010000109.1:0-8228 GCA_964525005.1 uncultured Rhabdothermincola sp.
GCATCGCAACGCGGTCGGGGTCGAGGTCGGTGTACGAGCGGCCCCGCTCGAGGCCGCCGGTCTCGGGGTCGCGCAGGTGGTTGACGAGCACCTTCTCGGCGAACGTGAGGGGTCGGCCGAGGCGCGTGCGGCCGAGCGCGACCCGCTCCGGCAGCTGCCCGTAGATCTTCTCGATGAGCTCGAGCGGGGTGCTTGCGGTGACGGCCATGGAAACCTCCGGTGGTGGTCCGCCCGCGGCGCGCGTCGAGGAGCGGCGCGGGACGGGCGGTTGCGGCGATGGGCGGAGCGCGTGCGGTGCGCCCCGACGGGCAGGTGTCCCTCCCCGAAGGGTGGTTGCCCCTGCGCCTGAATGTATACAAGTATCGTACAAGTGCGCCAGACTCGGTACCAGATGATCGCAGACGGGCTCCGGTCCCGGATCACCGACGGCGAGTATGCCGCGGGTGCTCTCCTGCCGAGCGAGTCGGAGCTCTCCGCCGAGTTCAGCGCCAGCCGGGTCACGGTGCGCCGGGCGCTGGAGGTCCTCCGCGACGACGGGCTCGTGGCGTCGCGGCAGGGCTTCGGCTGGTTCGTCGCGTCCGACCCGGTCCGGCAGTCGCTGGGGCAGCTGGGCACCATCGAAGCGCATCTGCGCGCCGAGGGCGCCGAATCCGAGCGGCGGATCCTCGACTTCCGCTTCGCCCACGCACCCGCTCGGGTGCGCGGCGTGCTCGGCGTCGACACGGTGCTGCGGGTCCGGCGCCTCAACCTCGCCGACGGCGAGCCCTTCGCCCTCGTCACCGTGTGGTGCCCTGAAGCGCTGGGTGCCGATCTGTCCCGCTCCGACGTCGAGCGACAGCCGTTCTACGACCTGCTCGACGTCGAGCTCGGGGGTGCGACGCAGACCATCGGCGCCGGCGTGGCATCGGAGGCCGAGGCCGCCCAGCTGCGGGTTCCGGCCGGGGCCCCGGTGCTGCGCTGCGAGCGCGTCACCCGGTCCATCGCGGGCCAGGCGTTCCTCATGAGCGAGTCGGTGTTCCCCGCGCACCGCACGGAGTTCGTCGTCGAGCTCGAGCACGCCCAGGCATCCATCGCTCCGACGGGTCTACGCCTGGTGGACTGAGGGCTGTCTCCTCGATGGGACAGCCTGCCTCCATGGGACCGTCCGAAGGATCGGGCTCCAGGGGATCAGGCCGGAGGTTGCGATCTGCCGGAGGTTGCGATCTGCCGGAGGTTGCGATCTGCCGGAGGTTGCGACCTGGCCGACTCAGCCCTGGGTGGTGGTCGTCGTGAGCTCGTTGAGGAGGTCTTCGAGGTAGTTCGGGTTGTTGATCATGAAGATGATCCACACGATCGAGAGGACCACGCCGATGGATCCGAGCACCACCGCCGCCGTGGCGAGACCGGTCCCCTTCAGCTGGCCGGCGCTCCGGGCGATCTTGCGCCTCGATGCAAGGCCCAGCCCGAGGGCGACCGGCCCGAGGACGATGCCGAGGTAGCCCGCGCACAGGATGCTGAGGATGCCGCAGACGAGCGCGCCGATGGCGGTGCCGACGTTCTTGGGGGCGGGATGGACCGGGTAGCCGGGGTAGGGGTAGCCGGGCGGATGTGCCCCTTGGGGCTGGCCGGGGTAGGTCTGCTGGGCAAAGCCGGGTGGCGGTTGCTGGCCGGGTGGTTGCTGGCCGGCGAGGGGCCGGCCCCAGGCATCGGTCCCGGTCGGGGGCGGTGCCTGCGGATCCTGCTGGGCGGGGTCGGCCGGCCACCACGACCCGGGAGCCTGCCCAGCGGGTGGGCCGTCCGCTCCCGACGTGCCGTCCGACGACCCGGCCGGGGGCGGTGTGGGTGGTGGGGGTTCGTACCCCGGCGAAGGCGGGGGGATGGCGGATCGTGGGGGCTGCTGCACCGTGCCGGGTGGGAGCGGGTTGCCCCAGGGGTCCGTCGTGGGGCTGTCGGCGGGAACCGGGCCGCCCCAGGGATCGTCGCTCGGCTGCTGGTCCCCCGACTCATCGCTCATGCCGGGAGCATAGGGTCACCGTCGGGGTCCGATCTGGGTGCTGCCATCCGGAGGGCGAGCGCGCCCAGCGCCGTGGCCCCGACCACGAGCGCGACATCGGCGAGGGTGGGTACCGCAGGCCGCAGCGTGGTCAGCGCGACCAGGGCGAGCAGCGCGAGTCCGAGGTTGCGGAACACGGTGAGCCACGAGATCGGGCGGATGCTCGCGGCGCCGAAGCACGCGCACGGAGCGACCACCCCGGCGCGGATCCGGCCGACGAGGAACGTCGTGAAGAAGGCGAGCAGGACGAGCACGGCGATGGCGCCGGCCGCGGGTGCCACGAGCAACAGGACGACGATGGCCAGCTCGGGGAGCGGGAGGAGCCGGCTGGCGGATTCGGGGTTCGGGACGCCGATGGCTTCGAAGGCCTTCGCCGTCGACCGCGGGTCTCGGATCTTGGCGAGCGCCGACAGGGCGAACACGACGGCGAGCACGACCGCGGCGGTGGTGCCGAGGCCATCGAGCGTCACGGCCACCGTCACGGGGACGCGGCGGACCGGGACGGGGGCGGCGGTGGGGTCACGCGGCGCCGACCCGGCGGGCCGACGCGGCCGAGATCCGGTCGGTGCGGACGCGGGGCAGCACGTGCCAGAGGTGCTCGATGGCGCCGTCCCAGGTGCCGAGGAGCGCCGTGCCGCGCAGCGAGCCGGTGAGCTCGACGTGGCGCTCCACGAGCCAGTGCAGCTCCTCGAGCGCCGTGTGGTCCGGCCGGAGGACCTCGACCAGATCGCCGTTCACCCGGGTGACGACCCGCTCGCGCTGGGGATCCCACACGAAGGCCTGTCCTCCGGTCATGCCCGCGCCCAGGTTGTGCCCGATGCGCCCGAGGACGACCACCGTCCCGCCGGTCATGTACTCGCAGCAGTGGTCACCGGCCGCGGCGACGATGGCCGTCGCGCCGGAGTTGCGCACGGCGAAGCGCTCGCCGACGGCACCGGCGACGTAGAGCTCGCCTCCCGTCGCTCCGTACAGGCAGGTGTTGCCGGCCAGCACCGTGGACGAGCCCGGGTCGCGGCCCTCGACGAAGACCCGATCGTCGTTCGGGGGGCGGATGGTGATGCGTCCGCCGCCCATGCCCTTGCCCACGTAGTCGTTGGCATCGCCGAGGAGGTCGAGCTCGACGCCATGGCCGAGGAAGGCGCCGAAGCTCTGGCCGGCCGAACCGCTGAAGCGAACCCGCGCCGTGCCCCGGGGCGGGAGCGATCCGAACTCGAGGGCGAGGGCGCCCGACAGCGCGGTGCCGACGGACCGGTCGGCGTTGGTGATGGCGTACGACAGGCCGATCTCGTCGCCGTCCCACACCGGGCGGTACGCGTCGGCGAGCAATCGGTCGCCGAGCTCGGACCGCGGGCTCTGCAGCTCGACGCGCTCGACGAAGTGGCGGGCGGACGTTGCCGGGTCCTCGGCATCGGCATCGGGTTCGTCGGTCGGGTCGGAGAGGTTCGACGCGCCGCGGATGTGGGGAGGCGACGGCGCGACCAGGAGGGGCGACAGGTCGAACGCGTCGGCACGCGGGTTGCCCGTGACCCGCTGGGCGAGCAGGTCGACCCGACCGATGACGTCGTCGAGCGTCCGGGCTCCGACGGCGGCGAGGTGCGTCCGGACCTCCTCGGCGACGAACAGGAAGTACGCGGCGACCCCTTCGGGCGTGCCGGAGAAGTTGGCCCGCAGGTGGGGTCGCTGGGTGGCGACGCCGGGCTTGCAGGTGTCTCGGTGGCAGGCCCGCAGCATGATGCACCCCTCGGCGATCATCGCGGCCGTGCCGAACGCGTACTCGTCGGCGCCGAGCAGCGCAGCGATCAGGATCTGGCGCCCGGTCTTGAACCCGCCGTCGATGCGTACCCGGGTGCGCGAGCGCAGGCCGTTCTCGACGAGCGCCTGCTGGGTGTCGGCCAGGCCGAGCTCCCACGGCATGCCCGCGTGCTTGATGGACGACAGCGGGCTCGCTCCGGTGCCGCCGTTGGCCCCGGACAGGTGGATGGTGTCGGCGAGCGCCTTGACGACACCGGCGGCGATCGTGCCGACGTTGTCACCCGCCACGAGCTTGACCGAGACCTCGGCGGCGTTGACCTGCTTGAGGTCGAAGATCAGCTGGGCGAGGTCCTCGATGGAGTAGATGTCGTGGTGGGGCGGGGGCGAGATGAGGCCCACCCCCGGCTGGGTGTAGCGCAGCCGGGCGATCTCCCGCGACACCTTGTGGCCGGGGAGCTGGCCGCCTTCGCCGGGCTTGGAGCCCTGCGCCATCTTGATCTGGATCTCGTCGGCGAACGCGAGGTACTCGGGCGTGACGCCGAAGCGGCCGGAGGCCACCTGCTTGATGGACGAGTTCTTGTCGTTGCGTCCGAGGCCGCGGGTGCGGAACCGCTCGGGGTCCTCGCCCCCCTCGCCGCAGTTGGACTTGCCGCCGATGAGGTTCATGGCCTGGGCCAGGGTCTCGTGGGCCTCCTTCGAGAGCGCGCCGTGCGACATGGCGCCGGTGGAGAACCGCCGGGCGATCTCGCTCGCGGGTTCGACCTCGTCGAGCGGGACCGGTTGGGGCGACTCCACGTAGGCGAGCAGGTCGTGGAGCTCCATGGGCTCGCGCTCGTTGACGAGGCGGGCGAACTCGTCGTAGAGCTCGGTCGACTCGCCCTTGATCGCCCGTTGCAGGAGGTGGGCGGCCGCCGTGTCGGCCTGGAGGGGCCCGGAACCGGACGAGTCGACCTCGGCGAGCTTCGGGGTCTGCTGCACGAGGGTGAGGTCGTTGAGCGCCTGCACGACCTCCTTGGAGTGGGCGTGCTGCTCGCCGCCTCGGCGCACCCGGATGTAGCCCGGGGAGGGCAGCTCGACGGAGGTCGCGTCGACCTCGCCGTCATCGGGGGGACCATCGGGATCTAGGGGGAAGGCCGTCGCGTGGACGGCGAGGACATCGGCGCCGATCTGATCCCAGCCGATGCCACCCACCACGGACGGTGAGCCGGCGAAGCAGATGTCGACGATCTCGTCGCCGAGCCCGAGCACCTCGAAGGTCTGGGCTCCCCGGTACGAATCGATCGTGGCGATCCCCATCTTCGAGAGCACCTTCAGCACGCCGGTCTCGAGCGCGGCCTGGAGGCGCTCCTGGGCCTCGGGGGAGACCACCGAGGCGCTCTCGTCGTCGTCGGCCTCAGCTGCGACGGTCTGGATGGCGAGCCGGGGACAGATGGCGTCGACGCCGAAGCCGATCAACGACGCGACGTGGTGGACGTCGAGCACGTCGTCGGCCACGGACACGATGCTCGCGTAGCTGCGCAGGTGTGCGGCCGTGAGCGCCTGGTGGACGGCGCCGGCCGCGAGGAGGCTCGGTACCGGTGCCCGCTCGGCGGAGATCGCCCCGTTGTCGATCACCAGGATCGCGTCGCCCGCGGCGACCGCATCCTGGGCGTGGGTTGCCAGCTCTCGGACCTTCGCCTCGAGGCCCGCGGGACCGTCGGCGACGTCGAAGGTGGCGTCGAGGGTGGCGGTGGGGAACGGGTTCACGGCGGGATCGTCCTGCAGCGCGGCGACGAGCGAGGGCTGGACGAAGAAGGACTCGAGCACGAGGAGGCGGGCCGCGTCGGGCTGCTCCGAGAGGAGAGGAGCCCGGGGCCCGAGCAGCACCCGGAGGCTCATGACCAGCCGCTCGCGGATCGGGTCGATCGGCGGGTTGGTGACCTGGGCGAACTGCTGGCGCAGGTAGTGCTGGACGGGGCGCGGGCGGCCGGCGAGCGGAGGGACCGGCGAGTCGTCTCCCATGGAGAACGTGGGCTCGTAGCCCTCGGCCGCCATGGGCTTGACCACCATGGAGAGGTCCTCCTTGGTGAACCCGTGCGCGGCCTGGCGCACGACGAGGTCGTGCGGGGTCTCCTCGACCGGCTCACCTGCGTCGAGGCGGTAGGAGCCGTCGGCGGCCCACCGCGCGTAGTCGCCGTTGCGCCCGAGGCGCTCCTTGAGCGCCCGGTTCCTCACGACGCCGTACTTCGGTGAGACGTAGAGGACGTGGCCGGGGCCGAGGCGACCGCGCTCGACGGTGCCGTGGCCCGAGAGGTCGACGGCGCCCATCTCCGATGCGCACACGACGAAGCCGTCCTCGCACACGGCATAGCGCAGGGGGCGCAGGCCGTTGCGGTCGAGCTGGGCCCCCACCGCGATGCCGTCGGTGAAGACGAGGCCTGCGGGACCGTCCCACGGCTCCATCAGTGCCGAGTGGAACTCGAAGAAGCCGCGCACCTCGGGGTCGAGGTCGCGGGTCTCCTCCCACGCCTCGGGCACGAGGATCGACGTGGCCTGCAGGATGTGCCGGCCGCCGCGCACGAGCAGCTCGGTGGCCTCGTCGAGCTTCCCGGAGTCGGACGTGTCGGGATCGAGCACGGGACGGAACAGGGCCTCGGGGCCGAGCCCCACCTCGTCGGTTCCGAGCAGGCCGCGACCGCGCATGCGGTTCTCGTTGCCCGACACGGTGTTGATCTCGCCGTTGTGGCACAGCATGCGGAACGGCTGGGCCCGCTCCCACGTGGGAGCGGTGTTGGTGGAGAAGCGCTGGTGGAACACGACCAGGGGGACCTCGTACCGGGGGTCGTGCAGGTCGAGGAAGTAGTCGCCGAGGAGGTCGGCGGCGACGAGTCCCTTGTAGACGACGGTGCGGGTCGAGCACGAGACGACGTACACGTGCTCGGTGGCCAGCTGGATGCGTCGCCGGAACCGCATGGCGAACCGCTCGTCGGGGAGGCCGTCGGCGTCGCGGGCATCGTCGGGGAGGCGGAAGACGACCTGGTCGATCCGGGGCCTCGAATCGAGCGCGATCTGGCCCAGCGCAGCGTCGTCGGTGGGCGGTGTTCGCCAGTCGAGGATCTCGATGCCCTCGGCCGTCGCGGCCTCGAGCACGCCGTCGACCGGGGAGGGTCCGCGGCTGAACAGCGTGGCGACGCCGTTGTCGTCACCGAAGATGGCGCGGGGGATCGGGGTGAGCACGCCGGTGCCGTCGGAGGTGCGGTCGTCGGCGGCGACCGCACCCCGGTGCTTCACGTTCGCCAGGCCGCCGAGCGCGGCGAGCAGCAGATCGTGCGAGGCGGTGCCGTGGGCGTTGGTCACGAAGCCGATGCCGCAGGCGTCGAGCTCACGACGAGCAGAACCGGCGCGTCGTCCGATGGATCCGGTCCTGGGGTCGAGCGGTACCTCGTGCATGGACACCTGCCTGTCGTCAGCGGCCGGGCCCGGGTCGGGGTGCCAGCAGGGAGAAGCGGTCGAGACCGGCCGGTGACCGGTCTTGGCGTGCAGGGATCGCGGCGACGTTGCCTCCTGACGGATTGCCCGAAACTGTACCGCTGCCGGCGGGTCGGACCGGCCGGGTTCGGTGGTCCGACCACCTGCGTCGATCGTCGCCCCAGCGCGTCCGGCTCCTGACCGGTGGACACCTCGTCGCCTCTGGGGTCGGGCGCGGCGTGCGTCCACCGCCTGGTGGGCCCCCACCGGTGTCGGCCCGTACTACTGTCCGGCCGGAGACGGACACGGTGTCTGGTGATGGATCTCGAGTCAGGGAGCAGCTGTGAAGAAGTTGATCGGTGTCAGCGTGGTCGTCGCATTGTGGGCGGCTGGTGTCGCGGCATGCGGTGGAGGCAGCGGTGATTCGACCTACACCAAGGCAGATCTCATCGAGGACCTCGAGGGCGAGCTCGGCATGACCGAAGAACTCGCGACGTGCATCGCCGACGCCATCGAGAGCAGTGGCGTGGATCTCCAGCAGCTCGCCGGCAAGGTCGATGCCGACCTCGACATCGAGGAGGCCCTCTCCGAACAGGATCTGGCGACGCTCACCGAGGTCTCGGCCTTGTGCGTGGAGCCGGCCAACAGCTGACGCCGTGCCGGCCTGACGTCGGCTCGTCGTGCAGCGGGGGCGTCGTCGTACCCAGCATCGCTCGGGTGTGGCCCGGCGTGGTGCGGAAGGGCTGGGCGGTACCGAACGGGGGCCTTCGAGGCGCGCGTGGCGGCGATCGAGCGAGGCCTGGTGCCCGACCGGCCGGCGATCTTCGTCGAGGTGAGGCGCTCAGCCCGTGGAGCTACTTCAGGTTCGGCCAGCTGCGGCGGCTGCCGCTCTTGCGCCGTGTGCGATCCCGGTCGCCGAGGGACCACGTCTTGCGCCAGGCGCCGAGCTGCGGGCCCTGGAGCGACGGCGTCTCGCCCGTGTGGGCACGACGGCGGG
>CAZGEF010000110.1:0-7978 GCA_964525005.1 uncultured Rhabdothermincola sp.
GGCGTCGACATCGAGATCAAGATCCAGCAGGCGTAGTTCGGTCGGCGATCTGACCACGGAGCCCGGGCCACCTGAGACGAGGCCCGGGCTCCGTCGCGCCCGACGAGATAGCTTCGGCTCCCTGGCCGGTGCCGCCGAACACCGAGTGGTCGTGAGCGGCCCCGGTGTCGTACCGAGCGGGGGTGGAGGGGCCGTCGGCGCGATCCGGTCCGCGAGTCGACCCGGTGACGAGGAGAAGGGCAGCAGTGGAGCTGATCGAGATCGAGTCGTTCGGTGGGCCGGAGGTGCTCAAGACCGCGCGGGTCAAGGACCCGTCTCCGTCCGAGGATGGCTACCTCGTCGAGGTGCGCGCCGCCGGCCTGAACTACGCCGATGTCGTCGAGCGCCGCGGGTTGTACCGCAAAGACCAACCGCTCCCGTATCGCTTGGGCAAGGAAGCCGCCGGTGTGGTCGTCGCCCGGGGTCCACGTGCCACGGAGTTCGGCATCGGTGACCCCGTCATCGTGGTCACGTTCGCGAACGGCTGCTACGCGGAGTTCGTCGCCGCCGAGCCGCACGAGGTGTTTCGTCCCCCGAGCGGGATGTCCTTCATCGAGCTCGCCGCCTTCGGTGGAAACTACGCGACGGCGTGGTGGGCCATGCACGAGGTCGCGCGCGTTCGTCCCGGTGAGTCCGCGCTCATCCAAGCGGCGGCAGGCGGGGTGGGGAGCGCCGCGGTCAAGCTCGCGGTCAGCCTCGGCTGTCATCCCGTGATCGGCACGGCGGGCGGCCCCGAGAAGGTCCGCACCGTTCGTGAGATCGGAGCGGACATCGCGATCGACTACCTCGACGAGGACTTCCGGCCGATCGTGCGGGAGGCGACCGGCGGAGCAGGAGTCCGCTACTGCCTCGAATCGGTCGGAGGTGAGACCTACGAGCGAAGCCTCGAGGTCATGGCCGGCCTCGGGCACCTCGTCGTCATCGGGTTCTCATCGATATCGGGAGACTACGCGCGGGCCATCGCTCGTCTGCATCCGCTCACGGTGTTCCATCGGTCGTTCTCGGTCGGAGGGCTGAACATCGACAACCTGGGCTTCGGCTATCAGCGGGCTACGTGGGACCGGCTCGTCGATCACGTCGACGCCCACGGCATCCGACCTCTCGTCGGGCACGTGTACCCGTTCGCCGACGTTGCCGAGGCCCATCGATCGCTCGAGTCGCGGCGCAGCACCGGCAAGGTCGTGCTCGCTCTTCGATCCGATGCGGTGGACACCGCCGTCGATGTCCCCGCGAACTGGGTCGGAGGGAGTGATCCACGATCGGGTTCGGACGGGCCTCGCCGGGCTGGGTGGTCTGGTCACCGATGACGGCGGCCCAACTCTGGGTAAGAGACGTGCCTGCGGCGTGCTCGGACTTTTCGACGAACGCGTGGTTAGGATCGCCGGGCTATGAGTAAGGCTCCTCCGGCCAACGCCCGCCGGGCCAAGGCATCCCAAACCAAGGCAGCCAAGGCAAAGGCGGTCACCGCGTCCAAGGCAGCCAAGGCCAAGGCGGCCAGAGAATCCGACGCCGCCGAGGGGCACGACGAATCGAACCGACCATCGCGCGCCCTCGGGGTCCACTACCAGGCCCTCGATGGCATCCGTGCCGTCGGAATGGCCGCCATCTTCTTCGGCCACAGCGAGTTCCGGGTGTTCCAGGGCGCCTACATGGGGCTGTCGCTGTTCTTCACCCTGTCCGGGTTCCTCATCACGTCGATCCTGCTGCGGCGGCGGGATCAGAGCGGGCCGATGAGGCTTGCCTCGTTCTGGAGCCAGCGGTACCGCCGCCTGATGCCAGCAGCCCTGCTCACCCTGTTCGGAATCGTCATCTTCGGGGCGACGGTGGCTGATGTGGGGCAGGTCAAGGAGATCCCGGGTCAGGTGGCGGCCGCCGCGGCGCAGGTCGTCAACTGGTTCTTCATCTACACCGAGAAGTCCTACATGCAGCTGTTCGCGGCGCCGTCGCCGGTCCAGCACTTCTGGTCGTTGGCGATCGAGGAGCAGTTCTACGTCGTCATGCCGATCGTGTTCTGGGTCATCGTCCGGTACACCAGGACGCTGAAGCCCATCGCCGCGTTCTTCGGGCTGGGGGCCATCGCCTCGACGTTGTGGATGATCTGGCTCTACGGCCAGGGCGCCTCGCTGGACCGGCTGTACTACGGGACCGACACCCGGGCGGCCGAGATCCTGGTGGGTGGTCTCCTCGCCGTGGTGCTCCACCAGTACCCGTTGCGCTCGGGCGAGTGGAGCAAGCGCATCCTGGCGGTCGTCGGCATCGTGGCGTTCGGGCTCACCCTCTGGGCCTGGGTCGTCATGGAGATGCGCGACAGTTGGGTGTACCGCGGCGGCTTCCTGGCGTTCTCGTTCGTGTCCTGCGCGCTGATCGTGAGCCTCGTGAGCGGAGGGCCGGTCGCCTGGTTGCTGTCGTGGGGTTTCCTGCCGGCGTTGGGGCGCATCACCTACGGGCTCTACCTGTTCCACTGGCCGATCATGCTGTGGTTGACCTCTGATCGGACCGGACTGGAGGGGTGGACGCTCTTCGGCCTGCAGGTCGGGGTGACGCTCGCCGCCGCGATCGCCTCGTACCACCTCCTGGAGATGCCGATCCGCAGGGGCATCCCGAACTGGCCGAAGGGGCCGATGAGGTGGGCGGTGGCGCCGACGGTCGCCATCGTGATCGTCTCGATGGCCTTCGTGCTCGGGAACCGTGAGGTCCCTGGGGGCCAGAGCCTGTTGGCCTTCGGCGTCGCGCCGATGCCGGAGGTCCAAGAAGGCCTCCCGAAGGTGCTGGTCGTCGGGGATTCGGTGTCCTTCTCTATGGGCAGAGGGCTCGAGCGCTGGGCTGCCGATACCGGTTCGGCGGTCGTTTGGAACACCGCGGCGAAGGGATGCGGGATCCTCGACGAGGGCAAGGTCGGCGCTGAGCTGGGACGCCAGGAGGATCTTTTGGGACCGGGTCACTGCGAACTGGTCCGCAAGGGGTGGATACGCCACGTCGCGGAGTTCGACCCTGATCTCGTGATCATGTTGAGCACGGGCTGGGACCTACGTGACCGGCAGCTCTCGGACTGGCCCGAGGCGCTGAGCCCGGGAGACGACAAGTTCGACGACTACCTGCTGCGTGAGTACCGCGAAGCGGTCGACATCTTCTCAGCTCGAGGTGCAGAGGTGCTGTGGCTCCAAGGTCCGTGCTCGGACTCGCGGGCGATCGCCGACGATAGCGGCACCGATATGGCTGTGTTCGACCCCGACCGACTTCACCATCTCAACGACGAGCTGATCCCCCGTCTCATGGAGGACCGGGACGAGGTGAAGACCTTCGACATGTTCTCGATCCTGTGCCCGGGTGGTGTGTTCGCCGAGGACCTCGGTCCTGTGCAGGGTGTGCGCCCGGACGGTGCCCACCTCACCGATGAGAGCTCGTTGTGGTTCGCAGAGAACTATGGAGCGGCGATGATCGCTGCGGGCCTGTCCTGAGCCTCGATCTCCGGATGAGCATCCTCGATCTGATCGAGACCCGCCGGCTCACCTGCCCCAGCGGATCAGCGGGCTCGCCGTGCCTCGCTCACCGCACCACCGTTCAGGAGCGAGCGTCGGTCCATTCGATGAGCGTGGCACCCCACGACATGCCTGCGCCGAAGGTGGCGAGCATGACGATGGTTCCTGGTCGTAGCCGCCCGGCCTGCACCGTCAGGTCGATTCCGATCGGAACAGATCCCGCGGCCGTGTTGCCGACGGACACGCCGGTGTTGAGGATCTGGTCGGCTGAGAAGCCTGCTCGCTCGGCACAACGTGCGATGAGCTTGGGGTTCGCCTGGTGGCAGATCAGGTAGTCGACATCGGCCACGGTGAGCCCCGCCATACCAGTCACCGTGCCCACCAGCTTCGGCAGCTGCTCGAGCACCAGATCGGAGATGTCCCGGCCGCGCATCTTGAGGAAGTGGTCGGTCGCTCCGGGAACCATGCCGGGTGGGGCCGGAGAGTAACCGCCGACAGCGAGGTTTCCGAGCGATCCATCTGAGTACAGCTGGGTCGCCAGGATCCCGCCCGCCTCTACCGGACCGACCACTGCTGCCCCGGCGCCGTCGCCGAACAGCAACCAGGTCCGGCGGTCGAGCGGGTCGGTCATGCGCGACTGGACGTCACCCCCGACGACCAGCACGTACGGCCGCTCGGCGCTGTCCTGCACCAGCAGTCGAGCCAAGTCCAAGGCGAAGACGAATCCGGCGCAGGCCGCGTTCAGGTCGAAGACGAACGCGTTGCGCGCGCCAAGGCGATCCTGCACGCGAGACGCGACCGAGGGGATCGGAGGGTCCGGGGTCACCGTGGCCACGATGATCGCCCGAAGCTGGTCGGCGCTCACGCCCGAGCTCGCGAGAGCCGCACGACCCGCCTCGACCGCCAAATCGGTGAGCGAGACCTCGGCTGGCGCTCGGCGCCGCTCCCGGATCCCGGTCTTCTCCTCAGTCCAGCCCGCCGCGACGCCGAGCTCCTGGTCGACCTCGGCACTGGTCACGACGAGGCTGGGCAAGCAGGAGCCCGTGCCGACGATGCCCGTCGACGCGCTCATCGCCACCCGATCCGCCGCCTCGGGAGCGAACGGTTCGCGGATGTGTTGAGCTCCATGCATTCCCCCAGCTTCGACGGGTGATCGTGGTGAACCGAGTCCTGTTCCTGCCCGCGTGTCCGGCCAACCCATGGACCTGACTCCTCGACCGGAGCGTAGCGGATCGTCTACGGGCTTCCGTCGGTGGGACGGCCCGGGCGCGGAGCGGCCAAGCATCGTTCCGCGGAATTGGAACCCGTCCCCGCACGCCGCTAGAGTCTTCCCCTCGTGCACCGGGACCTCTGACCCGAAGCACAACGATCTCTCTATCCGCACCTCGAACCGACGTCTGCGTCGGCCCGATCTCGAACGAGTCGGGTACCCCGCAGCACAACCGAATCGGCGCTCCGCCGGGCCTACGCCCGTGCGGAGCGTTCCTGTGAGTGCCCACTCGACGAGCCGAGCACCCACCTCCGATCGCAAGAGAAAGAACCTTGCCGGTATGGCGAACAAAGCAGTAGTCGGCCAGAAGGTCGGCATGACCCAGGTCTGGGACGAATCGAACCGCGTCGTCCCCGTGACCGTGGTGAAGGTCAGCCCCGCTCGCGTCGTGCAGATCAAGACCGTCGAGAACGATGGGTACAGCGCCCTCCAGGTCGCCTTCGGCGACAAGGACGTCCGCAAGCTCAACAGCCCCGAGCGCGGCCACCTCGAGAAGGCGGGCGTCACCTCGGCCCGCCAGCTCGTCGAGCTTCGCATCGATGATGTGAGCGCCTTCGAGGTCGGCCAGGAGATCGGTGTCGACGTCCTCGCCGCCGGCGAGCTCGTCGACGTCACCGCCGTGAGCAAGGGCAAGGGCTTCGCCGGAACGATGAAGCGCCACAACTTCTCGGGCCAGAAGGCGAGCCACGGTGCCCACCGCGTGCATCGCAAGCCCGGTGCCATCGGCCAGTGCGCCACGCCGGCTCGGGTGTTCAAGGGCACCAAGATGTCCGGACGCATGGGTGGCGAGAAGGTCACCACGCTGAACCTCGAGGTCGTCGAGGCCGACGCCGAGCAGGGTGTCCTGCTCATCCGTGGTGCGGTTCCCGGCCCCAAGGGCGGCACCGTCATCGTCCGCAACGCCGTGAAGGCCCCGACCGGAAAGGCCGACGCCTGATGACCAGCCTCAAGGTCCGCACCACGCAAGGAGCCGAGAGCGGCTCGGTCGACGTGGACGACGCCACGTTCGGCATCGAGCCCAACGTCCCGGTCATGCACCAGGTCGTGACGGCCCAGCTCGCGGCTCGCCGCGCCGGTACGCAGAGCACCAAGACCCGGGCCGAGGTCCGAGGCGGCGGTGCCAAGCCCTGGAAGCAGAAGGGCACCGGTCGGGCCCGCGCCGGCTCCATCCGTGCCCCGCACTGGCGCGGGGGCGGTGTAGCCCTCGGCCCCAAGCCGCGCAGCTACGCCCAGCGCACCCCCAAGAAGATGATCAACCTCGCTCTGCGTTCGGCGCTGTCCGACCGCGCCGCCGAGGGCAACGTGATCGTCGTCGACGAGTGGGCCTTCGAAGCTCCCAGGACCAAGGACGCCCTCAGCGTCCTCGCCGCGCTCGGTGTCGAGGGCAAGGCTCTCGTCGTGCTCGGCGCCGACGACGTCAACGCGGCGCGCAGCTTCCGCAACATCCCCACCGTCCAGATCATCGAAGCCCGTGAGCTCAACGCCTACGACGTGCTCGTCAACGACGTGGTGATCTTCACCAGGGCCAACCTCCCCGGTTCCTCGGCCGGTTCGCCCGCCGCCTCCGAGGCCGAGGCCTGATGACGATGACGGACCTGCCTGCTCGCCCTGCACCCGATGCCGAAGCGCACCGGATCGTGGAAGCGACGGAGCGCGTCAAGTCGGTGTCCGACAAGACCGATCCCAGGTTCGAGGCCGCGCTCAACAAGGTCGACCGCGAAGCCGCCCGTCGGGCGAAGGCCGACTCGGCCCAAACCGGGTCCAAGAAGAAGACCAAGAAGGACGGTCACCTCGACGACGAAGAGTCCGACGAGGCCACGTCCGGCACCGAAGCTCGCACGGACCGGCCGGTCCGTCCCAGCTCCACGTCGTTCTCGTTCAACTCGACGGACGACGACGAAGACCAAGCAGACACGGAGGACGTCCAGTGAAGGACGCACGCGACGTGATCATCGAGCCGATCGTGAGCGAGAAGTCGTACGCGCTGCTCGAGGAGAACGTCTACACGTTCAAGGTCCACCCGGACGCCAGCAAGCCCGAGATCCACGATGCCGTCGAGAAGATCTTCGGCGTCACCGTGGTCAAGGTGAACACGCTGAACCGCCCGGGCAAGAAGAAGCGTCGTGGTCTGCACTACGGCACGCGTCCGAACACCAAGCGCGCCTTCGTCAAGGTCGCCGACGGTGACCGCATCGAGCTGTTCGAGGGATAGGCAGATGGCACTCCGCAAGCGCAAGCCGACCAGCCCCGGTCGCCGGTTCCAGACCGTCTCGGACTTCTCCGAGGTCACCAAGACGACCCCCGAGCGCACGCTGCTCGCGCCCAAGCCCAAGTCGGGTGGCCGCAACAACTACGGCCGCAAGACGGCGCGGCACCGCGGCGGCGGACACAAGCAGCGCTACCGCATCGTCGACTTCCGTCGGAACAAGGACGGCGTGCCGGCCAAGGTCGCCGCCATCGAGTACGACCCGAACCGCAACGCCCGCATCGCCCTCCTGCACTACACGGACGGCGAGAAGAGCTACATCATCGCCCCGAAGGACCTCGGGGTCGGCGACACGGTGCAGAGCGGCCAGGGTTCGGACATCCGCCCCGGCAACGCCCTACCCCTGCGCTACGTCCCCGTCGGCACCGTCGTGCACAACGTCGAGCTCAAGCCCGGTGGCGGCGCCAAGATGGCCCGCAGCGCCGGCGGCAGCATCCAGCTGGTGGCCAAGGAAGGCGACTTCGCCACCTTGCGCCTCCCCAGCACCGAGATGCGCCGGGTCCCGATCGACTGCCGCGCCACGGTGGGCGAGGTCGGCAACGCCGAGTTCGAGCTCATCAAGATCGGCAAGGCGGGCCGCAACCGCTGGAAGGGCGTTCGCCCCCAGACCCGTGGGGTCGCCATGAACCCCGTCGACCACCCACACGGTGGTGGCGAGGGCAAGACCTCCGGTGGTCGCCACCCGGTGTCGCCCTGGGGCAAGCCCGAGGGTCGCACCCGCGACAAGACCAAGCCGTCCCAGAAGCTCATCGTCCGCCGGCGCCGCACGCGCGGATCCCGCCGGTAGGAGGACAGACACATGCCACGCAGCCTCAAAAAGGGCCCCTTCGTCGACGACCATCTGCTCAAGAAGGTCGACGATCTGAACGAGAAGAGCGAGAAGCGCGTCATCAAGACGTGGTCGCGCCGCTCCACGATCATCCC
>CAZGEF010000111.1:0-7961 GCA_964525005.1 uncultured Rhabdothermincola sp.
AGGCGTTGGAGCTGCACAGCCACCTGGCCAACATCGGTGACGTGCGCAGCCTGGTCATCCAGCCGTCGACCACGACGCACTCCCAGCTCAGCGCCGAGGAGCAGGCGAGCACGGGAGTGAACCCGGGTCTGGTGCGCCTGTCGGTGGGCATCGAGGACGTGGAGGACCTCATCGCCGATCTCGACAAGGGCTTCGCCGCCGCCCGAGGCTGATCGGTCCGAGCGCGGCGTCGGTGCGCGTGGGACCGCACCGACGCCGCGCCTGACCCGCTTCGCCGTCTCCCGGTCGAGCGCGTCGCGTCCTGGCCACCGCTCGTCCTCGGGCCTGCGGTCTGTTAGCGGTCCGTTGGCGGGGCTTCGTAGGGTGCCCGGTCTCAACCCCAGATCTCCTCCGAGGATGGACCGATGGCACCGGCAACGGCACCTGCACGACCCCGCCCGCTCACCCTGATCACGGTCGTGACCGT
Source organism: uncultured Rhabdothermincola sp. (assembly GCA_964525005.1). Classification (GTDB taxonomy): domain Bacteria; phylum Actinomycetota; class Acidimicrobiia; order Acidimicrobiales; family Acidimicrobilacustridaceae; genus CAZALT01. The sequence goes on from CAZGEF010000111.1 coordinate 467, forward strand.
CATCATGGCGGTGCTCGTCGGTGGAGGACTCACCGCGGTGCCGGCGGCAGCTGACCCGACGAGGCCGCCCGGCTCGGGTGCCGAGGCGGTCACCGTCAGCGGGTTCCCCGACGTCCCCGACGACCACGTGTTCGCCGAACCCATCACGTGGATGGCGTCGGAGGGCATCGCCAACGGGTACCGCAACGGCCGGTTCGGGCCAGACCGTCCCGTGACGCGCCAGGCCGCCGCCGCGTTCCTCGCCCGGTTCGCCGGTCCCGAGGTCGGGCTGGACGCCTGTGCTGCGGCGCCGTTCCGCGACGTGCCCGCCGGTCATCCGTTCTGCGCCGAGATCGCCTGGCTGTCGGCCGAAGGTGTCGTCGACGGCTACGACGACGCGACGTTCGGGCCGGATCGTCCCGTGACGCGCCAGGCGGTCGCCGCCTTCCTCACCCGACTGGCGGGCCCCGATGCCGTGCTCGAGTCGTGCGTCGCGGGCGCCTTCGTCGACGTGCCGGCGGGGCACAGGTTCTGCGCGGAGATCAGCTGGATGGTGACCGAGGGCCTGGCGACGGGCTTCGGGGACGGGACGTATCGACCGTCCTCGGTCGTGTCGCGCCAGGCCATGGCCGCGTTCCTGCACCGGTTCGCCCAGCGCGGGGAGTCCGAGCCCATCGATCCGGAGCCGAGCGACACCGCGGGCTGGCGCTTCGTGCCCGAGACCCTCCTGCTGCAGCCCGGTGCGGTCGCCGAGGTGCAGCTGGCCCACTTCGACGACAGCGGTGCCCCGACGGACGCACCGGCGCCCACGATCGACGACGTGCTCGTGAGCGCACCCGGTGTCGTGTCCTTCGAGGTGGTCGACGGCGGTCTGGTGCGGGTCACCGCGGGCCCCGCGGTCGGCGCCGTGGTCGCCGCGGTACCGGTGCCCGACGCCGCGCTCCATGCGCCGCTCACCGTGACCGTGGCGGATCTCGCCCCCGATGTGGTGGCCCTCGTCGATGCCGCGGTGGCCTTCCCCGCTCCGACCGCGACCGATCACGGTCCCGGCGAGGCCCCCTGGTACCGATCGGTGGGAGTCGGTCCCTTCACGTGGTCGGAGATCGGTGCGCGCATCGACCTTCCCGAGCAGGGCGCCGATGGCGACGTCACCTGGCCCGGCAGCACCGACGCGGAGCCCGATCTGCGGGCGGCCTATCCGCTCGTCCTGGTCGACACGCCCATCGCCGAGGGTGCCAAGGTCATCGGCACCGGGGGCAGCGGCGTCATGGGCATCGCCCGCGACGTGGTCCAGCGCGTCCACGGCGGCCATGCCTTCTCCCTCGCCACCGTCGAGATGGCCGACGTCTTCGCCTTCTTCGACGACGTCCTCGTCGACATCGACTACGAGGATCTCCTCGCCGTCGGCGTCGCCCCCGACTTCGCCGCCGATGAGGACACCGACTTCGGCCCTGCCGCCGGCCCCGCATCGATGCCAGGTGACGTCTCGGGCCTCGGCGCGAGCAGCGCGACGGCGCTGCAGCCCGGTCCCGGCCGTGCGGGGGCCGTCCCGGCCGCGGATGCGCCCGCGCCGCGCTGCACCAGCGCGAACCTCCAGGGCCTCGAGCTCAAGACGACCGTGCAGATGGGGTTGACGCCCCACTACCACGCCATCGTCGATGTCGACGGCTCGAGACCCATCATGCAGATGGAGTTCGGGGTCAAGGGTCGAGCCGCGGCCTCCCTGGGGGTGACCGCCCAGCTCGCCGTGACCATCGGGGTGGATTGCGAGATCTGGTCCGGTCCGGTGTTCAAGGTTCCCGCTCCGCTGCCCATCGGAGCCTTCTTCAACGGCACCGTGGAGCAGTCGCTCAACTTCGTGGCCGAGCTCAAGGCGACCGGCGGCCCCAAGTACGAAGGCAAGGCGTTCTGCGAGGCGACCATCGAGATGCGAGGCGGGTTCCGCTACAACGGCCTCACGGAGACCTTCGAGGACCGGAACCGGTTCGAGCGGAGCTTCACCTGCGACACCGAGAGCAAGGTGCTCCCGCTCGACGTACCCGGTCTGGGCGTACCCGTCGCGGTCGAGGGGGGCATCGGGGTCGACATCAACAGCCCCACCGGCGTGCAGGTGGGCGGTGCGGTCGTGGAACGCATCGGCCGCCTGTTCGGCCGTGAGGGCCTGGGCAAGGCCGAGTTCATCGAGTCGAAGATCAGCCCGCGGGTCAAGGCGGTGTGGGAGAACGACGCCACGGTGGTGGGAGCCGAGGAGTCGGGCTCGAAGGCCGGCATCGAGCTGGGCGCGAGCATCGCGCTCAAGGCCGACCCGATCGACTGGCTGGTGTCCAAGTTCGCCAACCGCGACCCCAAGGATGGCCTGACCTACACCATCGCCGAGATCGACCCGCCGCTCGTGCTCGCCACCTTCTACCGCAGCCTCAACAAGGGCGAGCTGGCGTTCTCCGTCGACGGCGAGGAGCGCACCCAGTCTCCTCTGGTGGTGACCGACGAGCAGGAGGTGACGGTCACGGCCAAGACCGTGGCGTCGCCGACGCCGTGGAACGAGGCGCCCCCGGCCGTGCACGGCCTCGACGCCTGGATCCGCTTCAGCGACGACGGCGACTGGGAGCGCTTCACCGGCCTCACCTTCGCCGGATCGACGCCTTCGCTCGACGGCCCCGAGGTGCGGGGGCGCTTCGAGGTCACGCCCACGCTGTGCGACCGCATCGACAGGGACAAGCCGGCCACCGTGGTCCTGCTGCCCCAGACCTACATGTTCGGGATCCTCGAGACGTCGGGCCACGCCGGCCGGTTCACCATGCGGTGCGGCGACCCCACGCTCGAGTTCGAGGACTCGACGTTGACCTTCAGCGCGGCCGACCTCCGCGACCCCGACGGTCGCTACGCCACCCTCGACCTCACGCTGTTCGACGCCAACTCGATAGCGCCGTCGGCCGCGTGGTCCTGGACGCTCGAGAGCGTCACCCCTGACTGGCTCACGATCACGACCGTCCGGGGCGATCAGCTGCTCTGGCCGCAGGGGTCGACCGAGCACCTCTCCGAGGTCCGCTTCGACGTCGACTGCAAGGATCATCGCGAGCAGATGGTCCACGTGGTGCAGGCCCAGGTCGACCACGCCGCGCTGGACGAGCCGCTGACCGCGTCGCTGCTGGTCGAGGCCGACTGCACCGGGATCTACGTGGAGTGGGCCGACGGTGCCGGTGAGCCCGGCGGGGCACAGCCGGGCCCGTTCCAGGCGCCCGTCAGCACGTCGGTGACCCTGGTGACCGAGGGTCGCGAGGACGCCTCGTGGACGGCGACGGCCCAGAGCGGTTCGGTCAGCCCCGCATCGGGACAGGTCGGCAGCGACAAGTCGACCATCACGGTGAGCATCGACGTCCCCGACGACCGCGAACCGGCGTGCGAGGTCGTCCAGCCCGAGCGGACCGAGACGGTGACCATCGCCGTGGGCGATCGCGGCACGAAGACGGTCGAGGTCAAGTTCCGGGAGATCCCGGAGAAGGACCCGGCGGACTGCGAAGACGGCGGGGGCGGCGGCGACGATCCGGCTGACCCCACGCCCCCCGAGCCCACGCCTCCCGATCCGCCGTGCACCGGCTCGAACTGCAAGCCCAAGCCGCCATGCAGCCGGTGCCGGCCACGTGGCGGCGGGAGCCAGCGCGACCCCCACCTGGTCACCATGGACGGTGCCAGCTTCAGCGCCCAGGTGCTGGGCGAGTACACGTACCTCGGGCCCGACGTCGACCACCCCGACTACGACCCGGAGAGCCCGGGTTCGCGCGTCGACGCCCGTCACGAGCTCACGGCACCTGACTCGACCGGCACCATCAAGCCCACCAGCATCACGGGCGTGTCGGTCGACGTGGCCGGTCACCGCATCGAGGCCTACACCAGGCCCGGCCTGGTGCTGCTCGTCGACGGCGAGGAGCGTCCGCTGGGGTCGGGCATCAGCGACCGCCTGGTCGGCGACGTCCAGATCACGGCCGTACCGACACCACCCGGATCGTACGGGCCGACCCGCCTCTACATCGAGGGCCCCGACATCAAGGTGGAGGCCGAGATCTACATCCGCACGGCGTCGACCTCGCTCATGAACCTGTGGGTGTGGTCCATCGAAGGCGAGCCCCAACGGGGTCTGCTCGGCAACACCGACGGGGACCAGAGCAACGACCTGCGATCCAGGGACGGCACGGTGTTCCCCCTGGCGCTCATCCGCCAGCACCGCATCGACCTGTATCGCCTCACCGACTCGTGGCGCATCGTCGACCCGTCCGACTCGATCTTCACCCGGACCTACGACGGGTTCGACGACGTCAACCACGAGGTCGACCTCGATGCCGTCGCCGAGTGGATCGGTCAGGCCGAGACCTTGTTGGCCCGCGCCGGCCGGGTCTGCTCGGGCGTCGAGGATCCCCGCCTGGCCGAGATGCTGGCCTGGGAGCTCGCCATCGGGACCGATCCGGACGAGCTGGGCGATCTCATCTGCACCTACCGGGTCGGCGGGCGGGTGGTGCTCGAGGACGCCGGGTTCGGCTACCCGCTCGCCGGGGTCGAGGTGCGCCTCGCGGGACCAGGGCTGGTGGACTGCACCACGCTCACGTCGTCGAGCGGCTCGTTCTCGTGCAACCTGCACGCCGACGTGTCCACCGGCGAACCCGGCGAGCCGGCCCCGCCGACGGTGACCGCCGTGGCGGTGTGGCCCGGTGCCCCCGATCAGGTGCTGGCCACCGGCACGGTCGAGTTCCGTGGCCGGGCCGAAGCAGGACAGGTGAGCCAGGGCACGATCAACCTCGTGACCGATGCCAGCGCTGCGCCGCTCATCGAGCTGACCGGTTCGCTGACCTGGGGAGGAACGCCCCACGAAGGTCCGTTCCTCCTGTACCTCAACGCGCTCGACGCAGAGGGCAACACGCTGCCGGGCAGCTCCGGGCCCATCTCGGTGAGCCACGGCGAGGACGGCACCTTCACCCGGCGCGAGCTGCTGCCGCGAGGGGCCACGGCGGTGCGGGTGACCTATGTCCGCTACGGGGAGTGGCAGCCGGTGACGACGGTGCTCCCCCTCGAAGGGGCGAGTCCGTACGCGCTCCGCTGGGACGCGGACGTGCGCACGGTGACCGTGAGCGGCCGGTACCTGCACAACGACGAGCCCACGGGACCCGTCGACCTTCCCGTGACCGTGCATCCCCTCGACGGCGACGGACAGCGGGTGGACGGCGCATCGTGGACCACCAGGATCTGGGTCGGTCCGACCGGGGGCTACGACCTCGAGCTCGTCGTGCCCGGTGACATCGTCGGCATCGACGTCGACATCGCGACGATGGGTGGCACCAAGACCTTGCGGATCGACCCGGTGCCCCCCGGCTCGTCGGAGCACGTCTTCGACGTCGTCGTGACCGGGACGGCCGTCCGCTTCGAGGTCGGTGGCGAGTGGCCGACCATGCAGCTCGAGGTCACGCCCCACCTGTGGACGAGCGGCCCGCCCCAGGAGTGGGAGCTCGCCCCCACGACGACCCTGTTCCTCCAGTCGGACGAGGGTGGCTACTACTTCGAAGGTGTCCTCCCGGTCGAGGCCGGTGCGGTGACGGTTCGCCACTGGCTCAACATGGACGTCACCCAGGTCTCGCACCACTTCATCGAGGATCGCGGGGGTGTGGTCACCGTCGAGCTGCCTTCGGTGCCACCGGGAGGTACCGAGCTGGTGCTGAACGGTCGGGCCTGGTGCGGGGGAGGGTGCTGGTGGGATGCCGCCTTCTTCGGCTCCGCCACCGTGTGGGCCGTCGACCCGGTGACCGGGGACCGCACCGGAGTCATCGCCAGCGATGTGCTCCTCGCCCCCAACCCGGTGACGGGCGACTACACGCTGTTCCTGGCCATCCCGGCGGGTGTCGGCGCCGTCGATGTCGTCGTCGAGTCGCATCCGGCCCACGGGGGGTGCTTCACCATCGGGGCCTACCAGGAGTTCTCGGTGACCGGCCTCGACGGTGGCAGCCAGTGGATCTGGGGCGCCGACATCCACCCCTACATGTGCATGTGACCGGCATGTGCAGGTGACCGTGGTCCTGTCGTGGCTCGCCGTTGCTCGGCGACGGCGAGCTACGCGGTGCCCGGGCCGGTGGACGCCTCAGGCCAGCGCGGCGACGACGTGGTCGATGCACGCGGTGAGGGCCACGACGTCATCGGGGTCGATGGCGGGGAACAGGGCCACCCGCAGCTGGTTGCGGCCCAGCTTGCGATAGGACTCGGTGTCGACGATCCCGTTGGCGCGCAGGACGGCGGACACCGTGAGCGCGTCGATGCCGTCGTCGAGATCGATGGTGGCCACCACGTTGCTGCGGTCGTCGGGGTCCACCACGTACGGGGTGGCGAAGCTGCTCGACTCCGCCCAGCGGTAGATGGCATCGGCCGACCTGTCGCAGCGCGACGCGGCCCACTCGAGCCCGCCGTTGCCGTTGATCCACTCCACCTGCTGGACGGCGAGGAAGATCGTGGCCAGCGCGGGCGTGTTGTAGGTCTGGTCCTTGCGGCTGTTGTCGAGGGCGATGCCCAGGTCCAACGAGGCGGGCACGAAGCGGTCGCCGGCCGTGATGCGCTCGATGCGTTCGATCGCTGCGGGCGACACCGCGGCGATCCACAAGCCGCCGTCGGAGGCCAGGCACTTCTGCGGGGCGAAGTAGTACACGTCGACCTGGTCGGGATCCCAGCGCAGGCCACCGGCGGCGGAGGTGGCGTCGACGAGCACGAGCGACTCCTCGGCGGTCGTCCCCTCCGGGCGAGCCGGGGTGAAGGCCACACCGGTGGAGGTCTCGTTGTGGGTGAGGCAGTAGGCATCGACGTCCGACGTGGCAGCCGGTACCGGATGGGTACCGGGTTCGGAGGTGATGATCTCCGGCTCGTCGAGCCACGGGGCGTCCTTGGCGGCCTTGGCGAACTTCGAGGAGAACTCGCCGAAGCTGAGGTGCTGGCTCCTGGTGTCGATGAGGCCGAAGGTGGCGGCGTCCCAGAACGCGGTGGTGCCCCCGTTGCCGAGGAGGATCTCGTACCCGTCGGGGAGGGCGAACATCTCGGCGAGGCCGTTGCGGAGCTGGCTGACCACGAACCGCACGGTGCCCTGGCGGTGGCTGGTCCCGAGGTAGGTGGAGCGCACGGCGTCGAGCGCGTCGACGGACTCGGGACGGATCTTCGACGGGCCGCAGCCGAAGCGCCCGTCCGCGGGGAGAAGTTCGGTGGGAATCGTGATCTGTGGGGTTGTGGCGCTCATCGCATGCCACTATCGCGGGCACCATGACTGACAAGCGAATCTCTTCCCGTGTCGCGGCGATCGCCGAATCGGCCACGCTCGCGGTCGACGCGAAGGCCAAGGCGCTGAAGGCCGCGGGCGAGCCCGTGATCGGCTTCGGGGCGGGCGAACCGGACTTCCCGACGCCCGAGCACATCGTCGAGGCTGCGGCTGCCGCCTGCTACGACCCGAAGAACCACCGCTACACGCCGGCGGGCGGCCTCCCCGAGCTGAAGGAGG
>CAZGEF010000112.1:0-7889 GCA_964525005.1 uncultured Rhabdothermincola sp.
TGTCCGCCGCGTCTTCTTGCATGCCGGGCAGGAGGTGCTGGTAGGTCTGCATGGTCAGCGATATGTGGGCGTGACCGAGGCGCTCGCTCACCACCTTCACAGGCACCCCTTCCTTGATGAGCAGGCTGCCGTGGGTGTGCCTCAGGTCGTGGAACCGGATCGGGGTGACGCGGGCGTTGCGCACGATTCGGTGGAAGCTCTGGTGCACGGCGTGGGGGTGGACGGGTTCGCCATCGCCGTCGGTGAAGGCCCACTGCTCTGCGCTGTCGATCCCGACGGCCGCGAATTCGGCGGTCTGGAAGGCCTGCCAGCCGGCGAGCACCGCAAGGGTGGTGTCGTCGAGCGCGATCGACCGGCGGGCGTTGCGGGTCTTGCCGCGGGTCTGGTGGACCTCATAGCCAACAGCGACGAGGCCCCGGTTGAGGTGGAGGCGCTTGCGGGTGAAGTCGATGTCGGGCCACTTGATGCCGAGGACCTCGTTGCGGCGCATCCCGGTCATGGCGGTGAGCCACAGGATCGGGAAGAACCGGTGACCCGCCGCGGTGCGCAGGAACTGGCGCAGCTCGTCCTCGGTCCACGAGGCGCCTTCGACCTTCTGCAGCGCCCGTTGCTTCGGTGTCTGCGCGATCAGGGCGACGTTGCGGCTCACGAGGCCTCGGCGGTGGGCGTCGGTGAGAGCCCCCCGGATGACGAGATGGATCTCGTACACGGTCTTTGGGGTGCGAGCCCACCCTTGCCCTTCTTGGGGCGCAGCAGGCTGTCGTAGAGCGCCTCGATCTGCTTGAAGCCCAGACGCCGGATCCCGATCTTGCCGAGCACCGGCAGGATGTGGTTCTGGATGTTGCGTTCGTAGCCTCGGTAGGTGCTCGTCGCGAGGTGCAGCCTCTTCGCGGGCAGCCACTGGCTGGTCAGATGCGCGCCGAAGGTCAGGCCGCGGGCGGGGCCCACCTTCTTCAGCGCTTCGGCGGCCAGCTTGGCGGTGAGCTTCTCGGCTTCGGCGCGGTCGGTGCCGGCGGGATGCCACCGGCGGACCTCCTTGCCCGTGATCGGGTCCCGGCCTTCGTAGATGACTGCGTAGAGCCGGCCCCGGCGCTATGCGACGTATCCACTCATGGTGTTCCTCCGTTTTTGTTGATCCCGACGGTCGAGATCCGGAAGACCAATCGGAGGAACGGCCTCTGGTCGGAAGCGAGGCGAACGGACCGGCGGCGGAGAACCTGTCGGGACGGTGATAGGACACTCGTTGGATGCCGTTGGAACGAGCCGGCCCGGCAATGTGCCCGAGCTGGGCGCCCGCGTCTATCGGTCCTGGCCGATCCAGCGGCGGTAGGCGTGGGTGAGTCGGGTGAACCTCACCTCATCGGTGGAGACGCCGGCGTCGAGGATCGAGACGTTCCACCTTCCTTCGCCGTGGGTGACGGTGGCGGTGAGGCCGTGGCGTTCGTCGCCCTCGAAGTCGATCTCGGTGATCTCAACGTGGATGCCCACAACGGTCGCGGCGACTGGGAAGTCGATGTGGTCTTCGAAGGCCTGGCGGAACGACCAGTGCCCTCGTCGCCGTGAGCGTCGACGGTGATCTGCTCGATCAGGTCTTCGATGGCAAGATCGGAGTCATCGAGATCTGGGAGCCAGTCGTCAGAAGGCATCGCTCTCGTCGCTTGTGGGTTGGGCCGGTGATCGACGTCGACGGGTCTTGGGGACGTCGAAGCCAAGCGTTGCGTAGGCGGGGAGTCGCTTGGTGTGCATGCGGTCGAGGACCGGGATGCGGCTGTCGACGTAGTCGTGGAGCTCGACGCGGTGCTTGCCTTCGTGGGTTCGGAGCAGCCGACCGACGTACTGCACGACCCGTCCTTTGAACGCGAGGGGGAAGGCGAGGAACAGGGTGTCGAGCTCGGGCCAGTCGAAGCCCTCGCCGAGGTAGGAGCCGGTCGCTACGAGGATGATCCCCTCGTCGGGGTCCCGGTCGGCGATGGCATCGGCAACCGCCTGCCGCGCACGTTTGCCGAGTCCGCCCTTCAACACGAGCGCTTCGTCGCCCAGCGACCCAAGTCCTGCGACGATGGCGTCGATGTGCTCGGTGCGTTGGGTGAGCACCAGGCAGGTACGACCCGACGAGCAGGCGTCGTGGATGTCGGCGCAGATCTGTGCGGTGCGCGTGTCGTCCTCGCTGATCACCCGGAACACGTCCTGGATGTGGGCGGCCTCGTCCTCAGACACCTCGGTGGCGGTGTGGTGCACGATGAGCTCTCGGCGCACCAGTTCGGTTCCCTCGACGGCGGCGGGCGTGATCTCGTGGCGGGTGGGTCCGCACTGGAACGCGATGAGGGCTTCGAGCTTGTCGCGCCGGTACGGCGTTGCGGTGAGGCCGAGCCACCGGCGGGTGCGGGCCGCGCTCATGCAGGTCGTGAACGACACGGCGGGGAGGTGGTGGCATTCGTCGACCACGATCAGCCCGTAGCCGTCGAACAGTGCAGGTTCGTCGCGGCGAGCAAGGCTCTGGATCATCGCGATGTCGACGGTCCCGGTCGGCTTGTTGCGCCCGCCTCCGATCTGGCCGATATCGGCAGGGTCGATGTCGAGGTGGTCGGCCAGTCGTGACCGCCACTGGTCGATCAGTTCCTTGCGGTCGACGACGACAAGCGTCGGGGTGCGGTCGTGCGCGATCACCGCGCAGGCCATCACGGTCTTGCCCGCACCAGGGGGCGCGACGAGGACGCCGAGGTCGTGTTCGACGAGGTCCGCGACCGCGGTCGCCTGCTGCGCGCGCAACTCGCCGCGGAACTCGACGTCGAAGGCGTTCGGGTTGGTGCGGTCGTCGCGGAGATCGAGCGTGCTGCCCAGCGCGGTGAACAGCTCCTCGACCTTGTCGGTCAGCCCACGTGGGAGGTGCAGCCACTCGAGGTCCTCGTGGTAGGCGCTGATGTATCGCGGCGTGTCCCAGGTCGAGAATCGCATGCGCTGCTTCTCGAAGAACTCCGGGTTCGCGATCGAACCGAGGTGCTTCAGCCCCGCGATCACGGCAGGCGCAAGCCCGGCCCGTTCGATCGACAGCTCGGCCCCGAGTCGGGCGCGCACCACCGGCGGCGGCGGTGGACCCCCCGCCTTGGCCAGCTCCGCCAGAGACAGCGCGGGGCCGGCATCGGCCGGTCGAAGCGACTCGGCCAACGCGGCGACCGCGTCGGTGGTCATACGAGCGATCGATGACAAGAACGCCCACTGGTCTGGCCACGGCTCCATCGTCGTCGGGTCGAGGAACAGGGTCGTGCCGCCAGCGGCGCACCCTCCGTGGAGGGGGAGCGCGATGAGGTTCCCGAACCCGGCTTTGGGCATGAAGTCCTGGGACGGGAAGAACCGGTCGTAGCTCGACAGATCCAGCTCTGCTCGCAGCGTCATCGCTTGGCGGAGCAGCGCCGCTCCCAACGCCCGGGCCGTCGCCGCGGCAACGGGCGATTCGAAGAACACCCACACATGCGCGCCGTTGCCGGACCGCGACCGCTCGAGCGCGGCGGTCACCCCATTGCGATGACACGCGTCGAGGTAGGCGAGCGCGTCGAGCGCCCACGTGCCCTTGTCGAAGTCACACGCCAGCAGCGCGCAGGTGTCGTCTCGCAGCAGCGGGTAGATCCCGATCGTCTCCTTGCCGCGCACGTGCGATTCGAACACGTCGTCGGTCAACGGGAGGTAGCTCTTCGGTGACCGACCCCTCGACCAACGGTCCTTCGTCGCTGGGGACCAGCCCGTCTTGCCGCTTGAAGCGCTCTCCCACCGCTGTGCGTAGACGTCGGGACGCGCCCCGAACAGCGACCACAGGAGCGCGAGCTTCTCGACGGCCGGCGAGGAGGCGTCCACCGACGGCGAATCGCTCGGCTCGGCGAGCAACGTCGGGGTCCACGACTGCGCGTGGCCGTCCGGTGGACGCTCATCGAGTCCGAGCGTTCTCCTCCCGGAGAGCTTCGATCTCGGCGATGAGGTCCCGATGAAGGTCGTCCGCACTCGTGCTCATGGCCGCCCGATCACACCCGGTCGATCCAGGCGGGCCAGTGCGCTGCCCCGGCGTCGTCGGGGATGGTCACGCCCAAGCACTCCGCGAGTTCGACGAGTCCGCCGGTCAGCTCCGCTGTCGTCTCCTCGCCGGCATAGGTCATGACGGTGCCCATGTCGGGGTCGCGGGTTCGATGCAGGCCGGCGACGATCCCGACCGCCAACGTGGTCGCAGCCTCGAGATGCCCGAGCTTGGCCCGCCGCTCCAGGTCGGACCGGAAGGGCGCGATCGCCTCTTCGACCAGCTCCCATGCCGCCTCGGTCTCGTCGACATAGCCCCGGCCACGGACATGACCGACCCGGGCACCCAGCGCCTCCAGCGGGATGTCGACCGAGGCCACTTCGACGTCGGCCGCGATCTGTTCGACCGATACCTCTGACAGGACCTCGACGGCGATCCGCTCAGAGTCGGTGACCAGCGAGGGATGCTCGCTCAACAACGACGTCAGGACCACGCTGCGTTCGGCGAGCGTCAGCGCCTCGAGCGGCGCCGTGCGTTCGGTCGATTTCGGGTTCGATCGGCCCACCCGTGCAATCTACGGGGAGCGCCCACGGTGGTGTACGAACCTGCGTGGCGTCGGTATCCCCCTGCCCAGCGCGGGCTCGACTGCACCGATGACGACACCCGACGAGATCGCTGCGCTCGCCGTCGGCGGGGAGTCCGAAACCGTCGAGTTCAAAGAGACGACCGGGCAGCGCAACGAAGCGGCGAGGACACTGTCGGCGATGCTGAGCGGCCACGGTGACGTCGTGCTGTTCGGTGCCCGGCCGAACGGGCACGTCGTCGGGCAGCAGAGAGGGCTGACAAGACGCTCGAGGACGTGAGCGCGGCCTGTCGGGTCATCCATCCGATGTACCCGCCGTCCAGCTTGTGAGCCGAACGACCCTCGCCTCATCGACGGGGGTCTCGATGTCGAGCATCGGGCGGGTCAGGCGCGTTCCAGTGTGGTCATGTGCCGGGCCCGTATCAGGAGCGCTAAACAGAAAGGTTGTGGGGCTTTCCTCGTTCGCTTAGCAAAGACTTTCTGTTTAAGTAGTCGATGCGCGATACTGCAAGTCATGTCTGCGCTGCTCACGCTTGATCTCCCATGGATCGAGGGGTCGTCGCGCTCGCTGGAGGGGCTGACGGTGCGGCGCGGTCGGCTGCCGAGCCTCGAGTACGAGGACGGGATCGTGTTGGAGGTCCGCGTCGTGGATCCGGGAGCGGTCGCGAGCGCCGACGACCTTGTCGGCGCGGTACGCGACGCCGCAGGTCCGGGGCGGGTCGTTCTCGTTGCCGGGGTCGTCCCGCTGCCGTGGCGGGCAGCTCTGCGAGAGGCCGGCGTGAGCTTCGTCGACGTGTCGGGCGTTGCTGAGATCGATTGGCCGCGTGTCCAAGTTAGCGCCCGCCGCTTTGGTCAGCCGGTGCAGCGTCAGCGAGCGTCGTTGCCCTTGCAGAAGGGTCATGCTGCGGTCACCCAGGAGTTGCTCGTGCAGGCTTTCGATGGGGCTCAGCCGACGATCGGCGAGATCGCGGCGAACGCGGCGGTAAGCCTGCCGACGGCATCGAAGGCGGTGTCGCAGCTCGAGGAGCATGGGCTCGTGGTCAAGCATCGCGACGGGCATCACGTTGCGGTCGAGGTCGTGGACCCCGTCGGCGTCGCGCAACGACTCGCCGATCGGACTGGGTGGCCAGGTGAGGAGACGTTGGGTGGTTACCTGTGGGGCCGGTCGGTGTTCGACGTGGCGTCTCGGCTCTCCGTTGCGGCCCGTCGCGCCGAGGTCGACATCGCGGTCACGGGACGGGTTGGTGCCGCCTACCTCGGTGTGCTCGGCACAGCTTCACCGAAAGACGTACGCGCCTGGGTCGCCGTCGGCAAGCACAGCCTGGGCAGCGTCGCGGAGATGCTGGGGCTCGAACCAGCTTCCGACGAGACTGGCAACGTAGTGCTCTCGAATGACAAGTGGGGAGTGGGCGTTGATCGGCGGGTCGACGCAACGTTCGACGAGTACCACGCGTGGGTGGCGCATCCGCTTCGGATCTGGTGCGATCTGCCTGACGAGCAACGAGGGTCGGAGTACGCGGCCCAGATGTGGAGTGTGGTCACCCGTGGCAGCTGATGACGCGACGGCGTCGGCCTACGACGACCCCATGAGCGAACGGGAGCTCGGGATCGCCGCCGACGTGCTCCGCTCGTTCGGGAGCGCGTTCGGAGGCCAGCACCTGGCGGTCGTTGGTGGCGCGGTGCCGAGCCTCCTCGTCGCGTCTCCTCCGCGTGGGATCGAGCCGCACGTCGGTACCGCCGACCTCGACCTCCACCTGTCGCTGCATCTCCTCGATGGTGAGACTGCCGATTACTACGACTCCATCATCGACGGGCTCCGATCCCTCGGCCTCGAGCCCGACCGTGACCGCGGCAAGGAGATCAAGTGGCGGTGGGTGGGCCGACACCGCGATGCGAGGGTGCAAGTCGAGCTGCTGTGTCCGGTCCGGAGTCGGGGCGGCCGGCCCGAGGACCCTGCGCAGGACACGCCTGCGGACGAACATAGGACCGAACGGTGAGATCACTGCGCTGGCTATCGGCTTCGGCCATCTCGTGCCACACGACACGGTCACGATCGATCGACGTGTCGAGTCGGCGGGAGGTGAGCTGACCTTCGAGTTCCCTGTCGCAAACGTCGCGTCATGGTTGTGCCTCAAGTCTGACGCCTTGATGCGACGGGACAAGCCGAAGGATGCCTACGACATCGTCTGGACGCTCGATGCCCTCGGGCCAGAGCAAGCGAGCGAACGCGTCGCCCGCAGTCAGCTCCTCACCGAGGAACTGGCCGATGAGGTGACCGGCCAGATTCGCCGACTTGTCACGGACCAGTTCCGCAACGAGCGATCGGTCGGCCCGAAGCAGTACGCGGCGTTCCTCGAAGCGTCCGATGACGGAGGAACTCGTCGACATGCTGTCGGAACGCTCGCCGCGTTCGCCCGTGCGCTTGCCGAACGAGGTGTCGAATAGCGTGCTCGGCCTCCGAAGAGGTACCGAGATCACAGCCGTTGAGCATCTCGACCTCACGGTCGTGGTTGCCGACGCCCCATCAGCTGGCATTCTTCCCGATCGGAAGAGCTACTTGCCTCATCGAGATCGCTTCGTCCACGATCGACTCGGCTTCACGGTGGCCGCGCGCCGGAGGCCCGCTGTCCGGGGCAGCGCGTGTCTCGATTGGTGACGCCTATCGACCCGACGTGGAGTGGTGCGGGTGAGGAGACGGGACCGCGCGCCTCGTGGTCGGCTGTCGCTGCGGGCGGCTCGCAGATGGCGGAGGTGCTCGGCGCCTGCGACCGCCTCGCGGGTGCGCTGGCGGTGCAGCAAAAGATGTGGTCGGGGTGCATCGGGGGTTCTCCAAGCCGGTGGGTGAGGTCGTCGCAGCGCTCAGCCGTATGACGGGACTGTGCTTCGATCGGTGGAAGCACGTTCCCGAGGTCCACTCGAGCTGGCCCGTTCGGGTCGGGCGGACCCAGTCGCGGTCGATGCGGGGGCGTCGACGAAGCTCTCTTCGGCGACCTGGGCGGCGTAGAGGTCGGCACCGACGGCGTCGAACAGCGGGGCCGTCTGGGTCGCCATCGCGCGTAGCGCCGCCAGCTTGCGGTCGAGCGCGGATTCGCTGAGACGGAGATGGATGCTCAGCCGATCGGCGGGTATGCCCGTCGGACGGGCGTCGCTCATGTAGAAGCCGAGCTCCTCGTGAAGGTGTCCGAAGCGGGCAAGGTGCTCGGCTGTCCACCTGGCGTGGAGCAACCTGCCCGGCTGGTCGCGTTGCTCGCACGCGTCACGAACCCAGCGATGGATGGCGATGTGGTCCGGATGGAAGGTGAT
>CAZGEF010000113.1:0-7769 GCA_964525005.1 uncultured Rhabdothermincola sp.
CGCCGAACGCGTCCTCGGCACCGAGGATGTCGGTGAGGGTCGTGTACTTGCCCTCGGCGAACACGAGGCCCATGGCGATGCCAGCCACCGGTGCGGCCAGCGGCACACCGGCGTCCATCATCGACAGGGTGGACCCGCAGACCGAGCCCATCGACGTGGAGCCGTTGGACGACAGGACGTCGGAGACGGTTCGGATGGTGTAGCCGAAGTCGGACTTGGACGGCAGCACCGGCGTGAGGGCACGCTCGGCGAGCATGCCGTGGCCGATCTCGCGGCGCTTGGGGCCACGCATGAAGCCGGTCTCACCCGTGGAGTAGGGCGGGAAGTTGTAGTGGTGCATGTAGCGCTTGCGGTCGATTACGCCGAGCGTGTCGAGCATCTGCTCCATGCGGGGCATGCCGAGGGTGGTGACGTTGAGCACCTGGGTCTCGCCACGCTGGAACAGGCCGGAGCCGTGCACCGTGGGGAGCACGCCGACCTCGGAGGACAGCGGGCGGAGGTCCTTGGGGCCACGACCGTCGATGCGAAGGCCCTCGTCGACGATGCGCTTGCGCACGATCGCCTTGGTGACCGACCGGATGGCGGCCTTGATCTGGCCTTCGGCGTTGTCCTCGGACTCGAACTGGGGGGCCAGCTCGGCGACGATGGCGGCCTTGACCTCGGCCTCGGCCGCGGTGCGCTCGGCCTTGTCGGCGATGGTCTGGCTCGCCGCGATGCGATCGGTGCCGGCGGACTGAACGGCGGCGAGGATCTCATCGCTGTAGTCACGGTTGACCGTGAACGCCATGGTCTCCTTGGCGCCGGCCTTGGCGACGAGCTCGTTCTGCAGCTCGATGACCTCGCGGATCCAGGTCTTGGAGGCCTCGAGGCCACCGGCGAGCACGAGCTCGTCGACCTTGATCGCACCGTCTTCGTACTTGGGCCACGAGCCCTCGGTGCCGCCGGCCTCGACCATGACGATGGCGACATCGCCGTCGGCGAGGAGACGACCGGCGACCACCATCTCGAAGGTGGACTCGGCGCCCTCTTCGAAGGTGGGGTACGGGATCCAGCCACCCTCGTCGGTGAACGCGATGCGAACGGCGCCGATGGGGCCGTCGAAGGGGACGTCACTCAGCTGCAGGGCAGCCGAGGCACCGTTGATGAGATGGACGTCGTAGGGGTTGATCTGGTCGGCGGCCAGCACGGTGCCCACGATGTGGACCTCGTTGCGAAAGCCCTCGGGGAAGCACGGCCGCAGGGGCCGATCGGTGAGGCGGCAGGTGAGGATGGCCTCGTCGCTGCTCTTGCCCTCACGGCGGAAGAACGAGCCGGGGATCTTGCCCGCGGCGTACATGCGCTCTTCGACGTCGACGGTGAGGGGGAAGAAGTCCGCGCCGGGGCGCGGGCTCGAGGCACCGGTGGCCGTCACGAGGAGCGTGGTGCCCTCGATGTTGACCTGCACGGCACCACCCGCGAGGCCGGCGAGCTTGCCGGTCTCGAAGGTGAGGGATTTGTCCGAGCCGGTGATCGGCTTCGAGACGGAGATGGCATCAGCCATGGATGCTCCTTTTTCGTCCGGGGCGAGTCCCCGGGATAGGAGGCGGGCTGATGTCAGTTCCCAGTGGTGGAGGGCGGAACGGCTCGGGCGGGTTGGCGTTCGTCAGCCCGTCCCCCACCACCGGCAACTGACGAGTCGTGCCCGCCAGTTGTGGTGGTACTACTTAACGGCGCAGCCCGAGCTTGGCGATGATGGCGCGGTAGCGCTCGACGTCGTTCTTCTTGACGTAGTCGAGAAGGCGACGACGACGACCCACCAACATGAGAAGACCACGACGACTGTGGTGGTCCTTCTTGTGGTCCTTCAGGTGCGCCGTGAGGTGGGTGATGCGATCGGTCAGCAGCGCGATCTGCACCTCGGGCGAACCGGTGTCGCTCTCGTGCAGGCGGTTGTCGGCGATCGTGTCGCCCTTCGGAGGGAGGTTGGTGGGCTCTCGGGACATGCGAAATTCCTTGGTCGTGGGTCTGTTGCACCCGGCCTCTTGGTCCGTGAGCACCTGCTGGGACTCGATCCATCTCGATCCCGCGGGGTGCGTCCTCGTGACCAGACGCGGCAGCCCGCATTCGGGCCGTCGGTCAGGCTACCAGCGAGTTCTGACAACCGACAGTTGGCACCGGGTTCGGTGCCCTTCTGGCGTGGCACACCGTCGCCATCCGACGAACGCGCACGCAATTCGGCGTGGGGCCTCAGCGCGCTCGATCGACGTCTTCGATGGTCCAGGTGTACCGAGGCGTGCGCAGAGGTGGGATCGATGCCGGCCGCGGAGCGTCGGGGGTCAGCTCGACGATGACGGCGTCGGGCTCGTAGAACACGGCCTCGATCTCGTCGACCGACGATGCGCCAGCTCCGGACAGCTCGTCGCGGATGGCGTCGCCGAGGCGCCCCTCGAGGAGCTCGGCGATGATCGCCGGCAGGGTGTCAGGGTCGCGCAGCAGCCAGGAGTGAGCGGCCTTGTGGATGCGGATCAACTGGCCCCCGCTGCGCTCGGCGGCGGAGTCTGCCGTGCACATGGGCACGATGAGGTCAGCCTCGCCGTGCAGCACGAACGTGGGGATGCCGTGCTCGGCCAGCGCGTCGAGCGTGTCGCCGCTGCCGTTGGATCGGAGGATGGCGATCGACGGGCCGACCAGGCGCCACGGCGCCAGCAGGTGCCCCGCGATCATCGGGGCGACGAGACGCCCGAGCTTGGCCGCCTGCACCCGGTCGACGATCACGGGCAGCGTCGAGATCGAGTCGACGAACAGGGTCGTGCCGAGCACGGGGAAGATCACCGGGACGAAGCGGGCCGCGCGCACCAGGGAGTCCCACGCGTCGCCGACGATGGCATCGATGAGCACGACCGAGATCGCGAGGTCGGGATGAGATGCGGCGACATCGGAGACGACCCGTCCGCCCATCGAGTGCCCGGCGAGCACGGCGCGCCTGATGCCGAGCTCGCGGAGGCAGCGGGCCATGAGCTCGGCATAGCCGTCGAGCGTCTCGCCGAGGAACGGCAGGCCGTCGGTGTCGCCGTGACCGGCGAGGTCGATGGCGATGACCTTGAACCCGGTGCGCACGAGGCGGTTGAGGGTCTGGGCGTAGAGGAACCCCTCGGCCGAGAAGCCGTGGACGACGACGAGGGGAACCCCGCGGCCGGACACCGCGAGGCCGATCCGGTGACCGTCGCCGAGCGTGAACGTGTGCCGGGCCAGCCGGGGGTTGACGTCGCCCGAGCCGGCTCGGGTGACGCGCCGCGCCGCGTCGGCTGCCGTCGGTTCGACCTCGGTCACGTCAGCCATGTTCGTCGGGGGCTCCTCCCCGGTGGTGGACCACCAGACCGACCCATCCCCGTCGCGTGCCTATGCGCACACGCTCGCCATTGGCCACCGCGCAAACGATGGGAGGGGGCCGTCCCCTCACCTTCCCCTCAACGCTCGCCGGCCAGGTCGGCGAGGGACACGATCCTGGTCGTCGGACGCTCCGGCGTGTGATCCGGCAGGAACCAACGGAACCACAGCAGCCCGTCGGTGTGGCCCTGGGTGCTCACCCAGTTCGGCAGGCCCGGATCGTGCGCCGACACGACGATGCGCCACGAGCCGTCGTCTTCGTACCGCACCTGCGATCCGTTGACCGACACCTGGTCGTAGTCGTAGTTGTACGTGTGCAGCAGCGAGTTCCACAGGCACAGGTTCCAGAACGCGCACTCGGGCGAGCGGCCCTCGATCACGAGCGCCTCGTCGTTGGTGAGTGAGAACCGGCCCATCGCGTACGACGCATCGCCGGCCGCCCAGCCGAACGTCTCGGTCGGGACCGGGTAAGGCTCCTGCACCTCGTTGGGATCGCCCGGCCACACCGGGGCCATAGCCGTCTGCTCCTTGAGCCAGGTGATGGCGTTGTGGAACCGGCGGGCGACGTCCGCGTCGTGCTGGACGTAGTCCGGCGCCCCGTCGAGGCACTCGATGTGCCACGTCATGCGCTCGTCGTTGCGCCAGTCGTCCAGGTAGTCGCGGGTGATGCCGGCCACGGCGTCGGGCTCGGTGCGGATGCCAGGTCCGTCGAAGGGATCTGGGCTGACGGTGAACGTGATGGTGCCGTCGTCGGCGACGGGGACGTCTCGATCGTTGACCGATCCGACGATGCGCTCGGAGTACCGACCGTCGTTCGGGCCGCCGTAGATCGTGAACGACCAGTACACGGCATCGCCAGGGCGACCCGTGATCCGGTAGGTGCGGCGGGGGTCGATGGGCGTGTGCTGGTAGAAGGCGTCGACGTTGTCGCCGCCCCACTTCTTGTACGGCCCGACGATGTCGACGAACCGCGGCCGCTCGCCGTCGGCCCACACCTGCGTGTCGAGCGCGACCTGCAACGTCGTGAAGATCCAGCGGTGCACCTCCAACTGGGACGCCTCGTCGTGGAGTGCCTCGTCGCCGTCGATGAACTTCTCGTCCATCGTCTCGAGCAGCGCGATGAGCTCGCGCACGGCGGTACGGGTCTTGGGAGCGACGTCGGCCATGGACGCGACCCTACGACGACCGACATCCAGGCGACGACCGACATCCAGGCGACGACCGGCATCCAGGCGACGACGGGCATCCAGGCGACGACCGGCATCGAGGCGACGTCTCGCCACGGTGCCGGTGGCGTCCGCACCCCTGGGTGAGCCGAAAGGCGCGACGTGCTAGACGTCCGGCACGAGGAGGGACCTGGTCAGCTCGACGTCCCGGCCGATCTGGTCGACCAGCGCGTCGACCGATTCGAACTTGAGCTCGTCGCGCAGGTGATGCGCGAACTGCACCCGGGCCGGCTCGTCGTAGAGGTCGTCGTCGAAGTCGAGGAGGTGCGCTTCGAGCAGCGAGACCTCGGCGTGCTCGTAGAACGTCGGCCTCCGGCCGAGCGACAGCGCGGCGGGGCGTCGCACGCCGTCGGGGCGTAGGTACCACCCGGCATAGATCCCGTCGTCGGGAAGGCAGACCGCATCGGGGACCCCCACGTTGGCCGTGCGGAACCCGAGGTCTCGGGCCCGGGCATCGCCGCGCCCGACGATGCCGCGCACCTCGTGGGGTCGGCCGAGCATGGCGTTGGCGCCATCGAGATCACCGCCTCTGAGCGCGGCACGGATGGACGTCGAGGACACCGGCTCCCCGAGCCTCGGCACGTCGACCGCGAGCGCCTCGGCATCGAGCAGCCCGACGGGCAGCACGTCGAAGTCGAGATCGGCACCGAGGCGGCGCAGCAGCGCCACGTTGCCCTGCCGCTTGAAGCCGAAGTGGAAGTCGTCGCCCACGACCACGGCGCGACCCCCCAGGCCCCGGACCAGCACGTCGCGCACGAACTCGTCCGCCGGCTCCTTGGAGCGGGCCTCGTCGAAGTGCAGGACGAGGGTGAGATCGACCCCGGTGTCGGCGAGGAGCTCGAGCTTCTGGTCGAGGTCGGTGAGCAGCAGAGGCGCGGACTCCGGTCGCACGACCGACGCGGGATGGCGGTCGAAGGTGACCACGGCGCTGCGCAGACCGCGCTCCGCAGCGAGGCGACGGACCTCACCGATGACGGCCCGGTGCCCGAGGTGCACGCCGTCGTACGCGCCGATGGTGACGACGGTGCCCGCGTCCCCGCCGGGGAGCGGCGAACCGGTGTCGTGGAGGACCTGCATCGGGACCGAATCTACCGGTCGTCGTCGGCGCGGTCGTCGGGCGGGCCCGCAGCTCGGGCGGCGTCGGCATCCCCGACGGTCTCGGCGCCTTGGGTGGTCTCGACACCTCGGGTGGCGCCCGGGATCTCGTCCCCGCCCTCGGCCGAGGCCTGCCGGCGCGACCCGATCGAGCCGGTCGTCGACGGCGCGCTGGTGACCAGCACGATCGAAGGCTTGGCCGTGTTCGCTCGGTGCCGGGCGTAGACGGCGAGCAGAGCACCGCTCGCATCGACGACTCCCCACTCGTCCACGGCCGCGGACCCGGTCTCCGGGAGGAACACCTCGACGGGCAGGACCTTGCCATGGCGGACTTCGGCCGCGGTCGCCTCGCCCACCTCGACGAGGGGCAGACCCGGCGTCGCGGCGGTCAGCGGCAGGAGCACCTCGGGCGAGAGGTCGTCGAGCGGCACTGCCTCGACCTCGGAGCGGAACGGACCGATCGCCGTGCGCCGCAGCGTCGCCAGGTGCGCGCCGCCCCCCAAGGCGTGACCCAGATCGGCGACCAACGAGCGGACGTAGGTCCCCGACGAGCACTCGACCTCGAAGGACCAGGTGAGCGGATCGCCCCCCACCGGCTCGACCTCGAAGCGGTGCACCGTGACGGCCCGCGGCTTGCGCTCGACCTCCTTGCCCTCGCGTGCGAGCTGGTGGAGGCGCTTGCCGTCGACCTTCACGGCCGAGACCATCGGCGGGATCTGGTCGATGTCGCCCGTGAAGGCCGGGACCGCGGATCGCACGTCGTCCACGGTGACGGCAGACATGTCGTGGGTCTGCGTGACCTCCCCGGCGGCGTCGAGCGTGTCGGTCTCGGTGCCGAGGACGAACGTGCCCGTGTAGGTCTTGGGCAGGTGGTTCGTGAAGCGCAGCAGGCGCGTGGCCTTGCCGACCCCCAGGAGGAGGACGCCCGTGGCGTCAGGGTCGAGCGTGCCCGAGTGGCCGACCTTGCGCGTGCCGAGCAGCCGTCGGGACCGAGCGACGACATCGTGAGAGGTCCACCCCGCCGGCTTGTCGACGACGGCGAGCCCGTCGGGACCGTCGGACGACGATCGCCGGCTCATGTGTCGCCGGCGGAATCGTCCCCGGAACCGCTGGTGGCGTCGAGGCCCGGTTCGGGCTGCTCGGCATCGGGGACCGGGACGTCGCCCTCGAGGATCTCGACCGTGGACAGCAGCTCTTCGATGCGGGCGCCGGCCCGCACGCCGGCGTCGGGCTCGAAGGACAGCCGGGGGGTGTTGCGAACGCGCGCCTCGCGGCCGATCGCGCCCTGCAGCTTGTAGCGGAGCTCCTCGAACGCGGCGAGCACCTCGGCGTCGCCGTCGGCGCCTTCGAGGGAGTCGAAGTACACCGTGGCACGACCGAGGTCGCGATCGGTCTCGACCGCGGTGATCGCCACCGTCACGAGCCGGTCGTCGTCGATGACCTCCAGCTGCTCGGCGATGATCTCGCGGAGCAGCTGGTTGAGCCGAGCCGTGCGCGGGTAGTCGCGCCCGCCTCCGCCCCCCGATCCGCGTCCGGCCGCTCCGCGACCCGCGGAACCTCGGTGCTGCCCACGTCGCTTCGTCATCGGTCGACCTCCAACCAGTGGCGTTCGTGGTCGACGACGTCGACCTCGGGGAACGACCACACGAAGCGGTCGACGTTGTCGATGATCTCGGCGGTGTGGCCGGCCGCGCCGGACGCCGCCACGAAGGTCAGCTCGGCGCGGTCGATCTGGTCCTGCCGATCGGTCTCGGCCGACGCGACCTCGAAGCGGCGGCGGGCGCCACCGAGGACCGACTGCACCACCGACCGCTTCTCCTTCAGGGAGCTCGAAGCGGGGATGCGGAGATCGACGACCAGGGCCAAGACATGTGCACTCATGGACGACCCACTCAGGGACTGTCCGTCGGGCTCCCGACGGGGGATGTGGTTCGGACCCGCCGTCCGACGTGGACGGGAGCCCGGGAGGTGGACGGGCCTAGACGCGAGGGATCTCGCGCTCTTCGAAGGTCTCGATGACGTCGCCGGGCTTGAGGTCCTGGAAGTCGGAGAGGCCGATGCCGCACTCGAAGCCGCTGGCGA
>CAZGEF010000114.1:0-7568 GCA_964525005.1 uncultured Rhabdothermincola sp.
CGCGGACGCGGCCAGATCAACCAGCCCGAGCGACTGAAAGAGCCGGGCTAGAGCGCCGATGCTAAGGAAGACAGCAATCCATGCCGGATCGATCGGCAGCGCGAAGCGCTCCTCGTAGTAGCTCTTCCCGGCCTCGTCCGACTGGAAGTTCATCACTCCATCGGCTCGCGTGGATGAGGTCACAAGGCCGACGTACGCACGGAGGTGATCCGTCTCTGCATCAATGCTGAGGGACTCTCCGCTCGCCTCGCTCGCGGTGGCGCACCGCTCAAGCACTCTCCAACCAGCAGCCTCGAACGCCGCACCCCACGCATCGCATGGATCGCCGGCTGAGGTGCCGGATTCGTGGACGACGGTGAAGTCTCGCTCGGAGCAGTGGCTGCCCACGCAGCCGTGATCACTCTGGACGCTCCACCCGCTGGGAAGCGGCAGCTCCGAGACAGGCGGCGGTGCCGGCGCCTCATCCTCAAAGGCGGCGCCGACGAGGGCCATGAAGGCGACGAATGCCCACAGCATGAAGGCGAGGATGGCGAACACGAGAGCCGTCCAGCCCGTTGCTCGCCGTCGATTCGTGATCTCCTCCATTACCACGCACTTCAGCCTGACACGACGGGCTCACATCGCTGTGGCGAGGACCTCTCGGGGGTCGACCGGCTTAAGGTCAACCTCGTAGCGATCGGCGAGAGCCAACGCCGATGGGTACTCAGTCTCGTAGGCCACGACAAGTGACCTCACCGTAGGGCTGAGGCGGTCGTATCCGCCATCGACCTCGGCGAGGCTGCGGTACTTGATGGCCTGGTGAATGCCGGTGCAGATGTTCTCCTCGCCGGCGACCTCGATCTCGACCACCGTTCGCTCCGGCTCGTGGTTCTGGAACATGACGTCGACCCGGTCACCAGTCCGGAAGCGATGCTCGACGAACGCCTCGGCCGCATCGCTCATCCCGAAGTCGACGCCATGGGTCGCCACGTAGAGCTTGAGCTGGCGATGGGCGGACGACTCGCCGTCGGGCCCGAACACACCAACACGCTGTGGGACGATGCCTGCCTCGGCGAGGGTCGTGGCATTGTCGAGCTCGAACACGCGACTCGGGAGCGGAGTCGAGCCCACTGGCTCGTCGCCCCAGCGGAAGTACCCGGTGCGCTCCTCGGGGTCGTCGGGAAGGACCCTCAGGTCCGCGCGCCAGTTCCGATGATCCCGATGGTCCCGTCCCATCGGCGCGGCGAAGTCGAGCACCCACTCCCGGATCTGCAGGTAGTCGCACACGAAGTAGTGCTCGTTTGCCAGGCTTCCTCGCCGAGGGATCGCGAAGACGTACCAGTGGAACGGCTCACGGTGGATCTCCGGCGGGTCGAAGCTGCCGTCGAACCACGAAAGATTGATTGGCACGTACCACCCGTCGAAGTGGTGGATAGCTCGAGCAACTCGGCCGTGGAGCATGAACTTGCCGGCGTCTCCGTCCGGCGATGCACGATCCAAGGTGATGGCCAGCGGGGATCCCCCGACGTCGCGGACGATGAGGTCGACCGTCATCTCCTTCGCCTCCGCCACCCGCATCGCGCAACGGTAGTGACACCGGGGGCCGAGCGCGCTCGATTCATCGCGTCGGCGAGCCCATGCCAGATCGCGTGACACGCGGACCTACCCGTGTGAGGATCCCCGTTCGCCATGCCGGACCGCTTGCAGTTCACCCAGGGACAGCTGTTCCACATGACGCTGGTCGAGAGGTTGCCGGCGATCGCCGCCGCGCGCAGCCTCGAGTGCGACGCCCGACTGCAAGGGATCGCACTCGCGGGTCAGTCCATCGCTCACGAGCACATCAAGGAACGCCGCCGGGCCGTGCCGGTCCCGGTGCCACCTGGCGGGACGGTCGGTGACTACGTGCCGTTCTACCTTGCGCCGCGATCGCCGATGCTCGCCGCCAACCACTACGGCGGGGTCCAGGGACGAAGCACCGGACAGAACGGCATCGTGTACCTCGTGACGGACATCGAGCGGGTCTCGGCCCTCGGAGGCGTGGTCATCACCAGCAAGCACCCAACCCGACGGCCGCGGTTCAGCACAGACCCCGAGGTTCTTGGCGATGCGTCCTTCATCGATTGGGACGTGATGTTCGATCCGTGGTTCACGTCGGACACCGATACCGAGCGTCCCGAGCGCCGCCAGGCGGAAGTGCTCGTCCACGGTGAGGTCCCTCTCGACGCCTTCATCGGGCTAGCTGCCAGGACCGAGAGTGACCTCGACCGGGCCCGAAGCGCGTGCGAGGCAGCATTTCCGAGCTGGCACTTCAAGGTTCGGGCAGACTGGTACTTCTGATGGCGCAGGACCTGGCAAGGAGGACCTCGTGAGCATCCGCTATGAGCACGGCGACCTCCTCTCGGCCCCTGTCGAGGCGGTGGTCAACACCGTCAACACCCGCGGCGTCATGGGCAAGGGGATCGCTCTGCAGGTGAAGCAGCGGTGGCCCGAGGTCGACCGCGCATACCGGGCCGCGTGCAAGCGGGGGGACGTGACGCTTGGCCACATGCACATCGTGGAACTCGGCGGACTCGGCGACGGCCCTCGCTTCGTCATCAACTTCCCGACCAAGGACCACTGGAGGTCAGGCTCGAAGCTCGTCGACATCGAAGCTGGCCTCATCGATCTACGAGCGGTCATTGAGAAGGTCGCGATCACGTCGATTGCAGTCCCACCGCTCGGCTGCGGGAACGGTGGCCTCGAGTGGAACGACGTGCGCCCGTTGATCGAGGCCGAGCTCACTGACCTCGCCGACGTCGACGTCTTCGTCTTTGCACCCGAAGGAGCGCCCGCCCCGGCTGAGATGGTCACCGGCACGAAGCGACCCGCGATGACCCCGACCCTCGCCGGTCTGGTCCGGCTGATCGATGCGTACTGGGCCGACATCCTCGGCATCACCGACATCGAGGTTCAGAAGCTCGCCTACTTCCTTGGAATCCGGCGGCCAACACTTCGACTTCGCTACGACCGAGGTCCGTACGGGCCGTACTGCGAAGACCTGCACTTTGTTCTTCAGCGAGCGGAGGGTCACTTCCTCGCGGGCTACGGGGACCGGAGTCGGAGGCCGTGGGAGCCCAGCCCTCTCGCAGTGCTTCCTGGCGCCGTCGACGAAGCGAATCAGGTCGTCGTCACCGAGAGCGGGATGGAGTCAGACCTCGTCGCGGTGAGCAGCCTGATCGATGGTTTCGAGGGGGCGTGGGGCCTCGAGCTGCTGAGCACGGTGCACTGGGTCGCGACCGAAGACGACGGTGCACGGGATCCCGTCGACGCACGGGAGCGGATCAGTCGGTGGAGCAACCGGAAGAACCGCATCTTCCCGGCGAGCGACGTCGAGGACGCGTGGTCGCACCTGGCCGAGCACGGATGGTTCGACTCGGCGGAGCCGACCGCGTCGTTGTTCTGACGCTCGTTCAGCACCGACGGTGACCGGGACTCGTCCCGCAGGTTGCCCGGTAGGGAAACCTGCAAGTGTGTGCGCGCCGGATTCGTCGGTTGGCTGATCGCTCTCAGTGGCGGACAGGGATCGGGGTTGGGCGCTCGGGACGGGTTTCGTCGCGGGAGCTCGTCGACGAGACGGGTCGGGATCGAGTGGCCGTCGGTGTTTCCTGTTTCCGCGTTCCGAAACAGGAAACACCAGCCAAGCGGTTCGCGCCTCAGGTGGAACCGCCGCCCGCGCCCGACCACCGCCACACATCGGCGTCGTCGATGCGGACACCACAGGTCGGGCAGAACGGCTCGGAATCGATGCGTCGGTGCTTGCACGCATTGCGCCTCGCGGCTGTCCGGACAGCCTGGACGGCGACCCCCAGGGTGATGACCCACGAGAACCTGCCGTCGTCGTCGAGCTCGGACTCGTCGCCGTGTGCGATGTCGATCGACGGCTTCGTTGGCTCCGCGATCCACGGGTCCGAGCCGGGATCATCATCGGCCGCGATCGTCACCCGGTAGCTCCCGTGTCGCTCGCGCAGGTAGAAGCCGCGACCGTCGCACACACCGACGATCACGTGGGGTGCGGCCCACACCTGGATGCTCGCCTCAACACCGAGCGCTTCCGATTCGGCGGCAACGAGCTCCCGCTGCTCATCGAAGTACCGCTCCTCGGCGAGGTACTCCTGCTCGATGTCTTCGTTCCACACGTCACGAAACGCCTTCATGCGAGCGGCGCGCTCGTCCTCAGTTTCCTGGCAGGGGCAGTCCTGGCCGCCGTCGTGCCGATCGAGCTCAGCGGGACGGGGATGGCACGAGCACGGGCACTCGACCGCGGCCTCGACGTCGCGCAGCACCGGGCCGGCGAGGATCGCCGCACGCCGCGCCGGCCGGGCCGCCTCACGGAGGGCTTCCCGCTCGGACCGATCTCGCTCGAACGCCGCGCGCGACGCTGCCGCCTCCTCCTCGGAAGGCGGGACGTACTGGCGCACGTGCGGCGGATGCAGGGACACGCCACGAGGCTCCCAACCGAGCGGACACAGACGCCAATGAGTTCCAAACGCGGAGGTCGGGGCCGGGACACGTCCCGGTACCAGCACCACCCGACCGGGACGGCACCGGGACACCCACCGGGACTGTCCCGGTCTTGTCCCGGTCCGGCGATCAGTTAGCCGGCTGTTGGCACTCCATTTGGCACTCCACAGGGCAATACAGGGCCGGATTTGGCAACAGCTGCTGGAACACGCACCGCACCTGACCTGCTACAACAGAATGAACCAACACCAACCAGACCCGTCGGATGCGCCTACGGATCAGAAGGTTGGGGGTTCGAGTCCCTCCGAGCGCACCAAGAGATGCGCACCAGAGAGCGGTTTCCGGCACCGGAGGCCGCTCTCGTCGCGTCCGAGGCGGGCGGAGTTGCACCCGAATTGCACCCGATCTCGGAGGGCTGACCGGAGCGCCACGCCATTCTCGCCCGATCTCCCTCCGCCCTGACGGATCATCTCCCGCCCCTGTCCCTCATCTCTCTTTCAGGCGCCGAACAGCTCAGCGTCGATCTCGGCCGCGCTCGCTTCGGCCATTCGACGCACGAGCTCATGGCGGTACCGCTCGAACTCTGCGAGCGAGATCCGGTACTGCATGCCGACCGTCGTCGACTTCAGGTCGCCGTCGGCGATCCGACGCAGCACCGTCGAGCGAGACATGCCAAGCCGCCGGGCCACCTCCGCTGAGGTGAGCAGCACCGGGTCATTCCTTCGTTCGGTCACGGGACGATCATGCCGTGCGGCGTCCAAGAAGGTCGCGGTGGTTTCACGACCGCCACGTCGACGCTGCTTCCGCGCCGGGGTTTGACCATGCCCGGGATGAACGGCCGTGGTGAGCAGCCGTGGCGTCGTAGGCTGTTTGCATGTCGGACGTCGCCCTACGGCCGCTTCGGGAACTGGTGGAAGTGCACCGAGAAGAGATCAAGGCGATCGTGGCGCGCCATCACGGACGCTCTGTGGCTATCTTCGGCTCCGTCGCTCGGGGAGACGAGCACCCTGGAAGCGACATCGACTTCCTCGTCGAGCTTGATGCTGACGCCCGACCGATCGAGATCCTGTCGATCGGTGTGGACCTCGAGGAGATGCTCGGCGTCAAGGTCGACGTCGGCACCCCGGCATCACTGCGGGAACGGCTGCGAGACGAAGTCCTGGCCGAGGCCGTGCCACTTTGAGCCGGCGGGATGACGCACGACTGGGCGACATCGTTGAAGCTCTCGATGCCATCCGGGATCACCTGACCAGAGGTGACCTACACGACGGGTTGGTCTACGACGCCGTGCGAGTCCGGCTGATCGAGATCGGCGAGGCCGTCAAGGGCATCGATCCAGCGGTGCTGGCCGGCGCTCCCGATGTGCCCTGGCGAGAGATCGCCCGCATGCGCGACCAACTTGCGCACCGCTACTTTGACACCGACCACGCCATCGTGCAGGACGTCGTCGACCACGACCTCGGCCCGCTGATCACAGCCGTGCAATCACTTCTCAAAGGGACTGACCCGCAGGACGACTGAACCTCCTGGGACTCAAGCGGCTCACGGCCATGTGGAGCTCCCGGTCGCCGGGTACCTTCGTGGTCATGGCTCATGCTGTGACGATCGAGTTGCCGGACTCGCTTGAACGTCTTCGGCTGCCGCACGCTCTCGATGAGCGGCTCACGGCATTGCTCGACCGACAGGACGAGTCTGGATCGCTCACGCCGGAGGAGCGACGAGAGGCCGAGGGCCTCGTCGAGATGTCTGACCTGTTGTCGATGCTGCGGGCGCGTGCTCAGGTTCTCGGCATCACCGAATGAGCTCAGTCGTACCGCGCGTTTGGTTGGTGGCAACTCACAAGTGACCACAAACCATTGGGTTGAGTAGGCTGCCTCTGTGGCTCGTACGACGAGGGTCAGTCTCGCCTCGCAAGGAGCGTCAGCCTTCGTGGCGGCCATGGGTGCGCTCGGGCACCGGGCGACCAAACCGACCACTGCGATCGACGCTGACCTGGTCGTGACGGTCGATGGCATCGACGTCCCCGTCGACCTCGTGGCAGCTTCGGTGGTCAACCCCGAGACGGTCGATCGCCTCGTCGCGTCGTCCTCGACGCGCAACGGCACGGTCGCGCACGTCGTGGTCGGTGACCTGATCACGGGACCGGCCCGTGAGGCGCTGCGCGACGCCGGGTGGGGGTGGCTCGACCGGCGGGGCCATGTCGTGCTGCGAGCCAAGGGCGTGCACATCGACGCGGACGTACCCGCCGACGATCGACCGACCGCGGGCTCCCCGCCGAAGGCGATCTCCGGTGCCGCAGGGATCGCCTGGGCCGCGGCGCTGCTGATGACACCGGACGATCCTCCCTCGATGCGGGCGGTGGCCCGGCGAGTGTCGCTGTCACACTCGGCGATCGTCGCGGCTGCGAAGCGGTTGCGGGAGTCCTCGCTCGTGCGTGCTGACGGGACACCGCTGGTTCCCGAGCTGTTCTGGGCGCTCGCGGACGCGTGGCATCCCCAACCGACGGCGCTCGCCACGCTTCCACCGCTCGGGGACTCCGACAGCTACGACACGCTCAACGTCAACCTCGACGGTCCCGGTCTCGGTTGGGCGGTGACGGGAACCGTCGGCGCCGCAGCCTGGGGTGCACCCGTGGCGATCGGTGGCGCGTACCCGCCCGACTTCTACGTGCCTTCCGCGGTCGATCTACGCCAGGCCACACTGCGCCTCGGCGAGGCCACACGATTCGAGGAGCGGGCCTCCACGGTCGCCGTTGCGCCGACCCCGCTGGCGTGCGCCGAGCGGGTCGAACGTCCGAGCGACGCGTGGGGCCACTGGCGCTTCGCTCCCGGGCTCTTCGCCGCGCTCGACCTCGCCCAGGACCGCGCCCGAGGCACGGAGATCCTCGCCGACTGGCAACCAGAGGACTTCGCTCGTGTCTGGTGAGATTGTCGTCCTCGCCGGCGACTCGGACGCTGCGGCGGCACGACTCGTGCACGCCACCGCGCAGCTCGCCCGAGCCGACCTCGGTCCGTCCGAGTGATCTCCGACCCGCCCGAGCGCTGGTTCGATAGCCTGTGGGCCATGTCACTGCTGGAGCGGATCACCGT
>CAZGEF010000115.1:0-7568 GCA_964525005.1 uncultured Rhabdothermincola sp.
AACTCCATCCTCGTTTACAAGGTCTGGAGCCTCCAACGAACCCAGGGCGGTTCAAACGGCCTCGCGGATCCTCACTGTGTCCTTACGACACAAGGAGGGACGCGATGCACCTGATCCTGCACCACCTCAACAAAGAGTGGTCCGAGTTGGCCACATCGCTAGGGGGCCGCCGTGCTCTCGAGCGGTGGTGCTCGAACTATCCGGTCATGCGGCAGATGGCCGACCTGGATGACCTTGTCACGACGCGGCGTGACCGATCGACGATGGACGTCGCGTTGCGCGGTCTCGCCGAGCTCGCCAAGACCGATGAGGTCGCGTCACGGGCTCTGCTTCAGGCGATGCTTCCGGGGCTCATCCGAGTCGCCTCATTCGAGGTGGTGCGCGATCCCGACGCGATGGACGAGATCATCACGATCGCTTGGGAGCTGATCAGCGCCTATCCACTCCAGCGACCGGGCTCAGTGCCAGCCAACATCGTGCTCGATGTCCGCAAGCACTATCGCCGTGAGCGCTTCGTTAGCGGGTTGCTCTCGATCGAGGTACTTCCCGAGCTCCCGTCGACGGCAAGTTCACCCGAGGATCGGGCACTCGCCAGACTGCGACTGGAGGAGGTCCGCACCGCACGTGACCAAGGCATCGTGAACGAGGTCGCCTTCGATGCCGTCGTTCGCACTCGAGTGGAGGGCTACACGCTGGCAGAGGTGGGAGCGCTCCACGGCATGGAGGCAAGCGTCATCCACCAGCGGCGGTGGCGCGCAGAGCGGCGCCTTCGCGAGCTGTCGATCGCGGCGTGAGGCGCACGCGCTTATCCGCCCTCGAGCTTCTCGGAGAATCGGTGGATTCCTGTCCTCGACCATGCTTACCCTTGGGTCTGTCGACGACATCGTTGTCGCTCCGGTCTTGTCTGCCTGACCGATACGTGGCTGACCACCTACCTCGGCTGACGGCACTCCACGACACCGTGGTGGCCAGCGCGGTGCACACGACCGCTGCACGCTGATCCGGCGAGGTGGGGCAGGGACCTTCTCAAACGAGGAGACCGCCGGTGTCGAAGACCAGACATGCCCACGGGTGCCGACCCATTGCTCGATCGATCGCGACAATTCTCGTCGTAGTCACGGCAGCCTCGTCCTGCTCCCACGGCGGCGGGTCGACGGCAACCACCGCAACCGAGATCACCGTCGGCGGGGAGTCGACGGTTTCAGTGGAGCCACGAGCAACAACGTCGGAGCCGCCGGCCACCCAGCCGCCGGAATCTGGGATGAACCCCGACCAGGAGGCGGTCATAGGTGCCTACCTTGGGTTCTGGAACGCCCGAAACGCGGCGAACACCGGGACGCCGAATCCGCAGGATCCGGCGCTGGCGGAGTTCGCCACGGGAGGTCAGCTCGAATGGGTCATCGCGGAGACGCAGCGACACCTCGACGAGGGCGTGGCACTCAGAGCTGCCCCTAACCCGGCGAACTATCACCGGATCATGGGTGTCGCCGTCGACGGTGAGACTGCAACCGTCCAGGCGTGCGTCGTTGATGACTGGCTCATGGTCGACAGAGCGACTGGGCAAGTCCTGAACGACGCCGTGTCGACCCAGAGCGCCAAGGGCACGCTGCACTTCGTCGAGGGCGCATGGCGAGTCGCGGGCACCGAGCTCCTGCAGAAGTGGGAGGGGGTGGCGGGATGCGCACTCGCATCGTGATCAGCCTGTTCGTAGCGGCGTTCGTGGGTCTCCTCGCCTCGTCGCGTGCAGGCGCAGAGGGATTGGGCGATGGCTACTTCGATGAGAACGGAAACCCCACAGTCGAGGTCGAAGACTCAACCGACGCAACGGGTGGCGGTGAATCCTCCGGCGACCCGTCGTGCCGTTGGCTCGTGGTGGTCTCCGACGACTCGAAGGTGAAGGTCTACGCCGAAGACGGATCGACTCGGTACTCCGAGACGGGTCGTTGGCTGCAGAAGGTTTGCGACGGTGTCGGGCCCGTCCAAGTCGGTGACGACTACATCGTCCCCGAAGGCGGCTCGGTCGATCTCGAGGGCCTTGCGCAACAGGCTCGTTCGTCCGTCAGCGTGCCGTCGCCGACGATCCAGACAAGCCCAGCGGCCGATCGGCAACTCTTGGTGCAAGTTCCGACGTGGCTGTGGGTCGACGGCGGCTGGTGGCACAACTACGAGGCGACCGCATCGGCTGGTCGCGTCACCGCCACGATCACCGCTCGACCCGTCCGAGCTGTGTGGGACCTTGGCGACGGCTCGACGCGAACGTGTACCGGACCAGGAACCGCCTGGCGACCAGGACTCCCCGAAGACGCCACGAAATGCGCCCACACCTATGAGCACTCCTCGGCCTCCCGACCGACGGGCACCTATGAGCCGTCGGTCACGGTGGTCTTCGAAGTCGAGTGGACGTCGAACGTCGGCGAGGGAGGATCGCTCTCGTCGATCAGCCGGTCGTCGGTTCAACAGGTCGAGGTCGGCGAGATTCAGGCCGTCGGCACGGGCGACTGAGCGCAGACGCGCCACGAAAATTTGGGTTTCCGGTCCTCTACCAGTCGTCCGTCATGCGATTCGCCGTCTCGTCGGCGTCACCGCGCACACCGACGTACCGTTTGATCGTGAACGCTGGGTCAGCGTGCCCCAACTTGTCCGCGACGATCGCCGGATCAAGGCCGACGTCGAAGAGCATCCAGCAGGCCGCGACGTGGCGAAGATCGTGCGGGGTCCAACGCGCTGCGCCCGTCCACCGCCAGCCCTTGTTCTTGGTTCCATAGCCGGCGGTGCGCTTGAGGGGCGTGTCCATGGGCCATCCAGCTGCGTCAGCGGCTTGGATCCAGACCTGCTGGAAGCTCGAACGTCTGACGATGCCGCCCCGGCGCGTGGCGAAGAGCAGTGCCTCGGGGCCCCGAGCGCTTCGCACCGAGTCGGCGTGAGCCTCGAGCTCGTCCGACATGCTTTTCGGGAAGAAGGTCGTACGGATCTTGCCGTTCTTCGGGGGCTTCAGCGTCGCTGGTCCCGTTGAGCCTTGCTCGACCGCTTGGCGAACCCACACAATCCGCTGCGGATCGAACACGAGATCACAGGCACGGAGTGCCGTGAGCTCGCCCCATCGGAGTCCGGATCGATGGACGAGTTTCATCGCTGTTGCCCACTGGTGGTCACCTCGGTCCTCGAGCGCGGCGAACAGCGCCGCACAGTCCTCGTCGGTCGGCAGGGTCGACGGTGCGATGTAGAGCGAGGTTGCGCCTTGCACTGACGCACGCTTCGAATACCGCACCATCCACATCGGGTCTTCGCTGTTGGGACTCAACCAGCGCAGGCGCCGGGCATGGGTGACCAAGCCCCTCAGCGCGCTTCCGATGTCCTGGATCGTCGAATCCGCGAGGCCGGCTTGGCGTGCGTGGGCGATGACGGCCGTCGAGTCCGCTGCCGTCCACGCCGAGATCTGCACCTGCCCGATCCTCGGCAGGATCCAGGACCGCAGGAGGTAGTCCTGCTTCTCGCGATAGCGGAGCGAGAGCCCCGAAAGGTGGTGGTCGACATATGACCCGGCGAGGCGATCGATCGTGCGATTCTCGTCCGCCACCTCGCGGAGCGGCTTGGCGTTGGCGATGCGATCCTCGAAGTCCCGGGCCTGTTCACGTGCGAGATCCTCGGTCTTGCGCTTCGCCGTGAGCCGCTTGGAGGAAAGCGGGTCAGGAGCGACGATCCGGTAGTACGGCTCGCCCGACGTGGGGGAGTAGATCTTGGTGCCGTGCTCGAACTGGACGAGCGGCTTCTTGCGATAGCGGGCCATGGGGCGACCACCTCGTGAACGCATCCGTGTGCGTGTGTTCGGGTGGCCGCCGTTTCACTGCAACCGCTTGGTGCCCGGCAGCGTGAGCACCTGTAGGTCCTTCTTCTACCACCAGTGGACTGTCAGAGAAAGGAGCGGTGGACTCTGACCCGAGCGATGTTCACCGAAGCGATATTCCCGCCACGACGAGTGGTGCCCTCCCGAGTGGAGCGTGCTGAGCACCTGGCGCTCTTGCAGCCGATTCGACACCGCGTGGACAAGTTGCGGCTCGTGGAGCTGTCAGCCCGCTAGCGATGCGACCGTCGGAACTCCGGCTGATTCAGCCCATGCCGCAACTCTCGCCTGATGGTCACGGTAGAACTGGTCAATCACGAGGGCGCCATCCCTATCTACCTGAAGGGGCTCGGGGTGCCCGAACGCCGATGAAAGGTCGCCAACCAAGAGGCGAGCAAGAGCTAGTCGGGCCGGCCCTGGCTCGACCAGCCCTTCGATCGGAGCCGTATGGATGGAGGTGGCGGTGCTCTCGATCTCTCGGGTCTGGCCCAGCTGGCTCGCCATGAAGCCGCGGTAGTACCCGAGCACCATCGGCTGGCGGGAGACCAACCGACACGCAACCGTGAGGTCGCCAACTGCACCTGTGTATTGCGCATGTCGGGCGAGGACGCCTGCGAGGTTGATCACGTCGGCTAGGAGGAACTCGTCGCAGACCATGGCGGTGCCACCGCGATCCGCGTTCCGGCGGCGGTCGACCTGACCTGCCAAAAGGCCCCCCGAACCATCCATGCCCAGATCGCCACCGATGGATTGGAACTGCACGCTGGGCCGGTAGTCATCGCTTACCTGCAGTGCCTGAAAGCCGGGTGACAGGTATGTGCCGCCCGACCAACGGAATCCGGGAAAGTCGCTTCGGGCAGTGTCGAACCATTCTTCGTAGCTTTCCTTTAGCCCGCGGCGGAGCGAGAGGTTCCCAGGGAACTCGGGCGATGCAACGATCACCAGCCATGACCAGTCTTCGTCGTCCTCGGCGATGGCAGGCACCCGAGCTGATGCGAGTTGGACCTGGGCCGTGAGGCGCTCGGATGATTGGGCCACTGCGCGATGGCGGCGTTGGTACCAGTCTGCGATCTCGGGTTCCGCGAGAAAGCGACGGGTTCGACCAGTACGCACTGGGTAGCGGAGAGCGTGTCCTCCCACAGAAACGGCGTGTGGTGTCCTGAGGGTTGGTTCGATGGAGAGCAAGTGAACATTCCCGTCGGGAGTATCTACGAACTGATGGTTGACCCGCGGTGGCGGAGAAATCCGTGCAGCAACTATTTGGTCGATTCGCAACGCCATCTCGGGGGATGCGGACACCGAGCGCAACTCGTCGAGTGATCCCTCGGAATCTTCCACCGCTCCGAGGATGATCAGGCCGCCGCCGGCGTTCGCCTTGTCAGCGATATCCAACGCGCACTCCTTTGATCCCCCCTCCGTGGACTCCCAGGGTTGTTGCTTGAACTCCAGGTCCGTGTCCTCTCCCATGCCAATGAGACCCTCGAGCGCATCCGCGTCGACCGAGGTGAGGTCCGGTCCTAGAACTGACCGAAGGCGTGGGGGTATCCATCCATGCATCTCAGGATTCTGCAGCACGAAGGGGAACATGCCGTTGATGCTGGCTGCGATCTCGCTGCAGTGCATCAGGGCATCGCTTGAGGACCGTCGGACTTCCTAGACTGTCAGCGTGGCGGACGAGTTTGGCTTGCTTGCGGTCGAGAACGGAGCATTCGGCCCCATCACAGCGCAGCTCCTAGACCTCAGCAGGGAGGTTCGAGGTTCATGGAGCTGAGCGATTGGAGTTGACCCGAATTCCTGGACACGGGTTTATGTGAGTCAGGCTGCCGTGGAGGCAGCGTAAACCTCGGCCGGTGTGCGGTGGCCGAGACCAGCCTGGTGGCGTTGGCGGTTGTAGAAGGTCTCGATGTAGTCGAAGAGGATCGTGCGGAGCTGGCGGCGTGTCATGGGCTCCCAGTCGCCGTAGATGTGGCGGATCTCCTTCTTGATCGTCGCCCACGTGGATTCCATCGCGGCGTTGTCATAGCAATCGCCGACCGAACCGAACGACGCCGTGACACCCCAGTCCGTTAGCCGGTTAGAGAACTCCAGAGCGGTGTATTGGGTTCCGTGGTCCGCGTG
Organism: uncultured Rhabdothermincola sp.; assembly: GCA_964525005.1. Taxonomy (GTDB): domain Bacteria; phylum Actinomycetota; class Acidimicrobiia; order Acidimicrobiales; family Acidimicrobilacustridaceae; genus CAZALT01. Next base: position 5,960 of record CAZGEF010000115.1, read on the forward strand.
GTGGATCAGCTCACCGTCCGGAGCTCGCCGGCCGAGCGCCATCACCAGGGCGTTGACGACGAGGTCGGTGGTCTGGCGTTGCCCCATCGACCAGCCCGGCAAGCCCTTGTCGTGGAGATCCTTGATCCCCGCGAGGTAGAGCTTGCCGTCACGGCACGCGAACTCCGAGATGTCGGCCACCCACCGCTGGTTCGATGCCTCCGCGGTGAAGTCCCGGTTGAGTAGATCGCCCGACGGTGCGCCCTTGGTCGTGCCTCGACGCCACTTCTTGCGGCCATGGACCCCGACGAATCCGCACTAGGCCATGATCCGAGCGGTGCGCTTGGTGCCGTGGTGCAGACCACGGTCATGGAGCTGCCCGGCGATGCGCGGCGCGCCGTAAGTGCGCTTCGAGGCCTCGTGGATCTCGAAGATCTCCGCGGCGAGAGCCGCATCGGCGAGGTAGTGCTCCGACAACGGCCGCGTCGACCAGTCGTAGTAACTCGACCTCGCAACACCGGCGAGTTCGCAGAGCCGCTTGGTGGGGTACTGCCCGGCGTGCTCGGAGACGAACCGGCGGCTCACTTGAACGTCTCCCGGGCAAAATACGCCGCTGCCTTGCGCAGGATCTCACGGTCCATCCGCAGGTCCTTGTTCTCCCGACGCAACCGCTCGAGCTCGGCCCGCTCGGTCGGATCAAGCGCCCCCGGGACCTCAGCGGCATCGGCCGCCTTGATCCACGTAGCCAACGAACCGTCGCTCACACCGAGCGACTTGGCTACCTCAGCCCGAGGCCGATCCGTGCTGCGGCACAACTCGACCGCTTCACGCCGGAACTCCTCGGGGTACTTCGCTGGACGACCCATCGGGGTCTCCCTTCCCTGGAACAACTCCCAGGATCAGGTGTCCAGAAAACCGGGTCAACTCCAGATCGGTTATCGGACTGCGTTCGGCCTTTCAGGATTGCCGTCGGGTTTCTCGCACGGATCGCGCGTCGCGAGGGTCGAGTGCTGTTGACGCCCGAACCTGGCGTGGTCGACCTGTACGGGAGCTTTGTCGCGGCAGCAATGGCCACGGTCAGGGGCGCCAACTCCCAGCCAATATCCACGCTGGTGCCTGCGGCGCGATCGGTGGCAGCCGAGGACGTTGCGGGGCAAACCAAGTTCAACACCCCGTCGTCCGAGGACCACATCCAGCATGCACAGGACGAGGCTCGATTGCTTGCCGCAGCAGCGGTTGATCATCTTGCTCAGTACATCAGGGTCGTCTTCACTGAGCCCCCTGCCGTGTATGCCCATTTCGGAATCGCCCGTGACGGCATCGCTGCTGCTGGTACGGGACTCTGGTTATTGGACAGAAGCGTCGATCTTCCAGTCAGGATCCAGCGGATGCAGGCCTTGCGCTTGAAAAATGCTTCCGAGATGAAGCGAGTGAAACGGGGCGACACCGCTGCAACAGCCTTGCGGATCGAGGCGGAAGTCACCGGCCTGGCATCACACCATTCGTGGATCCTCAAAGGTGGCGTCTCGGTTGCAGGCCAGGCCGCACCGTCGCTGCTCGATCTCTTCGAGCGGGCCCTAGCCCTATCTGTTCAGAGTGGGTCTTGAGCTGGGTGTGATGGTTGCCCGGC
>CAZGEF010000116.1:0-7460 GCA_964525005.1 uncultured Rhabdothermincola sp.
GCGAGGTCATCGGCCCGAAGGGCAAGGTCATCAACGCCATCCAGGCCGAGACCGGTGCCGACATCAACGTCGACGACGACGGCGTCGTCGGCATCGTGTCGGTCGCGTCGTCCGACCTCGGTGCGGTCACCGAGGCCGAGCGCCAGATCAAGCTCATCCTCAACCCGCCCACCGCCGAGGTCGGCGCCACCTACTCCGGTCGCGTCGTCAACATCACCAAGTTCGGTGCGTTCGTCAACATCCTCCCGGGTCGCGACGGTCTGCTGCACATCTCGAAGATGGGCGGCGGCAAGCGCATCGACAAGGTCGAGGACGTCTTCGAGCTCGGCTCCGAGGTCGAGGTTCGGGTCGACGACGTCGATCCCAACGGCAAGGTCTCGCTGAGCCTCGCCTCGTCGCCGGCCCCCGAAGCCAAGAGCGACGGCGACGATCGGGGTGGCGATCGCCCGGCGCGGCGCGAGCGCAGCGACCGGAGCCCGTCGTCCGAGCGCAGCTCGTCGTCCGACGACAAGCCCAGCGACGATCGCGAGTTCGTCTCGTTCGAGGACGCCTTCGCCGAGGAGGCCAGCAAGGAGTTCGGCGACCTCGGGCCCGCGTCGTCCGGTGGCGAGCGCTCGGGCGATCGCGGCGGGCGCCGCGGCGGCGGTCGTCGTCGTTGATCGGCATCGCACCCGCGTGACCGGTCCCCAGCACTCGATCCTTCCCTCGGGCATCCGCGTCGTCACCGAACGGATGCCCGAGGCGAGGTCGGTGAGCGTCGGCGTGTGGGTCGGTATCGGCTCGCGCGACGAGGCACCGGCGATGGCAGGTGCCTCGCACTTCCTCGAGCACCTCTTGTTCAAGGGCACGTCCGAACGGTCGGCTCGCAGCATCGCGGTCGGTGTCGACTCGGTCGGCGGCGAGATGAACGCGTTCACCGCCCGCGAGCACACCGTGTACTACACGCGCCTGCCCGTGGCCGAGCTGCGCTTCGGCCTCGACCTGCTCACCGACGTCGTCTCGTCGCCGGCCTTCCGTCCCGACGAGGTCGACGCCGAGCGCGAGGTGATCCTCGAAGAGATCCTCATGAACGAGGACACCCCCGACGACGTGGTGGTCACGGCGCTCTACGAGGCGCTCTTCCCCGACCATCCCATCGGTCGCGAGACGCTGGGCAGTCGCACGTCGATCGAGGACATGGCGCGCGACGACATCGCCACGTTCCATCGGTCCCGCTACCAGCCCGACTCCGTCGTGGTCGCGGCCGCGGGCGACCTGCACCACGACGAGATCGTCTCGGGCATCGCGGGGTTGCTCGCCGACGCCGATCGGTCGGTTCCGGCCGATGTTGCCGGCGTAGAGCTCGTCGACCGCATGCCGCCCACCGGCGACGTCGTCCCGCTCACGGTGATCCACCGGCCCACCGAGCAGGCGCACGTCACCATCGGGTGGCGTGGGCTCGCCTATGACGACGACGACCGCTACGCGCTCGCGGTGGCCAACCACGTGCTCGGTGGGGGCATGTCGAGCCGTCTGTTCCAGCAGGTCCGCGAGGAGCGGGGCCTCGCGTACACCGTGTTCAGCTCGCCGTCGTCCTACCAGGACACCGGTTCGCTCATGGTCTACGCGGGCACGGCACCCGATCACCTCGACGAGGTGCTCACCGTGATCGACGGGGTCACCAGCGGTCTCGCCGCCGACGGCGTCACCGAGGACGAGCACCGGGTGGCGGTCGGCTACCTCGTCGGGTCGATGCTGCTGGGCCTGGAGGACTCGGGCAGTCGCATGGGTCGGCTCGGCAGCGGCATGATCGTGCGCAACGAGGTCATCCCGGTCGAGGAGCACGTGGCCCGCATCCAGGCGGTGACGGTCGACGACGTCGCCCGCGTCACCGAGCGCGTCTTCGGCGGCCAGCAGGCCCTCGCCGTCGTCGGCCCCTTCGACGCAGACGACGCCGTCTTCGCCACCCGGTCCTGACCTTCGCCCGATCCGCACCGCCTCGTTCACCCGTTGGGCGTTCTGGCTGGCCAAGTCCGTCGTATCCGACGATCTCTCCCAGCCGGTTCCGCAAGCCCGTCGAACCGGCAGGCCAAGCCCGTCGTATGAGACGGGCTCTACCTGCCAGAACGGCTGGTCGCGGGCGCGCAGTAGGGTTTCGTGCCATGACGATTCGTGTTGGGGTGTGTGGGGCAGGTGGCCGGATGGGCATCGCCGTGTGTTCGGCAGTGGCGGGTGATCCTGCCCTCGACCTCGTCGCCGCCGTCGACCCTCATCACTCGGGCCTCGATCTCCGCCAGGTCACGGGCATCGACCTGCCCTTCCAGATCGACGCCAGCCCCGACGCGTTCTCACGTGCCGGGGCCGAGGTCGTCGTCGACTTCACCCAACTCGGTCCGGCGCGGGAGAACCTGGCCTGGCTGGCCCACAACGGCGTGCACGCCGTTGTGGGCACCACGGGGTTCGACGAGTCCGACTACGAGCGCTTCCGCTCGGCGTTCACGACGAGCAACTGCCTGATCGCCCCCAACTTCGCCATCGGCGCGGTGCTCCTCATGCGCTTCGCCGAGCTGGCGGCTCCGTACTTCGAGACGGCGGAGATCATCGAGCTCCACCACGACCAGAAGATCGATGCCCCATCGGGCACGGCGATGCACACCGCTGAGCGCGTGGCGGCCGCGTCGACGAGCTGGGCTCCGGACCCCACCGTCCACGAGGCCATCCCGGGCTCCCGGGGCGGCGCGGTCGGTGAAGGCGTACGGGTCCACGCGGTGCGCATGCGTGGCATGGTCGCTCACGAGGAGGTGCTGCTCGGCACCACCGGCCAGACGCTGTCCATCCGCCACGACAGCTACGACCGGTCGTCGTTCATGCCCGGCGTGCTCCTCGCGGTCAAGAAGATCGCCGCGCTCCCGGGCCTCACGCTCGGCCTCGACCCGATCCTCGACCTGTAGCAGCTGCCGACAAGACCCGACCCCTCGGGACGGGACATCGTCGGTCCTCGAGGTCCGTCAGTCCTCTCGGTCCGAAGGGGTCTCGTCGTGGAGCTCGGCGGGATGGGTGGGGTCGAACTCCTCTTCGAGCTCGACCAGGGCTCGGACCTCGCCGGTGCCCTTGCGGTTCTCGTTCCAGATGGTGAACACGAAGGCCAGACCGCCGATGACGAGCAGCGGGATCCGGTACTCCTGCAGGAGGTCGAGGAACCACTGGATGGGAGTCTCGAACGCCTCGCCGAAGATCTTGATGAGCACGAGGCGGCCGGCGGTGCCCACCACGTTGAGGACGGCGAACTCGACGACCGGCATGCGGGCTGCTCCGGCCAGGAGGCAGATGGGGTTGTTGGGGAACAGCAGGACCAGGGGCCGGCCCCACTTGGGGAAGTGCCGCTCGGCCTGGCGGAGCAGCTCGCCCATGCTGGGCACGCGGTGCTCCATCCACCGCACCGCGGCATCGCCGTACCAGAACCCGAGGATGTAGAAGAACGGGTCGGGCGCGAGGTTGCGCAGCATCCCGACGGTGAAGAACACCACGGGGTCGACGAGGTTCACCGCCAGGACGAGCCACTTGATCTGCGAGCTCAGCACCATCACGAGCACCGGCCGCTCGGTGACGAAGCCGAGGCCGAAGTAGTTCGCGATGTTCGAGCCGATCACCATGATGATCAGGGGGATCACCACGGCCAGGAGCGCCGTGCGGTTGGGCGGTCCGCTCGGGGCGGGGCGGGTGTTGCCGGTCACCGGTTCGTCATCGCCGCCCGGGTTCGGATCCTCGCTCGTCATGAGGCCGCAACTGTACCGGTCTCCGACGTCACCGCTCCCGGCCCCCGATGCCGCACCGCTGACCCGTCGCGTGCGCAGGTGCGCACGGTGAGCGTGGGCGAGCACGCACGCGACGGCGTTGGCGTCTCGTCGCCGGGCCGTCTTAGCCTGACCGGGTGAGCAGCGACCGGCCCAAGCCTCCTGCCGACTACCGGTTCCTGTACCGGCCGGGTTGGATCCTGTCGCACCTCTTCGTGTTCGCGTGCGTCGCGGTCTTCGTCGGCCTGGGGATGTGGCAGCTGCGGCGGCTCGACGAGCGCAAGGCCTACAACGTCGCGGTCGCGGCGAGCGAGGGACTGCCGGTCGCTCCCATCGGCGAGGTGCTGCCCGACGGTCCCGACAGCGACCCCGATGCCATCGATGCCGCGCAGTACCGGACGGTCACGGTGAGCGGGGTCTACGACACCGGATCCGAGGTGCTCATCCGCAATCGAACGTTGCAGGGCCTCCCGGGGTTCTGGATCCTCACGCCGCTCGTCCAGGCCGACGGCACCGCGGTGGCCGTCAACCGGGGGTGGGTCCCGTTCGCGACGACGAACGCCGACGGGCCCTGGCCCGGGTACGCCCCCCCGGCGGGGACCGTCACCGTGACGGGCATGGTGAAGGAGACGGTGACGCGGTCGAGCGGTCTCATCGCCGGTGCCACCGATGAGACCGGTGTACGGCTCTCGACGCTCGCCCGCGTCGATCTCGAGCGGTTCCAGCAGCAGGTAGACGAGCCGATCTACCCGGTGTCGGTCGACCTCCGCTCGCAGGATCCGTCGGGTGGTGAGCTGCCCCGACCGGTACCCGAGCCGGTGCTCGACGACGGCCCGCACCTCAGCTACGCCATGCAGTGGTTCATCTTCGCCACGCTCACCTGCATCGTGTACCCCCTGTTGCTGCGACGCACGGCTCGGCACAAGGCGGTCGACGCGCTCGACCCCGACGGTGCGCTCGACCCCGACGGTGCGCTCGACCCCGACGGTGCGCCCGACGCAGGCGACGGGCAGCGGAGCCCGGGTCCGACCGACGTCGCCCGAACCTGAGCGGATCGGCCGAGCACCTCGTCCCGGCGGCGGAGATCTCGAGCTCCGGTGGGTGCCGGTCGGTGGTGGGCCCAGACCGGCGGCGGGCTCAGGTCGGTGGTCGAGCGCGGGATCCCCTCATCGGGGGAGGCTGCCACAGCGGAATGGTCGCGGTCTCGGGATCGAACGACTCGAGCCACGACGGGAGGAACGCCGGGTCGGCGAGCTTGCTCGGGTGGTGGCCGGGCAGAGCGGAGAGCAGGAGCGTCGGCAGCAGCTCGAAGGCGAGGCCGACGGCGAGCTTCGTGAGCCGCCACCACGACATCGGATGGAAGAGCCGACCGTCGCGGCGGAGCATGGCGATGATCATGCTGGTGATGAACCAGAAGATGATCACGACCGATACCGAGGTGGCCCACGCGTAGCGCAGGCGGGACCCGTCGGTCGCCTCGAACACGTCGAACGCTGCCGTCTTGTGCTCGACCTCCTCGGCGAGGTGCCACAGGAACAGCGTCGCCGCCGTGGGGTCGGCGCCCACGAAGAGGTGACCGAGGCGGTCCTCTGCCCAGCGGGCCATGACGAAGGCGATGGTCTCGCTGCCCGCGGCGAACGCCACGTTGAAGCGCGCGCTGCGTTTGCGCCACAGGCGGTCGCAGATCCACCCGAGCCGTCGTTCGCGGCTCTCGACCGTTGGATACCGCTCGTGCACGAGCTGGTTGAAGGCCAGGTGCTGGACCTGGTGCTGCTGCTCCTGGCCGAGGTACGCCTGGGTGCGGACCCGCAGCGGTTCGTCGAGCAGGTCGAGGGTGGAGCGGACCGAACGGATGAAGTACGGCTCGTAGTACGGCATCATCAGCGAGACGCCGTTGGCGGCGCAGGCGAACTCGGGGTTGCCGGGGATCCACGCCGGATCGAAGTCGTCGGGGTAGGCCATGCGCACGCGGCGGACGACGAGGTGGTCGCCGGTCACGTGCGGCTCGCTGTGGTCACGGCCCGCATCATCGCACTGACCTGCACCACCGCACCGCACCGCACCGCACCGCCTCGCACCGCACCGCCTCGCACCGCACCGCCTCGCCTTGCCTCGGCCCGCGCCACGACGGCTCGGTCGTCGGGCGACGGGGACCGCTAGCCTCACCGTCGGTGTCGGAGCGATCGCAGGCTGAGGACGGGCCCGGGGGTACCCCCGAGGACGGGTCGGGGGACGGGGAGCGGATCCCGACCGCGGTCGTGGTCGAGGCGCTGCGCAAGGCGAACCAGATGGTGACCATCACCGACGAAGGTGGGGTCATCGTCTACGCCAACGACGGGTTCGGTGCCTACGGGTACGAGCCCGACGACATCGTGGGTGCCCAGCCGCTCGACTTCGTCCACCCCGATGACCTGGAGCGGGCCGTCGCGGGCGTGTCGATCCTGGACCGGACGGCCGCGTCGGTCCCCATGCCGTTCCGCCTGCGCCGGGCCGACGGTCGCTACGACGTGGTCCACGTGGGCAGCACGCTGTTGGAGGTGGAGGGTCGACGGTGGATGGCCTTCGACATGACCCCCATCCCCTTTCACGTCACCACCGAGCAGACGCTGGCCGCGCTCGGCGAAGGGGCATCACCGGAGTCCGCGCTCGACGTCCTCGCCACCGGCCTCACCGAGGTGTTGGACCTCGGTCTCATCGTCGGCATCGCCTTCGACGGCCCCGACGGCCGCAGCGTGGTCGGGCCGCTCGATCCCGAGCTGGCCGAGGTCGACGGCCACACCTACGACACGCTGCCCGCCGATCTGCGGGCCCGGGCCGACGAGCGCGGCCTGGCTGCGCTCACGGTCCTGCCGGTGCCCGACCCCGGCTGGCCCCATCCCGCCACGTTGGTCGTCTGGTACCGCGATCCCACCCTCAAGGAGGTCATCGACCTGTTCCTGGCCGCGTTGCCCTCGGACATCATCAGGATCGCGTTGGCCGGTCGACACCAGCGCGAGGAGTTGGAGCGCCACGCCCGCTCGGACGGGCTCACCGGTCTGGCCAACCGCCGGGCGTTCTTCGCCCGCCTCGACGATCGTCCGACCGATCGGGTCGAGCCCCGCTCCGTCGCCCTCTTGTACGTGGACCTCGACGACTTCAAGCCGGTCAACGACCTCCACGGCCACGACGTCGGTGATCACGTCCTCCAGGAGGTCGCTCGTCGCTTCCACGCATGCGTACGGCCCCACGACCTGGTGGCGCGGCTCGGGGGCGACGAGTTCGCCGTCATCTGCGAGGGGCTCGACGGGCCCGACCACGCTGCTGCGGTGGGTCGGCGACTCCTCGAGGCCGCCTCGGGCCCTGTCCGGACCACCGTGGGTTCCGTCAGCGTGGGGGCCACGGTCGGAGTTGCCTACGTCGCCGACGGCACGACCGAGGATCTTCAGGCCTTGCTGAACGCCGCGGACGACGCCCTGTTGCGCGCCAAGCGCTCCCGCAAGGGGACCGTGGAGCTGACGACGGCGGCGAGGCCTCGGCCGGGTGGTCGGCCAGCGCCGCGCCCGTAGGCCGCGGGCCACTGCCGTGTCGGTCGTCCCGCAGGGGCGAGCCACCGGGTCGTCGACGGGCCACCAGCCCGGGTGGATCGATGATGGCGCGGCTCACGGTCGGGAAGGTGGCTACGCTTTCGTGTCACAGCGAAGACGTCGC
>CAZGEF010000117.1:0-7404 GCA_964525005.1 uncultured Rhabdothermincola sp.
GATGCGGCGGTTGGCGAAGTGGTCCTGGTCGTCGAGGCGGTAGCCCGGCTCCTGCACCATGAGGTGGAGCATGTAGGTGCACGCGGCGAGGACCTCGGCGGGGGTGAGCACCGACTGGTCGAGGTCGGGCTTGTCCAGCGTGATGCCGAAGACCTCTTCGATGCGGTCGAGCTCGGGACCGAGCTTGCGGTTGAGCTTGTAGCGACCGACGCGGCTGAGGTCGTAGCGCCGGTTCTCGAAGAAGGCGTTCTTGAAGTAGGCGCGGGCGGACTCGACGGTGGGCGGCTCGCCGGGACGGGCGCGCTTGTAGATCTCGACCAGCGACTCGTCCTGCGTCGGAGCGATCTCCCGGTCCTTCTCCCACTGCCCCTCGAGGAAGTCGAAGTGACGCACCAGGTTGTCGAGGAAGCCCGGGTAGTTCTCCTCGTCGAAGCCGACGGCACGCAAGAGCGTGAAGATGGAGAGGCGGCGCTTGCGGGCGACCCGGCAGCCGGCGGTGACGTCCTTGCCCGGCTTCTGCTCGATGTCGATCTCGAGCCACTCACCGCGGTAGGGGTGGACGGTGCCGGTGACGAGCTGGTGCTTCTGCAGGTTGCGGAGGCGGAACCGCTCGCCCGGCTGGAAGATGACGCCCGGCGAACGGACGAGCTGGGACACGACGACACGCTCGGTGCCGTTGATCACGAAGGTGCCCTTGTCGGTCATCATGGGGAAGTCGCCCATGAAGACGGTCTGCTCTTTGATCTCGCCCGTGTTCGAGTTCATGAAGCGGGCCCGCACGAAGATGGGCGCGGAGAAGGTCATGTCCTTCTCTTTGCACTCCTCGACGGAGAACTTCGGCGGCGGACGGAGGTCCTCGTCATCCGGGTCGAACTCGAGCTCGAGGTGCAAGGACTCGGTGAAGTCCTTGATCGGGCTGATGTCCCGGAAGGTCTCAGCGAGACCTTGGTGGAGGAACCACTCGAACGACTTGCGCTGGACAGCGATGAGATCGGGTAGATCGAGAACCTCGTCGAGATTCGCGAACGAGTACCGATCCCTGACAGCGGGCGTGGCAGCCAAGGTCACTCCAATTCCTCGAAGGCATTCTGGGGTCTACAAGCGGCAGGTGCTTGGACGCGGCGGGTCAAGGACGACGATCCGAGACGAGGCGACAGGCGAGCACAGCAACGGATCACCCTAGGCGCAAGAGCGAACAAGAGCAACCCGAAGGGAAAGCACCCTTCGGAGCCCAGATGACCAGGGACCTTCGGGATCTCAGACCCCGGGTCCCAGCAAGTTCCGGGCAATGTACGACTGCCGGTGCAGAAGGTCAAGCACTCCAGGTCGGATGGACCACTCGCCGGGGATCGAACCAGCAGGACGCCGTGCCGGCGGTGTCCGGGCCGCCTTCGCCCGAAACTGCGGTCGCCTTCCCCGAACCGGCAGGCCGAACCCGTCGGATACGACGGGCTCTCCCAGCCGGTTCGTGAGGAGTGCCGGGACGTCCGGACATCCCGGCACTCGGAGAGCTCGGACGAGAACGCCGATGGGCGCACGCCGGCCGAAGCCAGCGTGCGCCCATCGCCCCACCGAAGCGGTGGAGAGGTCCCTACTTGACCTCGACGGAGCCGCCGGCGCCCTCGAGGGCTTCCTTGGCCTTGTCGGCGTCTTCCTTCGACACGCCTTCGAGGACGGGCTTGGGGGCACCGTCGACGAGATCCTTGGCCTCCTTGAGGCCGAGGTTCGTGAGCGCGCGCACCTCCTTGATGACCTGGATCTTCTTGTCGCCGGCACCGGTGAGGATGACGTCGAACTCGGTCTTCTCTTCAGCGGCCTCGCCACCACCAGCGGCGCCACCAGCCGCGGGAGCGGCGGCGACGGCGACGGGAGCAGCGGCGGTGACGCCGAACTTCTCTTCGAAGTCCTTCAGGAGCTCGCTGAGCTCGAGGACGGACAGGTTGGCGATGGAATCGAGGATCTCTTCCTTGGTGGCCATATCAGCTTTCCTCCGTAGCGGCCTCGGCCGCGGTTTCGGCAGCGTCGTCCGCTGCGGTGTCTTCAGCAACCGCGGCTGCGGGCGCTTCGTCTGTCTCAGATGGGGCCTCGTCGGATGCGGCCTCGGAGGCCTCGCCGACGGGTTCTGCTGTGGTGTCGCTCGCCGCCTCTTCGGCCGCGTCGGCTGGTGTCTCGGGGGCACCGCCCTGCTGCTCGACGAGTGCGGCCAGGCCGTACGCGAAGTTCTGGGGCACGGCGTTGAGCAGGCTGGCGAACTGCTGCAGCGGGGCGGCCATGAGGCCGGCCAGCCTGGCGAGCAGCTCCTCGCGCGGGGCGATCTCGGCCAGCGCCTTGGTCTCGTCGACCGAAAGGATCTGCTTGCCCAGCACCCCGCCCTTGATGACGAGGTTCGGGTTGCCCTTGGCGAAGTCCTTGAGCACCTTGGCCACGGCCACCGGATCACCGGTTCCGTCGGTGGGCACGAACGCGATCGCGGTCGGACCCGTGAGGAGCTCCTCGATCTCGAGATCGAGGTCCTTGGCCGCGAAGCGCACCAGCGTGTTCTTGTAGACCTTGTAGTCGCCGCCGGCAGCCGTGAGCGCACGACGCAGGGTGGCCATCTCGGCGACGTCGATGCCGCGGTACTCGGTGAGCAACGCAGCCTCGCTGTCGTCGAAGCGCTGACGCACCTCGTCCACCACGGCGACCTTCTCTGGTCTCGGGTTGTCCATCTGCACCTCCTTCGTCTCAGATCGGTCTCCCCCGCCATGCAGATGGAGGGCGGGAGAAACGCAAAAGGACGCTCGCAAGATGCGAACGCCCTGATCACGAGACGTGAGGCTGGTCACGAAACGCGGGTTCGAAGGTGTCCGCCTCGTCAGGCGGGATCGTTCGAGATCCCTTTCAGCACCAGGTGCACCGGATGTCTTCGGCGAGCGAAGCTCTTGATTCAGTTGGAACTGGCCCACCCGCCAAGAGGTCTGGCGAGCGAACCGGCGGGCCAGGCTACCGGTGACTGACCAGATCCCCAAATCCCCCGCTTCGAGAACCGCGAGGTCAGGGATCCAGGCGACGGAGTCCCTTGGTGGGGTTTGGGACGAAGCCCCATAGCAGGGGTAGCGGCTTCCCAGGGCGGGGGTCCGGGGGAGGCAATCACCCCGCGGGTTTCGGGGCGGCGCCCCATAGCGGGGTGCTGGGGCCTTGCCGTCGGACGAGGAGCTTGCTCCGACCCGACCGAGGTGTGAGCGGCGAAGCCGCCCCTCCAGAAGCTCGGAGGAAGGGAGCGAGCGTCAGCGAGCTCCCCGAGTCCGAGACCCTCAGTCTTCCTCGACCGTGAAGCGGAGGGGATCGACCTTGATGCCCGGGCCCATGGTGGAGGCGATGGTGACCTTCTTGAAGTACTTGCCCTTGGCCGAGGCGGGCTTGGCCCGCTCGAGCTCGTCGAGCACGGCGAGGAAGTTGGCCCCGAGGTCCTCGGCCGAGAACGAGACCTTGCCGATCGGCACGTGCACGTTGCCGTTCTTGTCGGTGCGGTACTCGACCTTGCCGCCCTTGAAGTCGGCGACGGCCTTGGCCGTGTCAGGCGTGACTGTGCCGGTCTTGGGGTTCGGCATGAGACCACGCGGGCCGAGCACCCGGCCCAGCTTGCCGACCTTGGCCATGAGGTCGGGGGTGGCGATGGCGACGTCGAAGTCGGTGAAGCCACCTTCCACGCGCTCGATCAGCTCGTCGCCGCCGACGATGTCGGCGCCGGCATCGGTGGCGGCCTGCGCCGCATCGCCGTTGGCGAACACGAGCACCCGGACGTCGCCGCCGGTGCCGCTCGGGAGGGCGACCGTGCCGCGCAGCATCTGATCGGCCTTGCGGGGGTCGACGCCGAGGCGGGCGGCGAGCTCGACGGTCTCGTCGAAGCGGGCCGGGGCGAGCCGCTTGACCAGATCGAGGGCCTCGGGTCCGCTGTGGAGGTGCTCGCCGTCGTACTTCTTGCGGGCGTCGGAGTACTTCTTGCCGTGGGCCATGGTGTCGCTCCTTGAAGCTCCCTCAGGTGGTGTCGGTCGCCGGGCGAGGTCCTCCCGGTCGTACCCTGCAACGGCCGGTGCCCGCGTCGGGCACCGGATCAGTACGTGGTGTGGTCGATCAGTCGACGGTGATGCCCATGGAGCGGGCGGTGCCGGCTACCTGGAGCTTGGCCGCCTCGATGTCGTTGGCGTTGAGGTCCGGCATCTTGGTGGTGGCGATCTCGGTGAGCTGCGCGTCGGTGATGGACCCGACCGTCTCGGAGCCAGGGTTGTTGGCGGCCTTCTCGAGACCCGCGGCCGCACGCAGGAGCGTGGAGGTCGGCGGGGTCTTGAGGATGAAGGAGAAGGTGCGGTCCTCGAAGATGGAGATCTCGACGGGGACGATGGTGCCCTTCTGCGCCTCGGTCTTGGCGTTGTACTCCTTGCAGAAGTCCATGATGGCCACGCCATGCGGACCGAGCGCGGTGCCCACGGGGGGTGCGGGGGTAGCCCCACCAGCGGGGATCTGGATCTTGACGATCGCAGCGACCTTCTTCTTCGCCATCTTCGTTCTTCTTCTTCCTCGGTGAGCCCGCGAAGACCGCGACGCTCGCTGAACAGCGGACAAGTCTGCCTTGGACCATCCCATCGGGACAACTCGGTCGAACAAACTCGGGGGACACGGCCGTCGTCGACGCAACCGAACGGCGGGGGGTGCGGGGGGCAGAGGCTTGCCGGAGCCCCCTGCCCTGCTTCGTGCAGCTTGCTGTGCGAAGCAGGGCAGTGCGAGCGGCGAAGCCGCCCACGAAGAAACTCGGGGGAACGGAGCGAGGGAGCGAAGCGACCGACGCGAGTGACCCCGAAAACCTAGAGCTTTGCGACCTGGGCGTACTCGAGCTCGACGGGGGTCTCGCGACCGAAGATGTTGACGAGCACCTTGACCTTGAGCTGGTCCTCGTTGATCTCGATGATCTCGCCCGAGAAGTCGGCGAACGGGCCTTCCTTGACCCGCACCGTCTCGTGCATCTCGTACTCGCTGCGAGCCTTGCCCCGCTTGGGCGCTTCCTCGCCCTCGCTCTTGACGCCGATGAACGTCTCCACGTCCCGACGCGACAGCGGCGTGGGGTTGTTGGCGTTGCCGACGAAGCCGGTGACGCCTGGGGTGTTGCGCACCACGTACCACGAGTCGTCGTTGAGCGAGCAACGCACGAGCAGGTAGCCGGGGAACATCTTCTTCTCGACGACGACCTTCTTGCCGTTCTTGAACTCGACGACGTCTTCCATCGGGATGACGACCTCGTGGATGCGCTCCTCCATGTTCATCGACGAGATGCGCGCCTCGATGTTCTGCTTGACCTTCTTCTCGTAGCCCGACTGGGTGTGGACCACGTACCACTTGCCCGGTCGGTCGTAGGGGCTCTCGGGCTTGACGACCGGCTCGAGGAGCTCGTCCTCGTCGAGCACCTCGCCTTCGGCTTCCCGTCGTTCCTCGAGGTCGCCCTGGGCCTGGATCTCGGCCTCGGTCGAGTGCGCATCCGACGGGAGGGACTCGCTGGCAGCGATCTCGTCGCCGAGCGGGTCGTCGACCACAGGCTGATCGACCACAGGATCGGGGTCGTCAGCAACGGGATCGGAGGGCACGGCTTGGTCATCCATGGTGGAGGGACTCACTTGGCGTTGAAGAGGCGGAGTACGAGGTCGCTGAACAGCAGGTCGACCAGGAAGATCAGGGTGGTCATGATGATGAGCGACACCAGCACGATGATCGAGTAGTTGCGGGTCTCGGACCTCGTCGGCCACGCGACCTTGCGCATCTCGGACCGGACCTCGCGGACGAACTGGGCCATGCGCTTGAAGATGCCGGCGCGCGCCTCCGGGTGGGCTTCGCTCTCGCGGCGGGTCGCGGTCTTGGTCGACCCTGGCTCGGGGTCGGCTTCGTCGTTGTGGAGTTCTTCGTCGTTCGACGCCATGAGATGGGAGTACCTGTCGCGGTTCGATCGTGTGTGTTCTGAGCAGGGCAGGAGGGACTCGAACCCCCAACCTTCGGTTTTGGAGACCGGTGCTCTACCAATTGAGCTACTGCCCTCGGAGGGCCTGATGCCCGGCGAGAGAGGCTAGCAGTATCGCCCCGGCAGGCCTCAGTCGGGATCTGAGTCCTCCGACGACGGTGCGGTCGAGCGAGCCCGACGGCCGGCGCGAAACGAGGTCCGGCAACGCCCGGACACCCGTCCCGGGCACACCTCCCGCCGCGCATCACGCCACCGATCGGACCACCGAGATCGGCCACCTGCGCACATCAGGGCTGCCAGGCGTACACGCGAACGAGCCGCCACCGCGAGCGGTGACGACCGGTTCGACGGTCTCGGTTGTCGCGAGCGGGTGGCTCAGCGGGTCTCCTTGTGCAGCGTGTGCTGCCGGTCCCACTTGCAGAACTTGTTGAGCTCGATGCGCTCGCGGTCGTTGACCTTGTTCTTCGTGGTGATGTAGTTGCGGCGCTTGCAGGTCTGGCACTCGAGGGTGACAGCCACTCGCTTGTCGTTTCTGGCCATCGGCCTTCTCCTAGATGATGGGGACGGCTCATGACGAACCGCGTACCCGGTGCGGGTCGGAGGACCCGTTCTGGCTACGTCTCGGTCTGACTACTTGATGATCTTGGTGACGCGGCCGGCGCCCACGGTACGGCCACCCTCACGGATGGCGAACCGCAGGCCCTCTTCCATCGCGATCGGATGGATCAACTCCACCTTCATCGTGGTGTTGTCACCCGGCATGCACATCTCGGTGCCCTCAGGCAACTCGATCGTGCCCGTCACATCGGTCGTGCGGAAGTAGAACTGCGGACGGTAGTTCGAGAAGAACGGCTTGTGACGGCCACCCTCCGACGTGGTCAGCACATAGGTCTGCGCCTCGAACTCGGTGTGCGGCGTGATCGAACCCGGCTTCGCCAACACCTGACCGCGCTGCACCTCCTCACGCTTGGTGCCACGCAACAACACACCCACGTTGTCACCCGCCTGCCCCTCATCGAGGAGCTTGCGGAACATCTCCACACCCGTACACGTCGTCTTCTGCGTGTCGGTGATACCAACGATCTCGATCTCGTCACCGGTGTGGACCGCACCCTGCTCGATACGACCCGTCACCACCGTCCCACGACCCGTGATCGTGAACACATCCTCGATCGGCATCAAGAACGGCAGGTCCAACGCCCGCTCCGGCTGCGGGATGTAGCTGTCCACCGCCGCCATCAACTCCAACACACCAGACGCCGCGTCGGCGTCACCCTCCAACGCCTTGAGCGCCGAAACCTTCACCACCGGAACGTCGTCACCGGGGAACTCGTACTCGTTGAGCAACTCCCGAACCTCGAGCTCCACCAGATCCAACAGCTCCTCATCATCGACCATGTCGACCTTGTTGAGCGCCACCA
>CAZGEF010000118.1:0-7381 GCA_964525005.1 uncultured Rhabdothermincola sp.
GAGGGTGGCGCTTCAACGGCCAGCAGTACCCCAACGCCATCCACATGGCGGTCACGCGCCCGCAGACCCAACCGGGTGTGGTCGAGGCGTTCGCGGCCGATCTCGACGAGGCCGTCGCCTACGCCAAGGAGCGGGGGGCGGCCGGGGAGGCGCCCGACAGCGGTGCCATCTACGGCGGCATCGCCGGGGGCATGACCGACGAGGCCGACGACTTCATCAAGGTCGTGATGGCTCAGATGATGGACGAGCACCAGGCGCTTCCCCCGCTCTGAGACGACCGACGTCCTCCGTCGGATGCGTATCTGGGTGGGTGCGGGCACGCGAGGTACGCAAACGACGGAATCGGGCTCGGATAGGTGGGTGTGGCCGATGAGCCGTACGATGTCGGCATCATCAGCTGGTTCCGGGTACGGCCATGGGGTGGCCCGGTGCAGCGCTTCCCGCTTCTCCAGGAGGACTCAACGACGTGGACATTCGTATCGGTGTGGTGCACACGGCCAAGGAGATCGAGATCGAGGTGGCCTCCGACACCGACCCGGCGGAGATCACGAAGAAGGTCGACGGCGTCGTCGGCGGCGGCGACCCGATCCTCTGGATCACCGACCGGGACGGCCGCCAGATCGGCGTGCCGGCCAACCGCATCGCCTACGTCGAGGTGGGCACGGCACAGCCCAAGAGCCGCATCGGCTTCGGCGCGGGCTGACCGCGCTTCGACATCTGTCGACGCCGGCACCGCGGTCGACAGATGTCGGTGACCTGACATGACGAGGCCACCATGACCGCCGGGCTTCCTGAGCTCCTCGACCGCCGTCTGCTCTTCGTCTCGGGCAAGGGCGGCGTCGGCAAGACGAGCGTCGCCGCCGCACTCGGCCTCCTCGCCTCGACCCACGGCAAGCGCACGCTCGTGTGCGAGGTCGACGCCAAGGGCAACCTCGCCGACTTCTTCGAGGCCGACCCCAACGCGTTCGCTCCCCAGGAGCTGAGCCCCGGGTTGTTCGGCATGGCCATGAACACCGAGGAGTCGCTCAAGGAGTACCTGCGCCTCCAGCTCAAGGTGCCGCTCCTCGGCCGCATCGGGCCCTTGGCCCGCAGCCTGGACTTCGTCGCGAACGCCGCGCCCGGGGTCAAGGAGATCCTGACCGTGGGCAAGCTCGCCTGGGAGGTCCGCGAGCGCCACTACGACCTGGTCGTCGTCGACGCCCCGGCGACGGGACACGTGGTGGCGCAGCTCGCCGCGCCGCAGGCCATCAACGACCTCGTCAAGGTCGGTCGGGTGCGCGACCAGACCAGCTGGATGGTCGACATCCTCTCCGATCCGGCGATCACCGGCGCGGTGATCGTCACGACGCCCGAGGAGATGCCGGTGAGCGAGACCATCGATCTCACCGACCGGATCCGGGACGAGACGACGGTCGACCTTGCGGCGATCGTCGTGAACAAGGTCCTCCCCGAGCTGTTCGGACGGGGCGAGCAGGAGATCTTCGAGCAGCTCCGCACCCCCGAGCAGGTGGCGGTCCTCGAGCGGTCGGCGGGTGCGGCGGTCGAGACCGTGCTCGAGGCAGCAGAGCTCGCGAGCACCCTGCGCCGCACCAGCGCCGAGCACATCGGGCGACTCCGTGCCGATCTCGCCGGCACGGTGCCGCTCCTCTACGTGCCGTTCATCTTCACGCGGACCCATGGCGTGCGCGCCACGCGCAACGTCGCCGAGGCCCTGGGCGCGGAGTTGGGCTTCTGATGGCACGCGCCAAGCACGCCGCGCCGGCCGCCGACCAGCCGGTCGGTTCGCTCGAGCAGCTGATCGCGTCGAAGGAGATCATCATCACCTGCGGATCCGGCGGCGTGGGCAAAACCACGACGGCGGCGGCCATGGGCGCCATGGCGGCCAGCACCATCGGGGGCAAGGTCCTGGTCCTCACGGTCGATCCCGCCAAGCGGCTGGCCAACGCGCTGGGTCTCGAGCAGTTCGGCAACGTCGAGCGGCGCGTCCCCGACGACCTGTTCGCCGCGGCAGGGGTGCGACCGCGTGGCGAGCTGTGGGCGGCCATGCTCGACACCAAGGAGTCGTGGGATTCGCTGGTGCGCGCCCATGCCCCCGATGCCGAGACCCGCGACGCGATCCTCGCCAACCCGCTCTACCAGAACATCACGTCCAAGTTCGTCCAGAGCCACGACTACATCGCGATGGAGCGGCTCTACGAGATCCACTCGTCGGGCCGCTACGACCTGATCATCGTCGACACGCCCCCGACCCGGAACGCCATCGACTTCCTCGAGGCCCCCGAGCGGATGGCCGAGTTCTTCAGCAGTCGCCTGCTTCGCTGGCTCATCACGCCGTACCGCTCGCGGCTGGTCAACGCCGCCTCCCGGCCCTTCTACAACGTCGCCGACCGCATCCTCGGCTCGCAGTTCCTCCAGGACATCGCCGACTTCTTCATCCTCTTCCAGACGATGTACGACGGGTTCGTCGAGCGGGCCGAGGCGGTCACCCGCACGCTGTCCGATCGACGGACGACCTTCGTCGTGGTGAGCACGCTGGAGCAGGCACCGGCTCGTGAGGCCGAGTTCTTCATCACCGAGCTCGATGCGCGTGGGTTCCCACTCGGCGCGCTCGTGCTCAACAAGGTGCTGCCGAGCTACCTCCTCGACGACGACGCGACCGAGGCGGCCGAGACGCTCTGTCGCAAGGCGACGCCGATCGCCGAGGAGATCGTCACGCTGCTCGCCGTCGGTGACCGAGGGATCGATGCCGATCACGTCGAACGGGTGCTCACCGAGGTCGGGGCGAACTTCTCGAACTACCGGGTGGTGGCCGCTCGTGAGGCTGAGCAGCGGAAGGAGCTGAGCCAGGCCCCCGAGGTCACGGCGGTCGCGCCGTTCTTCGATCGCGACATCTTCGATCTCGTCGGTCTGCTGCGTCTGGGCGAGTCGATCTGGCGCTGAGCGGACCGGAATCCCACCTGGTGGAAACCGCCTGGCGGCACACGCGCACGTCGTCCTCGACGTGCCTGAGGACGGCCTGGCCTACGAACGGCATGGCCGACGGCCTACTTCCGGCGGGTCGCCCGGTGACATGTGGGCCGTCTGGCCCATCTCGGTGCTTCTGCTCAAGATCGGTCCCGGTCGATCCGATGTCCTGGTGGAGATCTCTCGTGGTCACCGGCCCAGATCCGCGGATCGCTGGTGAGGACCGCGTTCTGGCCGTATCATGCCGCCATGGCTTGGCGCATCGGACGGAGCGGGAGACCCGCGTCGGAACCAACACCCACGGCGGAGGACATCCTCGCCGACCTGCGAGACCCGCTTCCCTCTGGGCCGCTGGTGTTCGGCATGCCGACGCGCTGCCCGGCATGCGACGACTACGGCTACATCGATCACATCGATCTGGTCGACCGGATCATGAAGCTGCACTGCCCCACGTGCCACAGTCGCTGGGAGATCACCGAGCAGCAGATCGAGGCGGCGACCGCGGTCGCCGCAGCCGAGTCGGATCCGTCCTGAGGCCCACGAGCCTGGCCGTCGGCGTGTCTGGCCGTCGGCGTGTCTGGCCGCCCGGTGCGCTTGACGGCGTGGCCCCGGCTCGGGTGACCTTCACGCATGACCACGCTCGCTGAGCTCGCCCGCGAGCGAACCGATCTGACCCGGCCGCAGATCGATCACCTGCAACGGCTCGTCGCCGCCTGGGGCCTTCTGGCCGACCTCTGCTTCGCCGACCTGATGCTCTTCGGTGCCGACGTCACCAGCTCGGAGGGCGACAACCAGCTGGTCGTGCTCGGCCAGGTGCGACCGACCACCGGCCAGACGCTCTACCGGAGCGACTGGGTGGGCAACGTGATCAACGCCAGCGACCGACCGCTCGTGGCCCGCGCCATGGAGCTGGGCGAGATCATCGACGGCGAGGTGACCAGCGACATGCACCGCGAGCCGGTTCGCGAGCTGTGCATCCCGGTGCGACTCGACGGTGAGACCCTCGGGGTCGTGACGCGTGAGTCGGCACCGACGATCGGTCGCCAGCCGGGCGAGCTCGAGCGCATCTACGTCGAGGTCTTCAACCGGTTCGCCCGCATGATCGCGGCGGGTGACTTCCCGTTCGCCGGCGAGGAGACCTGGACCGAAGAAGCCCCCCGCGTCGGCGACGGTGTGATCCTGCTCGATTCGGCCATGCGGGTGGAGTACGCATCGCCGAACGCCGTGTCCGCGCTCCACCGCATCGGGGTGCATGCCAACGCCGAGGGCATGGCGCTCGCCGAGCTCGACCTCCGACAGGCTGCGGTGCACACGGCGTTCTCCAAGCGGCGTCCCGCCACCGAGGAGATCGAACGCGGACCGGAGATCACCGTGCTCCTCCGATGCATCCCGCTCCTCGAGCACGACCAGGTCCCGGGCGCCTTGATCCTCATGCGCGACATCTCCGAGCTGCGTCGGCGGGATCGCATGCTGCTGTCGAAGGACGCGACCATCCGCGAGATCCACCACCGGGTGAAGAACAACCTGGGCACGATCTCTGCGCTCCTTCGCCTCCAGGGCCGGCGGCTCACGTCACCCGAGGCGAAGGCCGCGGTCGACGAGTCGGTCCGTCGCATCCGATCGATCGCGCTCGTGCACGAGACCCTCGCCCATGCCGCAGGCGAGGACGTGCCCTTCATCGACATCGTGGCGCCGCTCGTCCGCATGGTCGACGAGGGCCTGGGCTCACCGGATCAGCCGGTCGAGTTCAAGGTGGTGGGCGATCACGAGCGGCTGCCTGCCGCGATCGCGACGCCGATGGCGGTGGTGGTCACCGAGGCGATGCAGAACGTCGTCGACCACGGCTACCCCCGACCCGACGGCGAGGAGGTCAACCGGGGCGAGACCGACAAGCCGACGCGCCCTGGCCACGTCCTGGTCGAGCTGGCCAACGACGGTGACGAGCTCCGGGTGAAGGTCACCGACGACGGTGTCGGGCTTCCACCGGACTTCAGCATCGATCGGGCCGAAGGCCTGGGGTTGTCGATCATCCGGACGCTGGTGACATCCGAGCTCAACGGCTCGATCGACCTGTACAGCGCGGGGGGGCCGACCGGGCGGGAGGGGGCGGTCATGGACATCCGAGTGCCGATCACCGCGACCATCGACTCGGGGCATGTGCCCATCGTCCAGGTGCATCGCACCCAGCCGGTCCCCGTCGTGAGGATCGATCCCGCGTAGCGAGCCGGGACCGCGGCGGTTCGAGTGGGGCTCGTGGCATGGTCACGTCGCCTTGGTCGCAATCGGGCGAAGCGTGTCGGAACGCGAAACGGCCTCCCGATGGGGAGGCCGTTCGCACTGCTCGATTCCGCTCACGTGGAGCGGGAGAACCCTGGGTCGGTCAGGAGGCCCGGCGCTTGGCGGCGAGCCACTGGCGGCGGATCTTGCGGCGCTCCTCTTCGGAGGTGCCGCCCCAGATGCCCGAGTCCTGGTTCGTGGTCAGCGCGAACTCGAGGCAGGGCTGGCGAGACTCGCAGGTCTCGCAGACCGCCTTGGCGTTCGCGATCTGCTCGATGGCGGGGCCGGTCGTGCCGACCGGGAAGAACAGGTCGGGGTCGGTGTCGCGACACGAGGCGGTGTCGCGCCATTCGTCGTTGGCCGCGCTGAGCGTGAGGGGCGTGGCAGTGAGCGCCATGGGTTCTCCACAGGTCGGGGCTCATCGATGCGGAGCGGACCCGAGCGGGACGAGTTTCCGAATCGTGAAGCTGTTCACATGCCGCCGTTGCCATGTGGGCACGCGTGCGGCTGGGCGGGGAAAACCTAACGGTCGCTGGGGAGGTATTCAAGGGGTCCATAGCCTATTTTTCGTCCTTGTGGCCAATGTCACCGATCGTGGCCGAAGGACCCCTCTGCGCTGGGTTCCACCACGACCTCGAGCTCCCGACGGCCGAGCGATCAACTCGGTGCCGGCCGAGCACCTCCCCAACTGGGTCCCGTCGCTGGACCAGGCGCTGGCGGTGTGCGCCGAGTCGGGCCTCATCGTGAACGTGGAGATCGAGAGCAGCCCGCTGGAGATGCAGGCTCTGATCGCGCTCGATGTCGCGTCGATCATCACCGAGGTGCCCGACGCGCCCGACGCGCCCGACGTGCCCGACGTGCTCCGTCGGCTCGTGGCCTGATCGCCGCCACCTGACGGCGATGATGGGGTGGGGCGGCGCGGGTCGTCCGGTCAGCGGGGCACGACGAGACGAAGCACACGGGGGTGGTGCTCGAAGACGAGCTCGGTGGTCTCGCCGAGGTACTCGCCGTCCATCTGGTAGGGGACGGGCCCGTACCCGGTGATGCGGGCCGCGTCGAGGTCGTGGTCGTAGGCAGTCTGACGGCTCCGGCGCAGACGTGCGCCCGACCCGAGGGCTGAGGTCGCGAGCGCGAGCAGCGGCACCGCGGACAGCGTCCGGAAGGTCAGCACCGCCAGACCCCGATCGAGGGTGGCGTCCGGTGCGGCATCGAAGGGCCGACGTCCCAGGTAGGTGTAGGGGTTGGTGTTGAGGCAGATGGCGAAGTAGCCGTCGTCGACCACGCGGTCGCCCGCGTGCACCGAGAACCGCGGGCGCGACCGGTCGTAGTGGCGCAGCCAGACCTCGAACGCACACCACGCGAACCACGCGTGGCTCGCCCACCTCTTCAGGCTGGAGCGTTGCTCGACGCGCTTCACGATGGCCGCGTCGAAGCCGATGCCGACGTGGAAGAGGAAGTAACGGCCGTTCACCGACCCCAGCCCGACGGGTCTGATGGTGTCGTCGGCCAGCGCATCGAGCAGGGCTCCCGTCGCCTCGATCGGATCGTCGGGCAGGCCGAGGGTGCGGGCGAACACGTTGGTGGAGCCGCCCGGGAGGGGGGCGAGCGCCGTAGCGGTGCCGGCCAGGCCGTTGGCAGCCTCGTTCAGCGTGCCGTCGCCCCCGAGCACCACGACGACATCGCAGCCGTCGGCGGCCGCACCCTGCGCCAGCCGCGTGGCATGGCCGGGGCGGCTGGTCTCGGCCACCGTCACCGCGTGATCGGCGGCGAGCGCCTTTTGGATCACGACGCGGGTGCGCGCCGTGACCGACGACGCTGACGAGTTGACGACGAGGAGGAGCTTGCGGCGCGTGGCGATCATCGGACGGTAGTTGATCTCCGGCCCCAGCTCTCTGGCGCTCGGGCGGCGCACGGGCCCCGCTCTCCGCCGCTCGGGCGACGCACGGGCCCCGCTCTCCGCCGCTCGGGCGGGATCGCGCCCTTCGCTCTCCGCCGCTCGGGCGGGGTAGGTGGCCCGCGCCCGAGCGGTTGCTCCGCACCCCGGGGAAACCGGGTTCCTGCGCAGGTCACGGCGAATTTGGTCGCGCGCCGCGAGGTGGACAAACTGTCGCCCATGAACGTCGTCGTCTGCGTCAAGCAG
>CAZGEF010000119.1:0-7136 GCA_964525005.1 uncultured Rhabdothermincola sp.
GATCTTGGCGGCCTCGCTCGTGCCCGACTCGATGACGTCGGGGTACAGGGTGCCCTGCACGAGGAAGTTGGCGTCCTCGATGCCCCCGGACGCGTCCTCGAACACCCGGATGAACAGCTCGCCGATGGTCTTGCGCTTCTCCTCGGGATCGGTGATGCCCGACAACCGCTCGAAGAACCGCTCCGCGGCGCGCACGTGGATGAGCTCGATGCCTTGGTGGCGCTGGAACGTCTCGACGACTTGATCGCCCTCGTCGAGACGCATGAGGCCGGTGTCGACGAACACGCAGGTGAGCTGCGCTCCGATGGCCTTGTGCACCAGCGCGGCGGCCACCGCAGAGTCGACACCTCCCGACAGCCCGCAGATGGCCCGACCCGAGCCGACCTGCCCGCGGATGGCCTCGACCGATGCTTCGATGATCGAGGTCATCGTCCACGTGGGGCTGCAGTCGCACGCGTCGTAGAGGAAGCGCTCGAGGACGTCCTGACCGTGTGGCGTGTGCACGACCTCGGGGTGGAACTGCACACCGTAGATGCCGCGCTCGCGATCCTCGAGCCCCGCGACGGGAGCGACCGCCGTGGTCGCGGTCACGGTGAAGCCCGCCGGGGCCTGACCGATGGAATCGAAGTGGCTCATCCACACCTGTTGGGAGACCGGCAGGTCGGCCAGGAGGCACGAGTCGGCGGCGACGACGTCGAGCTCGGTCTTGCCGTACTCGCCTTGGCCGGTGTTGGACACCTCGCCACCGAGCTGCTGGGCCAGCATCTGGGCGCCGTAGCAGATGCCAAGGATCGGGATGCCGAGGTCGTACACCGCGGGGTCGATGAGCGGGGCACCGTCGACGTGGACGGACTTGGGGCCACCGCTGAAGATGATGCCCGCCGGCCGGCGCTCGGCCAGCTCGGCCGCGGTGATCGAATGCGGGACGATCTCGCTGTACACGCGCGCCTCGCGGACGCGGCGGGCGATCAGCTGGGCGTACTGGGCGCCGAAGTCGACGACGAGGACGGTGTCGAACTGCTCATCGGCGCCGATTGACATGGTGTGCTCCATCAGGTGACGTTGGCGATGTTCAGGACGAGTCGGGGGCGTCCCTCGCAAGGCGTGCGACGAAGGCCTGGCTGTTCCCCGGGTGAGGAGTGCAACGCAGCGAGGGGCGTCATCCGGCCGTCCTGAACGCGGCGAACGTTGCCTGATGGAGCACCTAGTGACCCATGCCCACGTTTTGCGCCTTCTGCAGGGACTTGCCCTCGGTCTGCAGCGCGGGGGCGACCATGACCTCGGCCTTCTGGAAGTCCTTGACCGAGTCGTAGCCGCAGGTGGCCATGGACGTGCGCAGGGCGCCGAAGAGGTTGAGGCGACCGTCGTTCTCGTGGGCAGGGCCGACGAGGACCTCTTCGAGCGTGCCCCGGATGGTGGTCTTGACCCGAGCACCACGGGGCAGCGTCGGGTGGAAGGTGGCCATGCCCCAGTGGTAGCCGCGGCCCGGGGCCTCGGCCGCCGCGGCGAGCGGGGAGCCGACCATGACGGCGTCGGCGCCGCACACGATGGCCTTGGCGATGTCGCCCCCGGTGCCCATGCCGCCATCGGCGATGACGTGGCAGTAGACGCCGGTCTCGTCGAGGTGGCGCATGCGCGCGGCGCGGGCATCGGCGATGGCGGTGGCCTGGGGGACCCCGATGCCGAGCACGCCGCGGGTGGTGCAGGCGTGACCGGGGCCGACGCCGACGAGCACGCCGGCGGCCCCGGTGCGCATGAGGTGCAGCGCGGCCTGGTAGCTGGCGCAACCACCGACGATGACCGGCATGTCGAGCTCGCGCACGAACTTCTTGAGGTTGAGCGGCTCCTGGTTCTTGGAGACGTGCTCGGCGGACACGACCGTGCCCTGGATGACGAGGAGGTCGAGCTCGGCGTCGATGAGGTGCTTGGCGAACTCGGCGGTGCGGGGCGGGGTGACCGAGGCGCACGACACGACGCCGGCGTCTTTGATCTCGCGGATGCGCTGGCCGATGAGGTCGAAGTCGATCGGCTGCTGGTAGATCTCCTGCATGCGCAGGGTGGCCTTCTCGGTGGGCAGCTCCGAGATCTCCTCGAGGAGGCCGTCGGGATCGTCGTAGCGGGTCCAGAGACCTTCCAGGTTGAGCACCCCGACCCCGCCGAGGCGACCGATCTCGATGGCGGTGCGGGGGCTGATGACGCCGTCCATGGCCGAACCCATGAGGGGCAGCTCGAAGCGGAACGCGTCGATCTCCCACGAGATGTCGACGTCTTCGGGGTCGCGCGTCCGTCGACTCGGGACGATGGCGATGTCGTCGAACCCGTACGCTCGCCGACCGGACTTGCCGATCCCAATCTCGACCTCAGCCACGTTGCTACCCCTTGCGCTCAGCCCACTCGGAAGCGGTCAGTCTAGCCAGGCTGAGCAACCGTCGAGACGGGCCCCGCCGGGCCCGCGACCGCCAGGGACCTCGGTCAGTTTCACACCGGGCGGAGGCCACGGCGCGACGGCGCGACGACGCGACGACGCGGGGTGGCACCGCGGTCAGGCGCCGTGCAAGGTCTTCAGGACCTGCTTCGCCACGGCGACGTTCATCTGGTAGACCGCGCTGCGGCCCTTGTCGCTCACCGTCTTGATGACCGAGCCGCCCGTGAGCGCCTCGACGCTGTCGAGGCCGTCGACGATGGCCTTGGACGTGGCGTCGGTGGCCTTGTAGCCCATCTCCGTGAGCGACTTGACCACGTCGTTCTGCGCGACGGGTGTCGGAGCGGACGCGGCCACGATGCGCAACGCGTCCTTGGTGAGCTGCGCGCCCTGGTTGATCGCCTGGCTCACCGACAGCGAGCCGTCCTCGTCGGCTTCGAGCGACGCGAGCCAGCGACGCACCTGGGTGACGAGCTCGGCCTGGGTCTCGGCTTCGAAGATCAGCTTCGGCATCCCGCCAACCTAGCCACCGCGGAGTCGCCGGGTCCCTCGCTCACCAGGCCGGTTGGCCGTCGCGCCACTCCGTCCCGGTGAGCAGGCCGAGCAGGTTGCGCAGCATCCGACCCGTCGCACCCCAGATCGTGTCGCCCGGGATCTCGAAGAACTGCACGGCGAACTCCATGGGCGCCACGCCCCACCGCTCCTCCCGGAAGATGCCGGGGTCGAGCAGCTCCTCGATCGGCACGTGGAGGATGAGCTCGACCTCGGACGGGTTCGCCCGGAGCGAGGGGAGACCGGGCAACACCGCCACATACGGGACGATGAAGGACTGGCTCGTGACGGTCTGGAGGTGATCGAGCTCTCCGATGATCTCGACGTCGGCGGGATCGAGCCCGACCTCCTCGCACGACTCGCGCATCGCGGTGGCGCGCAGGTCCTCACCGGGTTCCTGACCCCCTCCGGGGAACGACACCTCGCCGCGATGCGAGCGCAGGTGCTGGGCCCGTCGTGTGAGGATGACCTCGACCCCGGCACCAGGTCCGGGATCTGCCTCGTAGAGGGCCACGAGCACCGCGGATGCCCGCACGCCCTTGCCCTCGAGCGGCGAGGGCACCGGTTCGGGGGCCGAGGCGAAGGCCTCGCGCACCTGATCGATCGAGATGCACCGGTCGACAGGAGCGACATCGGCCCAGGGCGGTGGGGACCCCGGAGCGATGGACGCGGGGCGCGGGATGACCTGCGCGCCGCCGCGCTGCGCGTCGCCGGTGGTGCCTGATCGCGTCACGCCAGGCCGGAGGTGCCGTTCCTCGCCTCGGCCAGCTCACGAAGAAGATCCGGGAGGCCACCGGTCTTGAGGTTGCTGATGACCTTTCCGGGCGGCGTCTCGCCCGTCTCCCACTCCATCCACTGGGCGAGCAACTTCGCGGGGTCGGGGGGCGGGCGATCTTCCATGCCGGCATCGTACCGGCCCACCGTCGTGTCGCCGTGGTGCCACCGTCGGGTCGTGCTCGGCTCGCGGTGCGCCAGCCTCGTACGATCGGGCGCGTGACCCCCGACGACCCGAGCTCCACGCGCGACGAGCTCTTGCACCCCGACGACGAGGAGCTCTCCCGGTGGGCCAAGGACCACCGCTCGCAGCGCTTCTGGCATCGCGAGGGCCGCGAGGCGAAGCGCCTCCTCGTCGCTGCGGAGGACCACGACCTCTCTGCTGCGCAGCAGATCACCGTCGGCCTGTGGCGCACCACGAAGGAGGAGCTGTTCTCGCGCGAGAGCTTCGCCCCCGTCTTCTTCCTCACCATCGCCGTCGCCATCACCACGCCGGTGATCGACACGACCAAGTTCGGCCGGCTCTTCATCCTGCTCGGGATGGTGCTCGCCCTGCTGCTCGCCCTGCAACGATCGCTGCTCTACCGACGCAATTTCGTGCGACTCGGAGCGGTGATGGCCGTCGCTCTGGTGCTCACCGCGGTGGCGCTCGTCGCGCTCGACCACGGCCGCGACGCGTGGCGCCTCCAGGCCGTCGTCGCGGTCCTGTACGTCGTCGTGATCATCATCGCCCTCCCCGCGATCCTCATCCGGACCCTGCTCCACCCCAAGATCACGCTCAACACCCTCGCCGGGGTGATGACCGCCTACCTGTTCATCGGGCTGATGTTCACGGGGGTCTTCCGCTTCGTCGATGCCGTCACCGAAGGGGACTTCTTCGCGCAGCACGAGGTGATCGAGCCCGGCGACTTCGAGTACTTCAGCTTCATCACGATCACGACGACGGGCTACGGCGACCTCACGCCCGGCAGCCAGGGAGCGCGCACCGCCGCGATGGCCGAAGCGGTGACCGGGCAGATCTTCCTCGTCACCGTCGTGGCCCGGGTCGTGGCGATGTTCGGCACGAGCCGTGTCACCGTCCTGCCCACCGATGCCCCGTCCGCCGATTCCCTCCCCACCGATGACGCCGACCCCCAGGGGGATCCGCCCGACCCGACGTCCTGACGGTCATCCGACCCGGACGACGAGCGACCGAAGGACCGCGTTGAGCTGACGCAGTCCCGGTGCTCCCATGGCGTGCCCCTCGAAGGTCACCACGGTCCGGCCGTCCGGGGTGATGAGCACGGCGACCTCGACGGCAGCACTGCCCGCACCGCAGCCACCTCGCAGGACGAACGATCCTCGGAGCTCACCCACCTCGACGGGAAGGGGCACCAGGGTGCCGGGACACGCATCGGTGACCGGGCGCCCACCGGCGGTGAGCGACGAGGACAGGAACCGCTCGAGGAGGTTCGCCGAGTCGCCAGGGTCCACCTCCGCGGCGCGATCGACGGTGATGCGGACGCCCTCGGTTGCCAACGACCCGTCGGCGTCGACGAACGCCGCGGGGTCCACCGCCGACACGATCATGGGCATCTCGCCCCCGCCCGGCCGAGCGCCCGGACTCCCGACCGTGGTCCACCCGTTGGGCAACGACGCGCTCACGACGCCGAGCGCGTCGGTCGCCTCTGTCGAATCCAAGGATGGATCCACGACCGGATCCCCTACCGACGGGGTGGCCGGCACCGCTGCCGACGGGGGGATCGACGCCTCCTCACCGGCGTCGGCGGTCGACCCGCCGGCGACCGCGTCGCCCGGACCGCTCCCACCGGACCGTGACACGACCAGGACCACGACGAGCAGGACCACGACCAGCACGCCACCGGCGACGACCGCGACCCGGGGCGCGACGACGGGGAGCGGTCGACGATCTGACCCCGACCCGACCCCGTGATCGTCGGGCGTGGCGAGCCCGGTTCGCCGGTCGGCCGAGGTGGCGCGCTCGGGGATCTCCGCTGCCCGGGGTGTGGCCACCGGGGTCGAGGGCCCAGGTGCAGGCCCAGGTGCAGGCGCAGGCGCAGGCGTCGCCACGGTGGCCGAGCGATCGTGCGCCGTCGCCGTCCCCCGTGGCGGCGGTGATCCCGGTGTCGGCACCGGGACGCCCGAGCGAGGGACGCGGCCGTCTCCCGCCTTGTGCGACTTCACGAGCATCTGCGTGGCGGCCAGGCCGAGGTCGAGCTCGACGTGCTGACACGCCTTCCCCAGCTCGAGCACGTCGCCGAACCGGGCCGACGGCTCGTTCGCCATGGCCTTCTCGACCACCTCCGCCACCTCGTCGGGGACGCCGCGGTCCCGCAGATCGGGCAAGCGGCCGGTCTCGATCCGGTGGATCACCTCCCGGGTGATCCCGTCGCCCCCGTACGGGGCGGTGCCGGTCAACAGGCAGAAGAGCAGCGCGCCCAGCGCGTAGACATCGGAGACCGGGCTCGCCTCGGCCCCCGACACGAGCTCGGGGGCGATCAGGGCGAGATGACCGGGGCGGGCGTCGCGGACCGATCCAACCGGCACCGAGGTCCGCAGGCCGAGGCCCGAGAACACCGGCTCGCGG
Source organism: uncultured Rhabdothermincola sp. (assembly GCA_964525005.1). Classification (GTDB taxonomy): domain Bacteria; phylum Actinomycetota; class Acidimicrobiia; order Acidimicrobiales; family Acidimicrobilacustridaceae; genus CAZALT01. Next base: position 6,336 of record CAZGEF010000119.1, read on the forward strand.
TTCGGTCCCAGGGAGATGTCGGCCGGGCCGAGGAGCCCCGACACGACGCCGACCCGGTTCAGCGACTCGATCGCCCCCGCGCTGCGCACACCGATCCGGAGGACCTCGGCGACATCGAGGTGGCGCCCCCGTTCGAGCAGCTCGGCGACGGTGACGCCGTCCACCACCTCGTTCACGACGAAGGGGAAGCCGTTGGCGTTCTCCCCGTGTGTGAGCACACGACTGATGTTGGGGTGCCGCCGGAGCAGGGCAACCGTGTCCTGGCGCACCGCGAGCTCGGCCAGCCCGCCTGCGTCGAGCACCGCGTGCAGGACCCGGATGACGACCCGCCGCCCGGATCGCTCGTCGACCACGAAGAACACCCGGGCGACCGACGTGGCCCCGAGATCGACGACGTCGCGGATGCCGGAGATGCCCACCACGCCCGCGGGGTCGTCGATCTCTTCTCTCGCCATGTTCTGCTCCGTGACCCCAGCGGCCGGCACCTGCACACCACGTCGACCCTGCCGATGGGGCGAGCAGAGATCATACGACGCCTCACGACGATCCGAGAGGTTGCGCCGGCACGGCGATCAGGCACCCGCCCTCTCGGTCACCCGCGACCCGGACTCGGCGACGCGGGTCGTCCGGGCCTGCCCGCGGGAACGGCCGGCCCCCACGGGACCGGCCGTTCTCGACATCTCCTACGCGGTCGACGACCGCGAGAACAGGCTCAGAAGCCCATGCCACCCATGCCACCGGCGGCCGCGGCCGCCGCGGCGGCACCGGCGTCGACCGGCTCGGGCTTGTCGGCCACGAGGG
>CAZGEF010000120.1:0-7078 GCA_964525005.1 uncultured Rhabdothermincola sp.
TCGCCAAGGCAGCCCACCTTATGCAGCCCCTACGACAGCATCGCCACCCGGGGGCGGCGTCGGTCCGTCCGCTACGACCTCAGGGAGCGGACGTAGAGGCCCGGCACGGCCTCGAACACGGAGTCGTCGGAGATGAGCTCGGCGTCGAGTCGGATCGCTGTGGCCGCGACCCAACGGTCCGAATCGTGGATCTTCTGCGCCAACGGATGACCAGCACGCTCGCACTCGGCCCGAAGGTCGGCGCAGATCGACATCAGCTCATCGTCGGGGTGGACCACGGGAAAGTCCGCAAGCTCTCGCTCGAGGTCACGCCGACGACGATCGCCCCACTGCGCCTTCGCCGCTCCGTAGCGAAGTTCGGTCACCGTCACGAACGAAACCATCGGTGTGCGGCGACCGACGAGGAACCTGTACGCGCCAGCCACCTCGGGCTGTCGTTCCTGGTTGGCCAATGACGACGCCACCATGGTGTCGATCAAGACGGCCGCGAACGGCCTGGCCGTCACGTGTCGCGCAAGGCGTCCTGGAAAGCGTCCCACTCTTCATCGGTGAGACCTTCGATGCCCATCTCCTCCAGGGGAGGGAGCAGAGGAAGCGTGCCTTGCTTGGCGCGTCGGAGAGCCTCGTCGGGCGACAGGATCGTCAGACCTGGGGAGTCGTCTTCATGCGACACGCTGGACACGACGAGCACGATACCGGGCCGTTGCGACAGCGGGAAGGCTCGGTTCGCGGCGCGCTCCCGCATCGCTGGGGTGGGAGCTCGGTCGGCGACTCGGCGGTCTGACCTGTCTCGGGTGGGCCACAATGGCGGATCGGCTGGGCGGCGTCACGGTGCGGGCGTGCCGGCCGATGGGTACACATCGCCGTGCGCTCGTGGACGGCCGAGTCGAAGGGACCTCATGGTCACCGGTGATCTGAAGACGAAGATCGATGCGGTCTGGAACGACTTCTGGTCGGGTGGCATCTCGAACCCGCTGGAGGTGATGGAGCAGCTCACCCTGCTGCTGTTCGTCAAGGGGCTCGACGAGACCCAGACCCGGGCCGAGAACAAGGCGAACCGGCTGGGCGAACCGATCGAGGACCCGATCTTCCCCGACGGGACGTTCACACCCGAGGGCAAGACCGGCGGGCGCCCGTACGCCGACCTGCGGTGGAGCGTCTTCAAGAACCTGGCCCCGGCCGACATGTTCGACGTGGTCGACAACTACGTGTTCCCGTTCCTGCGCGAGCGCACGGCGAACACGACCCACGGCAAGCACATGAAAGGTGCCCGGTTCACGATCCCCACTCCTTCGCTGCTGGCCAAGGCGGTCGACGGGCTCGACGCCATCCCCATGGAGGATCGCGACACCAAGGGCGACGTCTACGAGTACATGCTGTCCAAGATCGCCACCGCCGGGCAGAACGGGCAGTTCCGCACACCCCGCCACATCATCGAGCTGATGGTGGCCATGACCGACCCCAAGCCGGGCGACACCATCGTCGATCCGGCGTCGGGCACGTGCGGGTTCCTCGTGGCTGCCAGCGAGCACCTGCGTGCGAGGTACCCGCAGGTGCTGACCGACCCGGCTCTGCGCGACGCCTTCAACACGTCGACGTTCCACGGCTACGACTTCGACAACCAGATGCTGCGCATCGGTTCGATGAACCTCCAGCTCCACGGCGTGGAGAACCCGGCCATCGAGTACCGCGACAGCCTCGGCGAGGAGCACGCCGGCGACCTCGACGCCTACAGCCTGGTGCTGGCCAACCCTCCCTTCGCCGGGAGCCTGGACTACGAGTCGACGGCGAAAGACCTGCTCCAGGTGGTCAAGACCAAGAAGACCGAGCTGTTGTTCCTCGCCCTGTTCCTTCGGCTCCTCGAGCCCGGTGGTCGCGCCGCGGTGATCGTGCCCGACGGCGTGCTGTTCGGCTCGACCAAGGCGCACAAGGAGCTGCGCCGCATGCTGGTGGACGACCAGAAGCTCGACGGCATCGTGTCGCTGCCCTCAGGCGTGTTCAAGCCCTACGCCGGGGTGAGCACCGCCATCGTGCTGTTCACCAAGACCAACAGCGGCGGCACCGACCACGTGTGGTTCTACGACCTCCAGGCCGACGGCTACTCGCTCGACGACAAGCGCACACCTCTTTTGCCGGCTGATCAGTTGGGCGCGCTGGCGTCGATGGATGTTTCGGTCGATGGCGACGACCACGGGCGCAACAACCTGCCGGATGCGCTGGCCCGGTGGCAGGCCCGTGACGGCCACGAGCGGGACCGGGCCCGCACCGACCAGTCGTTCTGCGTCCCCAAGGCCGACATCGTGGCCAACGACTACGACCTGTCGATCAACCGCTACAAGGAGATCGTCTACGACGAGGTCGAGTACCCGGCCCCGACGGAGATCCTCGACGAGCTGACCGAACTCGAAGAGCAGATCCAGAAGGGCCTGGACGAGCTACGAGGGATGCTCGGGTGAAGACGGCTGCGCTGGCGGACGTCTGTGACGTCACGATGGGCCAGGCCCCGACGGGTGACACCTACAACGACTCGGGTGACGGGCTACCCCTGATCGCTGGCGCTGGCGACTTCGGCGAGACGCTTCCCGCGGCAAAGAAGTGGACGACAGCCACTGGCGTCCGGGCCTCGAAACCTGGGGACATCATCGTCGGGATCCGCGCCTCGATCGGTGACAAGGTCTGGTCCGACGGCACCTACTGCCTCGGGCGCGGAGTCGCAGGTCTACGGGCCAAAGGCGATCTCGATCAGCAGTACCTGTGGCACTGGGTCACCTACGCGGCGCCAACACTTTCAGCGAAGGGCCGCGGGGCAACCTTTCTCCAGGTCAACAAGCGAGACGTCACCGAGATGGAGATCCCGGTGCCGCCGATCGAGGAGCAGCGGCGGATTGCGGCGGTGCTGGACGCGGCCGATGCGCTCCGGGCCAAGCGCCGCCAGGCCCTCGCCAAGCTCGACACCCTCACCCAGTCGATCTTCCTCGACATGTTCGTGACAGGTGACCCCGATCTACCCACCGCGACGATCGAATCGATCGCTGCCGAAACGAAGGGGGCTATCCGGACTGGACCGTTCGGTAGCCAGCTTCTGCATGACGAGTTCGTCGATCAAGGTGTCGCCGTTCTCGGCATCGACAACGCGGTCAAGAACCGCTTCGAGTGGGCCAAGCCTCGGTTCGTCACGGCAGAGAAGTTCGCTCAGCTGACTCGCTACCAGGTGTACCCCGGTGACGTGCTCGTGACGATCATGGGGACATGTGGCCGAACAGCGATCGTTCCAGAGGACATCCCCCCTGCGATCAACACGAAGCACCTCTGCTGCATCACCCTCGATCAAGAACAGTGCCTCCCCGAATTCCTCTGGGCCTGCCTCAGGTTCCATCCGTCAGTACTCCGCTCGCTGGGGGCCGCCCGCGGGGCGGTGATGCCCGGCCTGAACATGGGACGAGTCAAGGGGGCGGAGATTCCGTTGCCGACGATCGACCATCAGCAGGGGTTTGCTGACTTGAAACGTTCTGCCGAACGTTCGTCCTCCCAGCTCCAGGCGTCGCAATCCCAGCTCGACGCGCTCTTCTCCTCCCTCCAGCAGCGGGCGTTCCGGGGCGAGCTGTGAGCCCCTCGCAGTTCTCGTTCCTCGAGGCCGAGTTCGGCGAGCAGTTCGAGCTGGCTTCGTGGTGCGAGCGCCATGTGCTGTCCGATCCGGGGCCGGCGGTGATCCATGCCCGCAAGTGCCTGGAGTCGGGGGTGAAGTGGGCGTACCGCTACGACCGGGCCCTGCCCTCGCCCTATGAGGACACGCTCAACGCGTTCCTGAACCAGCCCGAGTTCAAGGCGCTGGTCGACGGCCAGGTGTACAAGGTGGCCCGCAAGGTCCAGTTGGCCGGCAACCGGGCGGTGCACGAGTCGAAGCCACCCACCAAGCTCGAAGCGGTCGAGGTGGTCTCGGCGCTGTTCCAGTTCTGCTTCTGGCTGGCCTTCACCTACGGGCGGGGCACCAAGCCCGACCCAGCCGTGAAGTTCAACCCGCACGGGTTGATGGACCACAAGCGAGCCGAGGGCACCACGCTGGCCGAGCGCCAGGAGCTGGAGGCCCGGCTCGAGGCCGAGGCCGCCGAAGCGGCTGCGGCCAAGGAGCGGGCGGCCCTGCTGGCCAAGACCGTCGAGGAGCTCGAAGCCGACAAGGCGGCGCTCATCGCCGAGGTGGCCGCGGCCAAGAAGGCGGCCGCCGCCGTGCCGGACGACGCCCACGACTGGTCGGAGGACGAGACCCGCCGGTTCAAGATCGACGCGCTCCTCGAGGAAGCGGGCTGGCCGCTCACCGACGCCCGCGACCGCGAGCTCGAGGTCACCGGCATGCCCACGGGCGCAGGATCGGGCTCGGGGAACGCGTCGGGCATCGGCTACGTCGACTACGTGCTGTGGGGCGACGACGGGTTGCCGTTGGCCGTGGTCGAGGCCAAGAAGGCGATGGTCTCGCCCTTCGCCGGCCAGCACCAGGCCAAGCTCTACGCCGACTGCCTCGAAGCCCAGTTCGGCCGGCGCCCGATCATGTTCACGTCGAACGGCTACGAGCACTGGATCTGGGACGACGTCGCCGGACCGCCCCGCCAGGTGGACGGGTTCCTCACCAAGGACGAGCTCGCCCTGGCCGTCCAGCGGCGCACGACCCGGCAGTCGCTCGCCGCGTTCGACATCGACCGGGACATCGCGGGGCGCGCCTATCAGGAGCGGGCCATCCGGGCCATCGCCGAGCACCTCGAGGTCGACCAGCAGCGCAAGGCCCTGCTGGTGATGGCGACGGGTTCGGGCAAGACCCGCACGGTGATCGCCCTGGTCGACCTGTTGATGCGGGCCGGGTGGGTCAAGCGGGTGCTGTTCCTCGCCGATCGCACCGAGCTGGTGAAGCAGGCCGCCAACGCGTTCAAGGCGCACCTGCCCGACTCGGCGCCGGTGAACCTGGTGACCGAGCCGAACGAGGACGGCCGGGTGTACGTGTCGACCTACCAGACGATGGTGGGCAAGATCGACGAGACCCGCCCCGACGGCACGCGCCGGTTCGGGGTCGGCTACTTCGACCTGGTGGTCATCGACGAGGCCCACCGGTCGGTGTTCCGCAAGTACCGAGGGATCTTCGACTGGTTCGACTCGCACCTCGTCGGCCTCACCGCCACGCCCAAGGACGAGGTCGACAAGAACACCTACGACCTGTTCGACCTCGAGGTCGGCGTGCCCACCGACGCCTACCCGCTCGACGAAGCCATCGCCGACGGGTTCCTCGTGCCGCCGCGTGGGGTGTCGGTGCCGTTGAAGTTCGTGCGCCACGGCATCCGCTACGACGAGCTGCCCGACGACGAGAAGGACGACTGGGACGAGCTGGACTGGGGCGAGGACGACGTCGGCAACCCGCTGGTGAAGGCCGACGTCGACGCCGCCGAGCTCAACAGGTTCCTGTTCAACGCCGACACCGTCGACAAGGTGCTCGAGCACCTGATGACCGAGGGCATCCGGGTCGCCGGCGGCGACCGGCTGGGCAAGACGATCGTCTTCGCCAAGAGCCAGCACCACGCCGAGTTCATCTACCAGCGGTTCATCGCCAACTACCCGCACCTCGACAACGGCGACTTCGCCCGGGTCATCACCCACGCCGTCACGTTCTCCGACCGGCTGATCGACGACTTCAAGAACCCGACCAAGGCGCCGCACATCGCCATCTCGGTCGACATGCTCGACACCGGCATCGACGTACCCGAGATCGTCAACCTCGTGTTCTTCAAGGTGGTGCGGTCCAAGACCAAGTTCTGGCAGATGGTCGGCCGCGGCACCCGCCTGTGCCCCGACCTGTTCGGGCCCGGTCTCGACAAGACCGAGTTCGCCGTCTTCGACTTCTGCCAGAACCTGGAGTACTTCAGCCAGGAGCTGCCGCCCAAGCAGAGCGGCGGCTCGGTGCCCCTGAGCGAGCAGATCTTCAAGCAGCGCCTGGAGCTCATCCGCACCTTCGACGCGCTCGGTGTCGGCACCGGCTCGGGTGTTGCTGGCTCGCGTGTCGACTTCGGTGTCGATCCCGCGGCCCGCACCGACGTCGTCGAGCTGCTGCGCCGTGCCGTGGCGTCGATGAACCCCGACAACTTCCTCGTCCGCCCCAACCTCGAGCTCGTCGAGCGGTTCCGCGAACCGGCGGCCTGGACCGGCGTGTCGGTCGGTGACCTGGCCGCGCTCGGCACGCGGGTGGCCGCACTGCCCGACCAGCTCCCACCCGACCAGGAAGACGCCAAGCGCTTCGACGTGCTGCTGCTGGGCGTGCAGCTCGCCCTCCTCAACGGCGAGCCCTACGACGCCCAGCGCAACGTCGTCGTCCAGGTGGCCGGCGTGCTCGAAGCCAAGCAGACCATCCCCGCCGTCGCCCAACAGCTGTCGCTGATCCACGACATCCAGGACGACCAGTGGTGGGTCGACGCCACCTACCCGATGCTCGAAGAGGTCCGGCGCAAGCTGCGTTCGCTCGTGCACCTCCTCGATAGGACGAAGAAGGCGATCGTCTACTCCGACTTCACCGACAGCATCGGCACGGCCATCGTCGTCGACCTGCCCGGCACCGGCCGAGGGCTCGGCCGCGACGAGCTCGCCCAGTTCCGCAAGAAGGCCGAGCACTTCCTCAAGGAGCACCTCGGCGAGGCCGCCGTGGCCAAGGTCCGCTCGGGCGAGCCGCTCACCGGCACCGACATCGACGAGCTCCAGCGCATCCTCGTGGCCGCCGGCATCGGCGACGACGGCACCTTCGCCGAGGCCAGCGCCAAGGCCGGCAGCTTCGGCCTGTTCATCCGCTCGCTCGTCGGCCTCGACCGAGCCGCGGCCAAGGCCGCCTTCGCCCAGTTCCTCGACGACAAGCGCTACAGCAGGAACCAGATCACGTTCGTGAACCTCATCGTCGACGAGCTCACCGACCGCGGCGTCGTCGAGGCCCGCCGTGTCTATGAGCCGCCTTACGATTCCCTGGCACCCGAGGGGCCCGAGGCGATCTTCCCCGAAGCGGACCTCGACCGCCTCTTCCACACCCTCGACCAGATCACCACCGCCGCCACCCCGT
>CAZGEF010000121.1:0-7045 GCA_964525005.1 uncultured Rhabdothermincola sp.
CCACGGCTCATCCCGACCCAGGCCACCAAAGTCGATTGCTCAGCACAGTCCTAGTCGTCGGCCCGGCCGCGGCGGCTGAGCCGCCACTCGGGCGGGAAGTTGGCGTCGTTGTCGCGCACCGAATTGGTGAGGCCGCGATCGAGCACGTCCTTGTTGAGCTGGAAGTCCGTCGGGTCGGGCTTGAGCTGCCGACCGGTGGACTCGAGCAGGCCGGACAGGATGCTGCCCAGGTACTCGCCCTGGTGCTGCTTGAAGATGTTGAAGAACGTCTTCTGGGCGAAGACCGTGTCGGTCGGTGCGGACCGTGAGCACGCCAGGGCGTACTTCTCGGTCATCGCTTCGAGCTCGTCGAACGGGACCACCGCGTTGACGAAGCCGATGTCGTCCATCTCCTTGGCCGTGAACGGCCGCCCGGTGAACACCATCTCCATGAACTTGCGGACCCCCATCATCGAGCACCACTGCCACTGGCGCGCCGCGAAGCCGGCGTAGCGGAACGCGGCGTGGCCGAACAGGGCGTCGTCCGAGGTGATGACGAGGTCGGCATCGGCCGCTTGGTAGAAGTGCCAGCCGTAGCAGTAGCCGCGCACCTCGAGGATGCTGATCTTCTTGAAGTCCTGGAGGCTGCGCATGCCCGCGGCGGGGTCCGTGTAGAACTGCACGTTCGACGCGCCGTAGCGGTACGTGCCGCCCGGCGGGTACTCCACGTCGGCGTCCTCGGGGATCCGCACGATGTCGCGCATCTCGAGGTCGCCACGGCCCGCCATGATGTCCATGAGCTCGGGGAGGTCGGCCCCGCTGCCGAGGTTCGGACCGTTGGCCCGGATGACCAGCACCTTCACGTCGTCGTCGATGTTGGCCTGGTGGACGAGGTCGGCGTAGCGGTGCTGCGCCTCGATGGTCATGGCGTTCAGGTCGGCGGCCCGATCGAGGGCGATGGTGGCGATCTTGGTGCGCGGGTCCTTCTCGTAGCGCACGATCTCCTCGGCCGTCGGCACCCGGGTCTTGGCCTTCTTGGCGGCCTGCTTCTTCGCCGTCGCCTTCTTGGCCGTCGACTTCTTGGCGGCCTGCTCCTTCTTCGTCCGTGTCGGGTCGGCCTTCGCCATCGTCGGGCTCCTGGGTCTATCGGTCGGCGAGGCCGGAGGCGAGGTGCTCCGACCCGGTGGGCTCGTCGAGACGTGCGGTGATCACCTGGGCGAGGTCGACGAGGCGGACCTTGCCGGTGGGGGTGCGGGGGATGTCGTCGTGATCGACGAACACGATGCGGCGGGGCACCTTGAACCCCGAGATCCGGTCGCGCAGGGCGGCCCGCAGGCGGTCCTCGGAGGCATCGGAACCGGGTGCGAGCACCACGGCCGCAGCCACGACCTCGCCGACCTCGTCGTCGGGTAGCCCGGCGACCACCGACACCTCCACCTCGGCGAGGGCGTTGAGCGCAGCCTCGACCTCGAGGCGCGACACGTTGGCCGAGCTGGTCTTGATCATGTCGCCGGTGCGTCCCACGAACCAGGCGTAGCCGTCCTCGTCGATGCGGACGAGGTCCTTGGTCGGGTAGAAGCCGTCGGGGGTGAAGACGTCGCGTCGGTCGACCTTGTAGAAGCCCGACATCAGCGCGCCACCCCGAAGCTGAAGCTCGCCGACGTCGCCGGGAGCGACCTCGACGCCCGTCTCGGGGTCGACGACCCGCCGCTCGATCCCGTTGACCGCCCGCCCCGACGAGCCCTCCTTGCCCTCGGGCATGCGGTGGTTGACCAGCTCGGCGCTGTGGGGGGCGAAGCTCTCCGACATCCCGAGCAGGTTCGCCCGCAGGCCGGGTGGGATCAGCCCGCCGTGCTCGTCGCGGAACGGCGCCCCCATCCCACGGATGGCGTCGACGTCGATGCCCCGGGCGATGCCCGCGGCCCGGAGCTTGGCCAGCAGGTGCCACACGACGACGTAGGTGACGTCGTGCTCCTGGACCATGTCGAGCAGGTCGTCGATGTCGGGCGACGGTGGATAGACCAGGGTGCCGCCCGTGGCCAGCACCTGGAGCGCCGCCGCGATGCCCCCGAGCCAGAACGCGGGCAGCAGCGACAGCGTGCGGTCGCCGTCGGTCATCAGGAAGTAGGGCGCGAGCGCCCGGGGTTGGCGGGCCACCGACCACTGGGTGTGCACCACCGCCTTGGGCAGCGCGGTCGTCCCGGACGTGTACACGACGAACGCGTCGTCGCCCGCCGACACCGCTTGTTCGGTCGCCGAGAGCAGTGCCGCGCCAGGGGCACCATCTGCGTCGGCGCTCGCGAGCAGCTCGTCCACCGACCGGGCCCACGGAGCCGTGTCGGCATCGTCGAGCCACACCGACCGGAGGTGCGGAGCGTCGAGCAGCCGGAGGTCGCCGGCCCGGGACCCGTTCAGCCCGGGCAGCGCCGCGGCGAGGTCCGCCGCGAAGTCGCGGCGGAGGAAGCACCGCGATCCGATGAGCACCTGAGCGTCGCTGGTCCGGAGGATGTGGGCCAGCTCGGACGGGGTGGCCAGCGTGCTGACGGGGGTGACGAGCGCGCCGATCCGCAGCCCGGCGTAGAAGGCGGTGAGCAGCAGGGGCCCGTCCGGGGCGAGGATCGCCATCCGGCTGGCCTTGCCCACCCCGATGGACAGCAGCGCCCGGGCCATGCGGGCCGACCGGTGGTCCAGGTCGCGGTAGGTCAGGGTCTCGTCGGCGACGACGAGTGCCGGGTGGTCGGCGCGGGTCGCGACGACCTCGGCGAACAGCTCCGGGAACGTGGAGGCAGGTTCGGTCGCGTCCGGCGCGCGTGGCCCCCGTCGGGCCATCTCGGTCAAGGCCCGCCGACGATGGCGTCGGTGCCGTCCCACGACTCGGCCGCGGCGCGCATCGTGTCGAAGAACGCCAGGCGCGGGGCGCTCGGCTCGAGTAGCTCGATCATGAAGCCGAGGGCGGGGGCCGTGTCGACCCACGAGGTGCGGCTCGTGCCCGCGCGGCCCTCGAACGCGAGCTGGGCACCGCCGGCGAGGTAGGTGTCGCGCTCGAGCTCGTAGTCGTCGCACAGCAGCGCCAGGTGGTGCAGGCCGTACTCACCGCGACCGAACAGGTCGCGGAACACCCCGGGTTCGTCGTTCTCCTGGCACACCAGCTCGATCTGCACGTCGCCCGCGTAGGCGATGGCGGCCGAGCAGGTCGGGAACTCGGCGGGCTCACCCCGATGGATCCCGTCGACGAACGGCACCCCGTCGAACCAGAACCATGGCCCGATGCCGGCGGACTGCACCCACGAGCCGATGGCGGCCTCCAGGTCGGGGACCACCCAGCACGTCTGCATGAACGAGCGGTTGGGGAACGGGACGCCGGGGAGGTCGGGCATGGCGGGGCTCAACTGATCACCGGGAAGCGCTCGTCACCCAGGGGTTCCCACGGCTGCATGGTGCTGTGGTCGAAGTTGGGGCACGGGGACCCGTTCCAACAGGCATCAGCCGGTTGGGTGACCAGGAAGTACGCCCAGCGCGGACGATCCATCCGGTTCGGTCCGGCACCGTGGATGGTGAGGTGGGTGTGCACCGTGATGTCGCCGACCTCGTAGGTCATGGGGTCGGTCATCGTGAGGTCGCGCAGCTCGGGGAAGGCGTCGAGCGCGTCGCCGTCGCCGTAGGTGGTGTAGTCGCCCATGACCCCGAGCCGGTTGGAGCCGTCGACGAACGACATGGTCCCGGCGTCGCCGCCGTAGGCCTCGAGCGGGAACCAGAAGGTCATGCCACCCGAGCGGTCGACCGAGAAGGTGATGAAGTCCTGGTGGAACGCCGTCGCGCCGTTGCCGCCGTGCTTGGACTCCCTCGATGCGGGCAGCTTGGGGACGAAGAAGTCCGAGTAGTACCGGACGTCGAGCAGGCCGCCGTCCGGTCCCGGCCGGCGCTGGAGCTCCTTGGCCGCGGCACCGACCTCGCTGATGACCGAGGCCATCAGCGGATGGTCGAGCCCGCCGCTGCGCTGGGCGTTGAAGTACCCCAGGCCCGGCTTCCCGTCGGAGAGCGCCTGTTCGAGGAACGGCGAGAGCGGGTTGCTGTCGCCGTCGTCGCCCATCGTGGCCCGAGCGAGCTCGAGCATGGCCGCCACCGCGTCGGGGTCGACGAAGCCCTTGAGCTTCACCCACCCGTGCTCGCGGAGGTGCGCCACCTCGTCGGTGGTCACCGACCGGCACAGCCGTGGCGTGGTGGAGATCGCATCGCTCATGTCCGGCTCCGTGTGTAGGTCCATGTGCAGGTCCCCGTCGTCAGGCGAAGATGCCCGGACCGGTGCGGAACGCGTAGAGGCCGACCGCCTCGTCCTCGGGCGGGGTGTACGGCGTGGCCATCTCCTCGACGGTGGGACCGATCTCGTCGGCGACCGCCTGGAGGGCGTCGCGATCGAGGCCGTACACCTCGACCGCGGTGTCGCCCAGCAGCTTGGCGGCGTCGGCCGGGTCGATGTCGCTGAACGTGCACCGCATCGACTCACGGGTGTGGGGCCACGTTCCTTCGGCGTGGGGGTAGTCGTCGCCCCACATCGTGTTGTCGCACAGGTCGTGCTCGACGGCGAGCTTCGCCTCCCAGTTGGACATGAAGCTGGCGCCGAGGAAGACGTTGCGTCGGAAGTAGTTCGACGGCGTCTCCGGGAGCGTGGCGCGCAGCATGGCGCCGGCGGGCCCCTGGTAGAGGCCGTCGAGGTCCGCCATGACCGGCACGGCCCAGTCGACCCACTGCTCGGTCATCACGAGCTTGAGGTCGGGATGGCGGTCGAACGTCCCGCCCAGGATGAGCACCCACACCCCACGCCGGGTGCGCCAGGTGGTCTCCATCATGTACATCGCCTGCGCCCCGGGGCCCTTGTAGGGATAGTGCTCGCCGCCGCCGCCGTGGGTGTTGAGCGACAGGCCGGCTTCGGCGCACACCGCGTAGAGCGGTTCCCACACCGGGTCGTTCAGCATGGGGAAGTCGCCGCGGGGAGCGGGCAGGTTTATGCCGCGCAGGCCGTTCTCGGCGGCCCACTCGGCTTCGCGGGCGCACGCCGCCGGGTCGGAGATGGGGATGTGGGCGATGCCGGCGTGGCGTTCTGGTGCCTCGGACACGAAGTCGGCCAGCCAGCGGTTGTAGATGCGCACGCCGACCGGCTCCAACCCGTTGTACCGCGTGTCGCCCCAGGCGATGAGCCCCGTGGTGGAGAAGGGGATGGACTGGCCGTTGAGGCCGCCGTGGTAGATGACCGAGGCGGCGACGCCCGCCGCGTCCATGTCGGCGAGTCGGGCGCGGTGGTCCTGGAGGCCCGGGATCATGCTGGCCTCGTAGCTGCGCTGGATGAACTTCATGTCGACCTGGTCGGCGTTGCGGATGCCGGCGACCTTGCCGAACTGCTCGGCCTGCTCCTTGCCCAGCTGCGCGCGGGGCTTGCCCATCGACCAGCTCTGGTCCTCGCCGGGCTTGTCGGCTTCGGACGACCGCCACGAGAGCAGGCCCTGGCCCTCCATCTCCTCGACGAAGCGGTCGAAGTCCTCCAGGTACCGGGCCTCGCAGTACTCGCGCAGCTGCTCCTTCACCGAGGGCCCCACGTGGCTGTCGGTCGACACGACGACGTAGCGGTCGCCCTCGGCAGTTGCTGCATCACCGCCGTCCACGGCGCGTCCTTGGACCATGGCCATCACCCCTCCTCGTCGAGGACGACCCTAGCCGAGGGGTGGCACTGAGTGCCACGGTTCCGTTCTCGCCCGCCGCTAGCCGCTGGGCCGGCACCCGCTAGCCGCTGGGCAGGGGCATCTGAAGGTAGACGTCGAGGTGGAGCAGCCGGCCCGCGTCGTCGAACTCGTAGATCGACGCCGAGTTGACCGCGCTGCGGGTGTCGCCGCCGAGGCGCTCCTCCAACTCGAGGAACACGAGGTTGCCCGTCTCGGTGATGCGACGCATCGAGCAGTCCCAGTCGGCGGTCGGCATCCACGAGGCCAGGAACGCGGCGTAGTCGGGCCACGTCATCACGTCCTTGAACGGGCCCACCCGCTCGAAGTCGTCGACGTCCACGAACGCCGCGAGCTCGTCGAGCCGCTCCGCCGAGAAGCCCGGCTCCTTCGACCGGGCGACGAGATCGCGCATCGCCGCGCAGTACGCCAACACGGTCCGAGACAGCCCGGCCGTCGCACCGATGGCATCGTCGATGTCCCGTAGCACCGTCACGATCAGCCCTCCTTCGCCAGGCGGGCACGCAGCGCGTCGAGGTACTCGGCATGGCCGTGGAACGGACCGTGCACGCCGATGGCGTAGTCGAGGAACGGGCTGTACTCGTCGTTGACGTGGGTCTCCCACCGCGCGACCTCGCCGGCCTCGTTGGTCTCGACGAAGCTGTACGAGTAGAAGCCCATCTGGACGCCGTCGGGACGGGTGCCCTGCCAGCGGGTCTTCATGGTGAAGCCGTTGTCGGACGGCCAGTACCTGAACTCCTCGGGTTGCCAGTCGGGGAACGTGATGGCGTACACCTGTGCTTCGAGCGTGGCGCCCTCCCCGTTCTTGGAGCCGACCTCGGCCAGCTTGAGCTCCTCGCCGGTGAAGTAGGGCGAGAAGTAGATGCAGTCGGGGGCGAAGGTCCAGTCGAACTTGGACCCGCCCTTGACGGTCTTGTCCACGTAGGAGTCGCGATAGGACTGCGCCATGCGGGCGTGGTGGGCGATGCGTTCTTCGAGGTCCATGGGTGGTCAGATCTCCTTGTCGAGTTGGAGCCAGCGGTCGAGGACGGAGTGGAAGCGGGCGACGTTCATCTCCTCCATGACCAGGGTCATGTGGTCGCCCTTCAAGCTGCGCAACCCCCGCTGTTGGCGGGGCATCTGGTCGTAGTCCTGCTGCAACGCCCGGGCGTAGGCGTACGAGCCCGGTTCGGTGACCTCGATCGGCGTCGTCCGGAACGCCTCGTGGTGCTCCTCCGGCAGCCAGATGAAGCTGCGGATGTGCCAGATGCAGCGGTTGGGATCGCCGTCGGGGTGCGGAACCATCGTGATGACGGTGGCCTCCGCGGCGCGGATGGTCATGAAGAAGTTGGGGA
>CAZGEF010000122.1:0-6971 GCA_964525005.1 uncultured Rhabdothermincola sp.
ACCGCCGAGCCGATGGCGAAGCCCTTGGTGACGGCCTTGGTGGTGTTGCCCACGGTGTCGAGGCCGTCGAGGATCGTCTCGGTGTCGCCGTGGAACTCACCCGCCATCTCGGCGATGCCCTGGGCGTTGTCGGCGATGGGGCCGAAGGTGTCCTCGGCGACCACGATCGCCGTGGTCGCCAACATGCCGATGCCGGTGAGGGCCACGAGGTACAGCGAGAACTGGATCTCGCCGCCGCCGAGCCCGAGCGCGATGAGGATGGCGCCGCCGATGGCCACGACGGCCCACACGGCGGACTCCATGCCCGATGAGATGCCCGACAGCACCACGGTGGCGGGGCCCGTCCTGCCGGTCTCGGCGATGTCGCGCACGGGCCGGAACTTGCTGGAGGTGAAGTACTGGGTGATGCGGCTCGCCGCCTGGCCGAGGACGACACCGCCGATGATGGCGCCGAACATGCGGGCACCCACGGCGTCGATGGCGCCGCCTTCGGGGCTGCCGACGTAGACGAAGGCGAGGACCGCGGCGCCGACGAGCGAGAGGACCGATGCGAGGAGCAGGCCCCGGTTGATGGGCTTGAGGGCATCGGTCTCACCCGACCGGGCCTTGACCGAGAAGATGGCGATGATCGAGGCGATGAGGCCGACGGCCGACACCGCGATGGGGAACACGATGCCCTTGGCTGCTTCGTCGGGACCGAGGTCGATCGACGAGAACGCTGTGACGCCGAGGATGAGCGACGCCACCAGGGTCACGCCGAAGCTCTCGAAGAGGTCCGAGGCCATGCCGGCGCAGTCGCCGACGTTGTCGCCGACGTTGTCGGCGATCGTCGCGGGGTTGCGGGGATCGTCCTCGGGGATGCCCGCCTCGACCTTGCCGACGAGGTCGGCACCGACGTCAGCCGCCTTGGTGAAGATGCCGCCACCGACCCGAAGGAACAAGGCGAGCAGCGAACCACCGAAGCCGAACCCGATGAGGATGGCCGAAGCGGTGTTCTGGAAGATGATCACGATGAGGGTCGCGCCCAGCAGGGCGAAGCCTGCGGTGAACAGGCCGACGACGCCACCGGCGCGGAACGCCACCTTCATCGACGAACCCATCGAGCCCGTGCGCGCCGCGGCCGCGGTGCGCAGGTTCGCCCGGGTGGCGAGCCACATGCCGAGGAAGCCGATGAAGCCGGACGCCACGGCACCTGCGACGAACGCGACGGTGCGGAACAGACCGGACTGCACCTTCGAGAGGCCGTTGCCGGTGATCGGTTCGAGCGCGTCGGTCGACGTGACGAACACGATGACGGCGAGCGGTACGACGATGACGGCGATCGTCTTGAACTGACGACGCAGGTAGGCGGTGGCACCTTCTTGGATCGCCTTGGCGATCTCGATCATCTTGGACGTGCCCTCGTCGAACGCGAGCACCCCCTTGATCATCGCGGCGCCGATCACCAGGGCGATGATCGAGATGGCAGCCGACGCGAGCAGCAGTGCCCACTCCGCACTGCCGAGCTCGAAGACCTGGTAGCCGCCCTCGGAGGCCAACGTTGGGGTCATGAAGCGCTTCTTTCTCTTGGTGGAACAGCGGCCGGATCGTCGAGATCCGACGCGGGATCGGGGGAGTCGGGCTCGGCCTCGGTGGCCGGTCGGACGAAGATCTGGCTCGCGACGCGCTCGCCCAGCGTGCGATCGTGGCCCGCGACCCGCAGGACCATCGGACCCCCGAACGGATGCCTCTCGACGACCTCGACGTGGGTGCCGGGCCGGACGCCGAGCCCATCGAGGAAGGCGACGACGTCAGGATCGGTCGACCCGGGCAAGGCGACCTCGGCGAGGTCTCCGGCTTCGAGCGAGTACAGCGGAGGCATCTGGGGCACCTGGTCCTGTTCGGGTTCGGGGATGGGGAACCCGTGCGGGCAGGTCTCGGGCCGGTTGAGCGCGACGAAGAGGCGGTCCTCGACCTCGTCGGGCAGCTCGTGTTCGAAGCTCCCCGCCAGGCGGTCGGCCTCGTTCCAGGCGTAGCCGAGCATGTCGGAGAGGAAGCGTTCGACGATGCGGTGACGCCGGATCAGCGCGACGGCGGCGACGCGCCCCTCGTGGGTGAACCGCACCCCGTGGTACGGACGGTGCTCGACCAGCCCGCGCTCCGCGAGCCGCTTCACCGTGGTGGTCGCGGTACCGGGGGAGATGCCGAGCGCGTCCGCCAGGTCGCCGGTGTGGGCCTCGTCCTGATCGGTGGTCTGGCGGTAGATGGCCTTGACGGCCTCCCGCTCAGATTTCGAGAGCTCGCGCGTCATGGTTTTCTCCCATCGAAAACATGACTTCTGCGGCTTGAGACTTGACCTCGGTGCGGGTCTTGTCAAGCAATCCGTCAGCTGCCGCCCGATGCTGCGCGCCTCAGGGCGCGGCC
This sequence comes from uncultured Rhabdothermincola sp., assembly GCA_964525005.1. Lineage (GTDB taxonomy): Bacteria > Actinomycetota > Acidimicrobiia > Acidimicrobiales > Acidimicrobilacustridaceae > CAZALT01. Next base: position 2,404 of record CAZGEF010000122.1, read on the forward strand.
GTCGGTGAGTCGGTGGTGATGGCGTGGGACCACACCGTCGACCGGTTTCGGCCCTGGCGCTTCGAGGCGTACATGGCTTGATCGGCACGACCGAGCAGGTCGGCATGGGTCAGTGCGGCGCGTGGGGGCGCGGTGGCGATGCCGATGCTCAGCGAGATCGACAGCATCCGACCGTCGATCTCGAACGGATCCTGCACCGTCGTGTGCAGGCGTGCGGCGAGGCTCTCGAGCTCGGCCGAGATCCGGAGCCGGTTGGGCAGGACCACGAATTCGTCCCCGCCGAAGCGGGCGATCAGGTCCGAGGGGCGCAGCGCCTCACGTGCCCGACGGGCGAAGGTCTGCAGCAGCTTGTCGCCCACGGCGTGGCCGTACCGGTCGTTGATCGCCTTGAAGCCGTCCAGGTCGGCGAACAGCACGCCGACCGGAGTGGCGCTCTCCGCTCCGCTGAACAGGGCGCGTTCGAGCTCGGCCTCGAGACGCGAGCGGTTGGCCAGACCGGTGAGGGGATCTTCGAGGGCGCGCCGGGCCAGCTCCTCGGTCCGGGCGCGGTATCCGGTGACGTCGCGGGTCACGATGAGGATGCCGGTGATGGTGCCTGAGGCGTCGCGCTCGGGCATGGCGTTGGAGCTCAACCAGACCGTCCCCGACCGTGTCGAGATGGAGCTCTCGAAGGTCCGGGCCTCGCCGGTCTCGAGCACGAGTTGGAGCTCCCGGGCGTTCTGGTCGTTCTGCTCGTCGAGGTCGGCGAACGCCGTGGGCGCGCCGGACCCTGCGCCGAGCCAGCTCGGGTCGGTCGCTCGGGCGGCCGCGTTTCCGTAGATCGGGCGGAGGTCCGTGTCGAGGCGCACGATGACGTCGGGCAGGGAGTCGACCAGGTTCTCGAACCGCTGGCGCTCGTAGACCGCGAGCTGCTCGGCCTCGACGCGATCGGTCACGTCCCGCAGGGTCGTCACGAACGCTCCGACCGCGGGGTCCTCGACGAGGTCGATGGTTATGGCCTCCACCCAGCGCCGGTCGCCCGACGCGGTCGTGACGATGGTCTGGAACACGGCGGCGGGCAGGTCGTGGTCGAGGGCCTGGGCGAAGATCTCGACCACCCGCTGGAGGTCGTCGGTGGCGATGAAGGAGAACACGTCGCCCCCGACGAGGTCCGCGGGGGCATGTCCGAGGAACCGCTCGACCGACGGGCTCGCGAATTGGATGGTCCCCGTCTCGTCGACGACGAGGAGCATGTCGCCGGCGTAGGCCACCAGGGTCTCGAGCAGGCGCGCCGATGCCGCGGTGTCCGGATCGAGCGGGGGCCTGCCGTCGTGGTGCGAGGCCGGGTCGCCCGGGGTGGGGTCCGCGATGGACGAGATGCGGCGGGTGAGCGCGGCGAGCAGGCGTGCCCGTTCCCCGTCGGGTGCCTTGTCATCGACCTCCGAGTCGTGGATCTCCGAGCGGTTGACCTTCGAGCGGTTGACCTTCGAACCGCCGTGTCCGACTGCCTCGGGCGGGCGATCGCCCATGGTGCACCCCCTTTCCGCCTAGCTGACTATCGACACGCGACGCGTTCGACGTGAGCATTTCCTGGTCCGTGTTCACCAGCGCGGCGCCGCGGATCGCGTTGGACGTCAGCCGTCAGCGTCAGCCGCGGGTGTCGACACGTCGGCACCGGCTGGCGGCCGGGCGGGATCGCCGATGGCGTAGAACTGGCCACCGCGGGCGCCCACGAAGATGCGGCCCTTCCACACGGCGGGCGTGGATTCGATGCACCCGGAGAGCTTCACGGTCCACAGCAGCGGTGGGTCGACCCGGGTGTCGCTCACGTCGTAGGCGTTGAGGTTGCCTTCGCAGTCGCCCTCGATGAGCACGTCGTCGACGACGACCGGCGACCCCCACGTCTGGCTGCCCAGGTCCTTCTCCCAAACGATCTGGCCGGTGGCCCGATCGATGCCGAGCACGCGCCCCGCGTTCGTAGCGGCGTAGACCATGTCCTTCCAGATCGCCGGTGACGCCCAGATGCCCTGCTTGCCCGGGCCCTGGTCCTTTATCGACCACACGAGCGGATCGTCGGGCTTGGTGGGGTCGAGCTTCATGATCTGGCCGATCTCGGTGGACCGGGCGTTGTGGCGTTCGTACTCCGAGCCGACGTAGAGGAACCCCTCGGTGTCGATGGCGATGGTGGCGTCGGTGTCGTCGCCGGTCCAGAACCGGAAGACCCGCGTGGGCTCGACGCCGTCCTTCAGGCCGGAGATGTCCCAGCCCTGCACGAGCCCACCGGAGTTCGCGAAGTACACGGTGTTGCCCGAGATCGCCACCGAGGTCTCGATCGACACCTGCCCGTCGGTGATGTGGGAGAGCAGCTCGTCGTCCCAGCCCGGGGTGGCGAAGACCCGCTCGGGGTTCACCGTCACCTTGCCGTCGGGGCCGTACCCGCGGTTGAGCTTGTAGATGAAGAACCAGCTGTTCTCACCGCCCTCGAACAGGTAGTCGTCGATGACCAGGCCGGAGCCGTCCCAGTCGTCGTTCCACTTCTTCTGCACCTCGTAGGCCGAGATGGCGTAGAGCTCCTGGGGCGGGTTCGTGTCGGTGGAGAGGACCCGGTAGTAGTTGTCGCGCGAGCCGGAGTAGAGGAGGGGGAACCCGTCTGGGTCGACGGTGACGGTGCCCTTGATGATGTCGCCCGTCTTGAACGTGTCGAGCAGCTTGTCGCCGGTCTCGAAGTCGAGGAAGTGGATGCCGTAGTCGTAGGCGCCGAACGACACCCAGGTCTTGCCGTCGTCCGGGTTCTCCCAGACCGCGGGCTGGCCGGTCCAGCCCGTGCCGCACCAAGTGGAGGTGACCCCACCGTCGCTCGAGTTGCCGCACAGCCCGCCACCGTTGCCGGGGTAGGTCCACAGCACCTCGGGGTTGGAGGGGACCGGACCTTGCCCGTAGTAGCTCCGGGTCGGGTTGCCGCGGAAGGTGAGGATGCCGGGGACCTCGTCGCTCCACATGCGACCCGACGATGCCGGGTTCACCCAGCCGTCGTAGGGCGGGAGGTCGGCCTCGGTGGTCGTGGTGGGACCGGTGGCGCTCTCGTCGCCCGACCCGTCGGCCGATGCCTGCTCCCCGGAGCCGTCGGTGGCGGTGGTCTTCGACGAGTCGTCGGGCTTCGCGACCACCATGACGATCCAGGCCACCAACAGGGAGGCGATGATGATCGCCGGCACCTTCCAGGGGCCGTACGGATCTGGTCGCGCTCCGCCGCGACCGGGCGGGACGCGACCGGGCGGTACACCCAGGTCGTCGAGACGGACATGGCGGGTGGGGTCAGCCATGGTCAGCCCACGCTCCCTTCGGCGACGAGGCGGTCGAGGCGCAGCTCGGGGTGTTCCTGTTCGAGGCGCTCGACCCAGTAGGTGCTCTCGAACAGGGCGAAGATCGACCCGTCGGCACGGGCGACGATCTTGACGCCGCGCATGGTGCGCAGTTGGGCCGCGCTCTCGGCGTCGGTGGTGCGCGCCACCCGGAAGTTGGTGGGCGACAGCTCGACGGGTGCGCCGAACTCGTTCTCGAGTCGGTGGACCGCGACGTCGAACTGCATCGGGCCGACCGCTGCGAGCACCGGCGCCTGGTCGCCCATCTCGAGGTCGCGCAGCACCTGCACCACGCCTTCCTCGTCGAGTTGGGCGATCCCCCGACGGAACTGCTTGAACCGCCCGGTGTCGCGCACCCGGGCCACCGAGAAGTGCTCGGGGGCGAAGCTCGGGATCGAGGGGAACTCGACGGGTACGTCGACGTAGAGCGAGTCACCCACGCGCACGTCGGTGGCGTTCACCAGACCGACCACGTCGCCGGGGAACGCCTCGTCGACCGTCTCGCGCTCCTGGCCGAAGGACTGGTGGGCGTACTTGGTGCCGAACGGCTTTCCGGTGGAGCCGTGTGTGAGCACCATGCCCCGCTCGAAGCGCCCGGAGCAGATCCGCATGAACGCGACCCGGTCGCGGTGGGCCGGGTCGGTGTTGGCCTGCACCTTGAACACGAACCCGGAGAACGGCGCGTCGAGCGGTCGAGGGACGCCGTCGACGTCGAGTCGGGGTGACGGTGGCGGGACGAGCTCGATGACGGCGTCGAGGAGCTTGCGGACCCCGAAGTTGGTGAGCGCGGAGCCGAAGAAGGTCGGGGTGACCTCGGCTTCGACGAACGCCTTGACGTCGAGCACGGGACCTCCGGTGTCGAGCAGCTCGATGCCGTCGGCGGCCTCGGTCCACGCCTCGCCCTCCTCCTCGGCGGCCCGACCGGCCTCGACGACCTCCTCGGGCGCTTCGGTGGCACCGTGGGCGGTGCGGGTGAAGCGGGTGTAGAGGCCGTCACGGCGGTCGACGACCCCGCGGAAGTCGCCGGCGATGCCCACCGGCCAGGTGACCGGAACGGGGCTCACGCCGATCTTGCTCTCGATCTCGTCGAGCAGCTCGAGCGGGTCGTGGCCGGGTCGGTCCCACTTGTTGATGAAGGTGAGCAGGGGCAGACCCCTCTGGCGGCACACGTCGAACAGCTTGAGCGTCATGGTGCTCGACGCGGCCAAGGGCATCGAGCCCCAGACG
>CAZGEF010000123.1:0-6816 GCA_964525005.1 uncultured Rhabdothermincola sp.
TGTTGGCCAGGATCTCGGCCGTGCAGCAGATGACGGGCGCATCGGGGTTCACCGACGCGTCGCCCGTCTGCATGCCCACCTGGTCGGCGCCGAGCTGGCGGCTCAGCGCGAAGAACTTCTCGGACACCAACGCCTTGATCGGCGCCGTGTAGTAGCTGCGCTGGCCCTGGGCCATGGCGAAGAAGTGGGCGCCGAGCGCCACCAGGGACTTGCCCGAGCCGGTGGGGGTGTTGACGATGACGTTGGCCCCGGACGCCACCTCGAGCAGCGCCTCCTCCTGGGCTTCGTAGAGCGAGACGCCGCCCTGCTCGGCCCAGGCCGTGAACGCGTCGAGCGCGCTCTCCGGTGAGCGGTCGGCCAGCGAATCGAGGCGCAGCTCGGAGCTCATGGGAGCCGACGGGGGGTCCCCGCGCGAGAGCGACCCGCCCCGAAGGTGCGCGGTCGCGAGAAGCGACGGCGTGGCGGGAACCGACGAGGCCCCGAGCAGCGCGGGAGGGGGATCGATCTCGAGGTCATCGGTTCGTCGCGAGAACCCGAGCGGCGGGGTCCTGACGGTAGAAGCCCTGGAGCACCTCGTAGAGGTCGGGGTGCTCGCTGCGCAGGGCGACGGGCGCGTCGAAGAACACCTCGGTGGCGACCGCGAAGAACTCGCCGGGGTTCACCCCGGCGTACGAACGCAGGCTGTGCCCGGCCTCGCCTACCACCACCTGCTCGTACACGCGGGTGCAGACCTCGACCCACCGGGCGAGCTCGTCGGTGGTGGTGAGCGGTGGGGTCCCGTCGACGGTGCCGTCGAGCATGTCGATCTTGTGGGCGAACTCGTGGAACACCACGTTGTGACCCCGCCCGGGATGGCGGGCGTCGTCGAGCACGGTGTCCCACGCGATGACCACCGGGCCGTTGTAGACCGCCTGTCCGAGGATGGGCATCGGCTCGTCGGACATGAGCCCCTGGTTCTGCGAGTGGGGGCCGTGCAGCACGACCGTGGTCGGGTGCACGACGATCGCCTCGACGCCGCGGTACACGTCGTCGGGCAGGTCGAGGGCGATGAGGGCGGCCTGCGCCGCGATCAGGACCATGGTCTCATCGCGGATCTCGAAGTCGGCGGCGGCCTCCCAGTCCTTCTCGGCGATGAGCGCGAGAGCGAGCAGCTCGAGGCGGCTCTGCTCGTCGGCGGACAGCTCGTTCCAGTGACCGAGGCGGGACCTCAGCAGATCGCGCCACGCGGGAAGGAACCCCGCCTCGTAGCGCTCCCGCTTCATGCGGTGTCGTCGAGTCTCGAACAGCACGACCATCCCCTTTTGCCCGGCCCGCGTCGTCGGGCCGTGGGCGTGAGGTTACCGACCGCCTGCGACGGCTCTGACGGTCTGGGTGCGCCACAGCGACGGACGCTCGGCAACACCGGTTCCGACGGGTTCGGCCGGCGGGGGACGGTGAGGGCCGCGATGGCTGGCGGGAAGCCGCGAAGGCGGCAGGCACCGACGGGATCGGGTGCAGGGACCGACCTACGGTGACGATAACGTCAGCGACCGTGCCGAACGCCGATCGACCCCCCTCAGATCGACCCGCGTCAGATCGACCCCCGTCAGATCGACCCGCGTCAGGCCGACCCGCGTCAGATCGACCGGTCTCGGGTTCGGACGCGGGTGACCACCTGGTCGAGGGGTTCGGCACGGTCGACGAGGTCCGCCTGCATCCGACGGCCCCGGCTAGCGGTGCCGGTGGTCCCGGCGTCGGCCCCGTCGAGGGGGAGGGCGGAAGGTCCCGCCTCGTCAGCCCGCGCTTCCTCGCCATCACGGCCGCGACGTTCGCCTACTTCCTCGGCCTCGGCGCGCTGCTCCCGACCCTTCCTCGCTACGTCGAGGACGAGCTGGGCGGGGGCGGGTTGGCGGTCGGGCTCGTCGTGGGCACCTTCTCGGTGGCCGCCGCGCTGCTCCGGCCGTTCGCCGGCCGCCTGGGCGACCTGCGTGGCCGTCGGATACTCGTCGTCGGCGGGTCAGCCCTGGCGGGCTCGTCGATGTTCCTCTACGCGTTCGTCGACTCCACACCGATGCTCATCGCCCTCCGAGTGTTGACCGGCATCGGCGAGGCCGCCATGTGGGTGGGGGCCGCGACCGCGGTCCAGGACCTCGCCCCGGACGACCGTCGCGGTGAGGCGGCGTCCTACTTCTCCGTCGCGCTCTACGCCGGGCTGGCGCTCGGTCCGGCCATCGGCGAGTCGATGATCGACGGTCACTCCTACGACGGGGTCTGGTTCGTGGCCGGCGGCATCACGCTCGTCGCGGCGATCCTCGGCTTGGCCACGCCGGCGAGCCCGGTGCCGGCGGGCGAGCGCCAGCCGTTCCGACTCCTGCATCCCGCCGCCGTCGGCCCCGGCGTCATCCTCTTCCTGGGGTTGCTGCCCTTCGTCGGCTTCGCCGCGTTCCTGTCGCTCTACGGCCCGGAGGTGTCGATCGACGACACCGCTCCGGTCTTCTTCGTCTACGCCGGGCTCGTGCTCGTGATCCGCGTCTTCGGTGCGAAGATCCCCGACACGCTGGGTTGGCGCCGGGCATCGACGATCTCGTTGTCGATCCTCGGCGCCTGCGGGATCCTGCTCGCCGTGTGGTCGGCGTCGGCGGGCGTGTGGGTGGCGACGGTGGGCCTCGCCATCGGCATGTCGTTGCTGTTCCCCGCGCTGTTCTCGCTCGCCATGACCGCAGCCCCCGAGGCCGAGCGCAGTCAGGCGGTCGGGACGTTCTCGCTGTTCTTCGACCTCGCATCGGGCCTGGGCACACCGTTCCTCGGCCTCTTCGTGACGCTGCTGTCGTACCGGGCGAGCTTCGCCGCGGCGGGCTTGCTGGCGTTGGGTGGGATCTTCGCCATCGGCATGTTGGTGCGCCGCCAGGGCCGGATCGTCGTCGCCGGTCCCGACGTCGCGGCGGCGTGATCGGGTTGGCGAGGACCGCGATGTGTCAACGGACGGGTGCGCTCGTATGGTGCGGTGACGCCGGATGAGGACCTCGATGTCGCCCAACGACATGCGCACGATCGATAGCACGACCCCTGAGGGCTCGAGGGCGGGGCTGCTCCACACCGTGTTCGACTCGCTCGTCGTCGGGGTCCTCGTGCTCGACGCCCGGGGTCGGGTCGTGCTCGCCAACCGGGCGATCTACGAGACGCTGGGCATCGAACCCGGTTCGCTCGCCGGTCAGCGCCTCGATCCCGTCGTGATGGCAGGCTTCGACATCGACGAGGACGAGGTCGGCACCGCCACGGCCGGCGCCGTCGACGAGATCGACGAGTGGTGGCGTGACGAGCCCACGACGGGACCGCAGTTCATCGAGGTCACCCGGCTGCGCTTCCGCTACACGACACCGGCCGGGCTGGTGCGTCGGGGCTGGATCACGACGCGCAACGGCGTCGACGACCACGGTGATCCGGTGGTGATCATCTCGGTCTCCGACATCACGGCGCAGGAGGATGAGCGTGAGCAGTTGCGCCACCTCGCGTCGACCGATGTGCTCACCGGCCTCGACAACCGGGCGGTGCTCGAAGGCGCTCTCGAGCGCTACCTCGCGGTCGCTGACCGGGCGAAGCAGCCGAGCGGCTCCGCCCTGTTCATCGACCTCGACGGATTCAAGCAGGTCAACGACGAGCTCGGCCACGCGACCGGCGACCGCGTGCTCGAGATCGTCGGCCATCGGCTCCGTGAGACCTTCCGAGACACGGACGTGGCGAGTCGCTTCGTGGATCCCGCGGATCCCGGCGACCCCCTCGCGGCGGAAGCGGTCGCCGCCCGCTACGGCGGTGACGAGTTCGTGGTGCTCACCGACGCCGTCGAGCCGACGGAGGTCGCGACCATCATCGGCCGGGTCCGCGACACGATCACCGGTGTCATCGTGGTCGACGGGGTGGCGGTGGAGGTCGACGCCAGCATCGGCTCCGCCCTGATCGAACCGGGTTCATCGGTGCGGTCGGTCCTCGAGGCGGCAGACCGCGAGGTCTACGAGGAGAAGTCGAACAACCGGCCGACCGGCTAGCGGGGCCGCCGGTCGAGCCCGCCACGGTCGTCGTGGTCGCCGTGGGGAGTCAGGCGCCCTCGACCGGCTGGCCCAGGTGGAACGTGGCGGCGAGGCCCTCTCCCCAGATGGCGGCATCGGCGGGCCTGGGCAGGCCGAGGAGGCGGAGCTCGTCGGCGATGGGCCCGGTCCCCAGCTCGAGCCGGACCTCCGCCGGGTCGATGAGCCCGGTGCCCATCTCGATGGCGAGCGCCGTGCCGTAGGGGGCGCCGTCGAGGTACGAGTAGCACACGGTCTCGGTGCGGTCGGAGCTCCCGGGGGAGTCGACCCGCGGCACCTCGATCGACAGCGCGGTCGCCCCGTCGGACACCAGCCCGATGCTGACGGTGGAGTCGGTGTAGGCGATGTCGATGGTCTCGACCGTCTTGGGGAACCCCATCACCCGGTTGCCCGCCTCGCAGGTGAAGGCCTGGTTGACGGGCATGCGGTAGATGAACGAGCCGACGGCATCAGCCGACGGGCTCACGTCGGTCCTGGCGTCCAGCTCATCGGGCGCGCCGCGGGGGCGGACGAGGAACCCGAAGTTGACCTCGTTGTAGTCGCCCCACGGGTTGTCGACGTAGTCGCACACCGCGAGGATCAGCTGTGCCTCACCCGGCGTGGTCTCGATCACCCGGAACGACGCGCCGGGCACGAGGGCCTGGGCGCCGTCGAGCGGCACCGTGTAGAGCAGGTTCAACCCGTTGAAGTCCGGGACCTCCATCGGGAACGTGATCTCCCGCTCGTCGATCGTTCCCCACGCGACGGTCTCATCCACAGCACCTGCTCCTCGACGGTCGTCGTCCCCAGGCGCAGCGCGTGCTGCGCGGCCACACCGTAGGGGATCGGAGGGCCCGCGCGGTACGGTGCGATCGATGAGCGACCCCTGTGCTGCGCCGCACCCCACGCTCGAACGCGACCTGATCGACGGCACCGCCTTCCCGTTCGGCGACGCCACCTACCGGCGCAGGATCTCCATCCGACCGCACCACGACGACGGCCGGGCCGCGCCGGGCGGGCGCGGCCACGTCGACGCCGAGATGGAGGACTACGTCCACCACTTCGCCATCCGGGTCGACCACGCCGACGGCGTCGTGACCGCGGCGACCGCCGACGGCGTTCGTCATCCGTGGGATGCGTGCCCCGGCGGCGCCAACGGGATCCGCCGGCTGGTCGGCACCCGGCTGGCCGACGCCGGCGCACGGCACGGCTGGTTCGAGGACCGCCTGGCCCAGTGCGTGCACGTGGTGGACCTCGCGGTGCTGGCGTGCGGCCACGCCGACGACCCGGACGAGCTCGACCTCGAGATCCTCGTCCCGGACGCCGGTCATCGCCACCGAACCGCCACGATGTGGCGCAACGGTGACGAGCTGCTGTCGTGGACCCTGAAGGACAACCTCGTGGTCGCACCCGAGCGGTTCGCGGGCATGACGATCAGCGGCGGTGCGTTCTTCCGCTGGATCGACGAGCACCTCACCGATCCGGTGGAGCACGAGGGGGCCGTCGTGCTGCGCCGGGCCGCCCACATCGCCACCTCCCGGGGCCTGGACCTCGACCGGTACGCGGTCGCCGCCGACGGCGGTGCGGTGAACGACTCGTGCTTCGTCTACCGCCAGGAGGTCGCGGTGCGAGCCAGGCGCATCGTCGGCACCACCCGGTCCACCGAGCTCGATGCCCCCGCCCCGCCCCGAGCCGTGCTCACTGATCCACCAGGGCGGTCTCATGTCCGATCGTGACGCAGCCGGGGCCAGCATCGTGTTCACGACCGTCGCCTCAGCCGACGACGCTCGCACGCTCGCCCGCCTCGTCGTCGAGCACCGACTCGCCGCCTGCGTCCAGATGGTTCCCATCCACAGCGTGTACCGCTGGGACGGCGAGGTGCGCGAGGACGACGAGGTGCTGGTGCTGATCAAGGCCCCGAGCGCGTCGGTGCCCAGCATCGAGGCCGCCGTCGCCGAGCACCACCGGTACGACGTCCCCGAGCTCCTCCACGTGGCGATGGACGGCGGCCTCCCGGACTACCTCCGGTGGCTCGTCGACTCGACCGGGGACCCGGCCCGGACCGAGCGTGAGCCGATCGGTCAGGCGCGGAACCGGTAGCCGGCACCCTGCACGGTCTCGATGGCCTCGGGGCCGAGCTTGCGGCGCAGGTACCCGCGTCCGGGGGACGGACAGGACTCGGGCCGGCCAGGGGCCGAGCACTAGGGTGACGCCGCCGACCGGCGCATCGACCGGCGCATCGGGTGCATGCCCGGCCCAACTCGTGGGCTCCCGAGAGGAAGCGATGTCCGACAACCACCCTGCGCAGCCCGACTCCTCCGATCCGTCCGCCGAGCTGATCGCGCCCAGCGCACCTGCCGACGGTCCCGAGGAGCTCTCCACCGCAGATGTGCGGTCGGTGCGGCTGGAGAAGGTGGCCGCGTTGCGAGAGCGGGGCGTCGAGCCGTACCCGTACCGCTTCGATCGCGACCGCACCATCGGCGAGCTGCGGGCCGCGTTCGAAGGACTCGATGCCGGCGAGGAAACCGAGACCAGGGTCAGCATCGCCGGGCGCATCATGCTCAAGCGGGAACAGGGCCGCCTCACCTTCGCTCAGCTGCGCGACCGCTCCGGCGAGGTCCAGCTGTTCGTCACCCAGGGCGTGCTCGGCAAGGAGTCCTTCGGCGAGTTCAACGACCTCGACCGCGGCGACTGGGTGGGCGCGACCGGCACGGTCATGGTCACCAAGAAGGGCGAGCTGTCGGTCAAGGTCGACGGCTTCGAGCTGTTGTCCAAG